>WBOU01000001.1:0-300000 GCA_009268125.1 Chloroflexia bacterium SDU3-3 | reverse complement strand
GCAGGGCCGCCCGCAGGTGGCGGGCCAGCGCGGCGGTCTCGCCCAGGCTCACCAGGCCGCCCAGCGTGCCCTCGCTGTCGGGGGCGGCGGTGTAGATCAGCACGCCCGCCATGGGGTCGGCGGGCTGGTCAGGCGTGGGCGCGCTGGCGTAGATGCGCTCGCGCAGGCTGGCGGCGGTGTAGCCGCACTCCAGCACGAGCTGGCGCATCAGCGCGTGGGCGAAGCTGTGCAGCAGCACGTAGCGCATGGTGGGGTAGAACGCCTCCGGCGGGGTGAGGTGGCGCGACTGCCGCCAGCGCATGTGGGCATTGGAGAACTGGCCGTCGCGCTGCTGCACCGCGCCCTGGCGCAGCCACGCGGCCAGCGCATCCTCGCGGAACTGGATGAAGATGCCCTCGCCGCGCACCTCGGCAGCGGGCACCCAGGCGGGCGGCTGGCGGCTGATGGGGGCGCGGCGCACCTCGGCGGCGGCCAGCTCCTCGCCGAACTCGCCGGGGGCGTCGATGCGCGTGAAGCCGATCAGGGCGCGCACCTCGCGCAGCCGCTCGACCAGCACCACGCGCGCCAGCGTGTCGGCAAAGCCGCTGGGCACGGCGGTCTCGCGCAGGCGAAAGTCTTTGGTCGGCGTGTGGCTGGCGGGCTGCGCGAGCTGCTCCCACTCGCTGCGCTTGAGGTCGGGGATGTCGCTGGGGCGCTCGCCTGCCGCGTCGGCGGCGCGCTTGCGCTCGATGGCATCCCAGATCTGCGCGTCGGTGTAGCCGATAAAGTCGCGGAAGGCATCGGGCGACATCTGCCGCGCGAAGGTGAGAAACTCGCTGGTTTTGGCGTTGGCCAGCGTGCTCCACTTCTCGGCCACCAGCTGGGCCAGCCGCACCGGCTCGGTGGGGATAGCCAGCGCGGTGATGGCGCTGGCGAACCACAGGTTGGACGCGCCCAGCAGGATGGTCTTGGCGTGCTGGTCGCAGGGTGTGGGGTCTGTGTCACGCAGGTGGGGCCGCCGCCCGCGACACTGCGGCATGTGTTTGCGCCCCTCGTCGCCGAAGGCGTCGGAGAGGCGGCGTGATGCTTTACAGGTTTCGCAGCGCACCTCCAGGTCACGGGCTTCACCGCTGGGGCCGTACTCAATCAGACGGAGTTTTGGACGGCAATTTGTCGGGCCACGGTGGGCAAACTCGATCCACGGAAAATCGTCGAGGTGGCCGTGCTCGCAGGCGACCAGGAAGCGGGCGGGCACGGCAACAGGATTTTTCTCCTTGGATGCGTCGCATCCCTCATGTACATAGCGCGTACGTTCGGGGTGATAGAGATCGTCGATGCGCTTGAATAGACCGACGCTCAGCGGCGCAAGGCGTTGGCAGCGTGGGCAGACAAGCCACCGAGGGAAGAGCGCGACAGGAATACCAACGTGATTTTGCGAATTGGCGAAGGCTATCTGCTCGTCCTCGGGTGAGAGCGCGGGTGGGCCAAGGAGCTGTTTGACCTGTGGGCCAAGCTGCACACGTATGGTTTCGAGCAGTCTTTCCTCCTCAATAACCTGTGAGACTTGACCACCGACATTCCAATCATTCAGCCCCATCACCAGTACAGAAATATGGGGCAGGTCGATTAGTGCGCCCACGCCGTAGCTGAAGATGACTTGGCTGGGGCGCACGTCACCGACGCATGGGTGTTTGAGTGTTGCCATGTTAGGCGTCCTCCTCATCGGCGGGGGCGGGGTCGTCGCTGGCGCTGAAGGTCCAGGCCTGCTCATCTAATCTATCCATTCCCCCATCGTCAAGAATGAGATTGACCGTCGGCTCGACATCGCGCAGCGACATCAGGCAGGTAAAGAGATTCCAGTCGCCACCAGGCTTGCCGAGCAAGGCAACTTCCTCTTTTCCCTGCTGCTTGTAGCCGAGCCGCGCGCCCCGGCTGCGGGTGATGCGGTCGAGCCACTGGTCGATGCGGGTGGCGGCAGCGGCCTGCACCTGGTCGCCGGCGGGCGTGTCCACGATATGGGCGGCCCGCGTGGCCAGCGCCTGCTGGGCGGCGGCGACGGCGGGGTGTGTGGCATCCAGCAGCCCCGCGCCGCCGTTGGGATTGTAGCGCGGCTCGCCCAGCCGCGCCATAGCCACCAGCACCGCCGACAGGCCCCGGTCGAGCGCGCGGGCGGAGAAGGGCGTGACCGACAGGGCCTCGACGTACTGGTAGAAGGTGGCGTGGTAGTGCTTAAAGCGCTCGTAGTGGCTCATGTCGCGCGGGCGCGTCCAGTTGTAGATGGTAGCCACCAGGCCGGGGCGCTGCCGCCCGACGCGGCTGGTGGCCTGGATATACTCGGCGGTCGACTTGGGCTGCCCGGCCACCACCATCAGGCCCAGCCGCTCGACATCCACGCCCACCGAGATCATGTTGGTGGCCAGCAGCACGTCGATGGGCCTGCCCTCGGCGGCGGCGCGGGTGGGCTTGCCCGCCTTGGGCGCGGCGGTGAAGGGCAGCTCCAGCAGGTTGAGCACGTCGGGGATGTCGGCGGCGCTCATGCGCGAGGTCAGCTCGCGCACGCTCCAGGGGTTGAGGAAGCGCTTGGTGAGGCCGCGCTGCTCCATGCGGCGCAGGCGAGTGCTCACGCTGTCATCCACGGCGCGGCGCATGGCGGCCAGCTCGCGCAGGGCGTTGAAGTAGCCCACCAGCGTCATCCACGGGTCGGCCTCGGCGGCCTCGGCCTGCTCGGCGATCTGCTGGGCCGAGGCAAGGAAGGCCACGTAGGCCTGGATGAGCGCGGTCTTGTGGCGGATGCCGGGGGCGCAGATGCCCAGGTAGCGCCGCCCGGGCGTCTCGGGGCTGGGGGCTCGCTGCATCGAGAAGAAGGTGTCGCCCGCATCCAGCCCCTGCGGCGGGAAGACCTGCACGCGGCGCAGGAACAGGCTGTGCACCTGCTGGGCGGCGCGGCGGATGGTGGCGGTGGAGGCGATGACCTTGGGCCGCACGCGCATGCCGCCCACCTCCCAGCTCGCCAGGTGGTCGATGGCGGTCTCGTAGAGGCCCACCAGGGTGCCCAGCGGCCCGCTGATCAGGTGCAGCTCGTCCTGGATGATCAGGTCCGGCGGGCGCAGCGGGGCGGCCTCGCGCACCAGGGCGGCGGGCAGGCCGCCGCGCACGGGCGGGTGGCGCTGCTCGGCGTGCTCCATGTCGGGGGTGAGGTAGCCGTGGCGCTCGCAGTGGCCGCTCACGTGGCCGAACAGCGCGGCGGTGCGCCCGTTCCAGGGCATCTGGGCGAACTTGTCGACCGTGGCGATCAGCAGCGATGGCAGGCGGTGGTAGATCTCCTCATCCACCACCATCACCGGCAGGCCCTCGCCCGGGGCGCTGCGCTGGTTGAAGGCGCACTGGTCGAGCAGGCTGCCGCAGTAGGTCAGCACGCGGGCGCGGCCCTGCTTGGCCGATTCCACCACTAGGTCGCGCCCGGCCACGATGGCCTCGCCGCACCACGGGCAGTGGGTGAGCTGGTGGGGCGTGCTGCCGCTGGCCCGCCCGCTCTTCTTCAGCTCTTTCACCGCCTCCTCGGCCTGCTCGATGCTGTTGGGCGTGGAGCGCTGGCCGACCCACAGCCCCACGCGGAACGGCTCGTCGCCCCAGCGGCTGGGGGCCTCGCGGCGGATGACCTCGCAGGCGCAGATCAGGGCGGCGGCGCGCTGGAACTGCTGGAGCGTGAGCAGGCGCAGCGTGTAGCGCATCAGCACAGCCACGCCGCTCAGGCCGCTGCGCCCGGCCACCACGCCCTGCAGGCGGCGGATGCCCAGCGTGTAGGCGGTCAGGCCCAGGTAGGCCTCGGTCTTGCCGCCGCCGGTGGGGAACCACAGCAGGTCGGCCAGGGCGTCGGCGGGGTTGGCTTGCGCGCCCTGCGGGGTGGCGCGGTCGGGGTGGGTGGGGTCGGTGAGTCCGGGCAGGTTGATCAGGATGAAGCCGAGCTGGAAGGCGCGCCACGAGTGGGTGTCGGGCGTATCGAAGCTGGCCACCTCGGCGGTGCTGCCGCGCCGCCGCTCGGCGGCGTAGCGCGTGCGGGTGCGCTGGAGCGCCATGGCGCGGTTGGCGAAGCGGAAGGCGTCGGCGGCCTGGGGGTTGCTATCCAGCAGCGCGATGCCCGCCCGGATGCGCTCCAGCGCGGTGCGGCAGTCGCGTAGGGCTGCCGCCGCTTCAGCGGTGTAGTTTGCGAGGTCGGATGTGGGAAAGTGCCGCCGCTGATCCTGCTGCGCGATCCAGGCCTCGTAGGCGTCGGCCAGGGGCGCGAGGTGGGCGCTGAACGCGCCGTTGGGCAGATCGGCCAGGGCCTGCATGTCGAGCGTGAGCGTGGCCAGCGCAGGGATGTCCTTGGCGGTGGGCGGGGTGGTCTGCGGCACCTCGTAGGCGGGCACCACGCTGGTCCACACGGCGGTGGCGCGGTCGACCGCGCCCTCGGCCAGCTGGGCGTCGACCGAGACACCATGCCCAACGGCGAACTCGACATAGTTGCGGTAGCGCATGGCCATCTGGCGCTCCTCCTGGCGCTCCGCCGCGTCGCTGGGGGCGGGCGGCGTCTGGCGGCGCTGGAAGATGGCCGCGCCATCGGGGGCGGCCACGCGCAGCTCGGGCTGAAATACCCAGGCGCTATCTTTCTGCTTGGCTGGCTCATCCTGCCCGTTCACCAGGAACAGCGTGACGATCCAGTTTCCGCCACGGCGGCGCATGCGGCCCTCGACTACCACCTGCGGCGCGTCGGGGTGCGGCGTCCATGTCTCGATCTTGCCCTCGCGCAGCGGGATGCGCCCCGAGCGGCCTGCCATGGGCACGCGCCGCCAGACGCGCCGGTAGCTGCCGTCCTTGTTGCGGAAGCGATCCTCCTCGATGCTGGCGCGCTCGTAGCGGCCCCAGCTGGCCGCTACCTGGATGGCGCTGGCCTGCTCGTCGATGGTGAAGGTCATGCCGATGGAGGAGGGCAGCATGGCGGCGGTGCTGGCCTTGGATGGCGCGGCCTCGGGCTGTCCGTCCTCGCCGCCGTCCTCGGCGGGGGCATCCTCATCGTGCTCCTCGGGCAGGCGGCTCTGGCTGCGCGGGGCTAGGATGCCCACCATGTAGCGCCCGCGCACCGTGCGCTCGTCGATGATCTCCTCGGGGCCGCCGCTGGGGCCGAGCAGGTCGGCGATCACCAGCTGCTCTAGGCGCTCGCGCAGGATGGCGACGGGCGGGGCTGGGTGGGGCGGCTGGGTGGGCGGGCTGGGCGGCAGGGGCGTTGCGGGCAGGGCGCGACCGGCGCGGCGGTGCACCCAGGACAAGAGCTGCGCGGCCAGCCCAGGGCTAAGCGTTTGGGTATCGATCACCTCATCGAGTTCGAGAAAGTCCCAGTCGGCGGGGATGGCGGCCAGCAGAAATTCGAGCTGGGCCGGGTCAAGCTCCGGCACATCGCTGCAGTCCAGCCGCACGCGGCGCTGGGCCAGCTGCACGCCGATGGTGTTGAGCGCGCCCTGGCCCTGCGGGAGGATGGCGGCGAGCCTCATGGTGGCGATCATAGGTGGTCCTTTCGCTCCCAGAGCGGCGGCGTGAGCGCGTCGAGGAAGGGCGAGGGTGTCTGGCGGCTGCCGCATATCAGCAGCGCCCGCATGGCCCGCGAGCTGCCCACGAAGAACAGGCGGCGCTGGGCCTCGTCGGCGGCGGCCTGCTCCTCGGCGGGCAGGTCGTCGTCTTGGCGGGGCAGCCGCCCGGCATCCAGCCCCACCACGGCCACAAAGGGGAACTCCAGCCCCTTGGCCGAGTGGATGGTCAGCACTTTGACCTGGCGGACGGTGATGTCGATCTGCTTGCCGCTCTGAAACACGGCGGGGATGCCGAGCGCGGTGAGGCGCTGGGCCAGCTGCTGTCCGGTGCGCTGGCCCTGGCACAGCACTGCGCCGGTGAAGATCGGCAGGCGGTAGTGGCGGGCCGCATCCACCAGAAAGGCCCGCACGGCCTCGACCTCCTCGCGCTCGCTGGCCACCAGCTGGATGCGCGGCGGCTCGCCCAGGATGGGCGACAGCTCCTGCTGGATGCTCTCGGCGTCGCCCGCTACCTCGGCGTCGAGGATGCTGGCGCAGGCGGCGGCGATCTGGGCGGTGTTGCGGTAGTTCTTGCGCAGCACTAGGGTGCGCCCGGCCATGGTCAGGTCGGCGTGGATCTGCCGCCAGCTGAAGCCGCGCTGGTAGATCGACTGGGCGGCGTCGGCGGTGAGGTAGAGGTGGTCGGGGGTGGCGACCAGGGCGCACAGCAGGCGGATGGCCACCGGCGGCAGATCCTGGGCCTCGTCGATGATCAGGGCCTGGTAGGGCTTGGCGGGCAGCGCGCGGGCCACGGCCAGCGCCTCCAGCCGCACGATGGCGGTGGTGACGAGCCGCTGCGCTGCCATCAGCTCGCGCCAGCGCGTGTAGACGGCCCACAGCGCCTCGCGGGTGCTGGCCTTGAGCGGGGTGCGCCGCCCGCGCCGCTCCATGGCCACGTAGTCGTCGGCTCGCTCCACGCCCCAGGCCAGCAGCACATCATTGAACTCTTGCAGGATGTAGGCGCTGCCCAGCCGCGCCAGGGCCTGCTGGCGCACCTGGCGGTCGAAGACGTTGGCCGCCGGGATCTCGGCCTCTGCGAGCGCCGTGGTCAGGCAGGCCTCGATCTGGCCGTCGGTGGCAAAGTTGGCCCAGCCGTGCGCCTTGGCGTAGTAGTGCATGGCCTGCGCGTCGACGGTGCCGACCTTCACGCCGCACGCGGCGGGGTCGCGGCCCAGCAGCTGGGCCAGCAGCTGCTCGGAGTAGCTGACCAGCGCGTTGGTGTAGGTGGTGAACAGGATGGGGCCGACGCCGCGCTCGATCAGATGGCGCACGCGGTAGAGCGCCAGGGTCGATTTGCCTGTGCCGGGGCCGCCCTTCACCAGCGTGGGGCCGCGCCGCTGCTGGGCCACCAGCGCGGCCTGCTCGGGCGAGAGCTTGAGCAGGAACGCGCCCAGATCCTCGGTCTCGAACAGCGCCACATCCTCGGCCTGGGCCAGCCGGTATTCGGGCTGGGTGGCGATGGCCTCCAGGGCGCGCGGGAACATGGTGTCGAGCAGGCGGCTGACGTAGCGCTCGGGGATGGACAGATCGAGCAGGTCGTCCTCGGTGCGCACCCGCAGCACGGCGGGCCAGTGATCCTCGGGGATGCGCCACTGGGCCAGCAGCTCGGGGGTGAGGGCGTAGGGCAGCGGGGCGCTGGCCGCAGGCGGCGGCACATAGGCGGGCGGCGTGTAGACGGGCGGCGCGGCCTCGGCGTGGGGGGCCAGCGCCGCCGCATCGGGGGCAGCGGCGGGCGCGGGCGCGGCGGGCAGCTCGTCGGCGTAGGTGCGCTCGTCGCGCTTGCGCACGCTCAGCAGCTTCACCCAGCCCTGGCCCACGCTGTAGAACACACGGTAGTCGCCCACGCGCACGCGGTAGACATTGGCGTAGCCCTTGATCTTCTTGGCGTCGCCCAGGGCTGAGATCGGGTCGCCCTCCAGCACTTTGAGCTTCTGCGTGATGCTCTTGCTCACGTGCCGTGGCACGTTGAGCGACTCGTTGTAGAAGGTGGGCGTGAATGAGAGCTCGTATGCGGCCATAGTGGGTTCTCGTTATGATGAGGTGAGGGTCAGAAACCCCTGCCCATCGCGTACAAGCGAGCCGTTGGCGATCAAGGCTTCAACCGCAGTGCTGATGGCCTGCTCAAGCGCCGACCCGCAGCGCCGGAAGCCGAGCAGGCGCGAGGTGCTGGTGATCAGTGCGTCGCGCTGAAGGCCAAATTGCTCGCGCAGCACTTGGCGCACGGCTGCCTGTAGCTCCTCGGGCGCAATCAGCTCGGGCTTGAGCACGGGGCATGTGTCGGCTCTGGCCCGAATCGGCGCATCCTCCATGGCAGGTGCCCAAAGGAATAGCCCCTGCTGTCGAATGCGGCCATCGCGGGCTAGGGCGGGGAGAATGCGGCTACACACATCCTGGATGCGCTTAGAGGCGCGAGTGTGGAAGAATGCTGCGACCACACGCTGCACCTCTTCCTCGTGGATTGGTGACTCATCCAGCACGATCTGGACGATGATATCGGCTAATGCTGCTGTCGGGGTCAGCTCGAAGGTGTGTGACCACGAGGGCTGGCGGAATGAAGAGCTGGCGTAGGGGATGACATGCACCGCGCCGCTTGATGTGTCGTCTATCGTGAGGCGCGTGGTGGCAATTCCCGCCGAGTTTGTTTCGTTGGGTGGTAGATCTGGCTCGGGTTTTGCGCCTTCGGTGGTAGGCTGGCTTGGTACGGTAGCTTCACCCGTTAGGATTGCAAGGATCTGCTTCTGGGCGTGCTCGGGGCGGTAGAGCCAATCCATCGCCCAGGTGCGGCAGAGCCGCCAGCCAAGCTGGGCCAGCACGCTATCGCGCAGCCGCTCGCGGTCGCGTGCGGTGGCGGAGCGGCCATAGATCTCACCATCGGTCTCGATCCCCAGCACATAGCGGTCGGGTGCTATGGGGTCGATGACGGCGATATCGACATACGATCTGCTGGTGCCCACCTGCTCGTGGCTCTGCCAGCCGTGCGATTCGAGCGCCTGCCGAATGACCGCGTAGAGCGGGTGCGGCTCGGCTGCGGCGCGCTGGCTGCGGTGCTCGCCGTGCTCGGCGAGGGCCAGGTAGCTTTTTAGGGCGGCTACGCCGCGCGCCCGTGTGGCGTCGAGGTTGATCTGCTCGGCCCGGATGGAGCTGAACAGGATGCAGCGCTGGCGGGCGCGGGTGACCAGCACGTTGAGCCGTCGCCAACCGCCATCTCGATTGAGCGGGCCAAAGTTCATGGCCACCCTGCCTGTGCTGTCTGGCCCATAGCCCACACTCAGCAGGATAACATCGCGCTCGTCGCCCTGAATAGTTTCTAAGTTCTTGACAAAGAATGGCTCGTGGGTCTGCTGAAGGAAGAATCTCTCGATGCGCGGGTCGGTGGCATCCAGCCGCATCTGCTCAATTTCGTCCTCAATGGCGCGCTGCTGCGCCACGCTGAATGCGCCGATTCCCAGGCTCAGCTCGGGGCTTGCAAGCGCGTGCTCGCGCACTGCCGCCGCAATGGCGCGGGCCTCGGCTGGGTTGTTCTGGCCTGCGCCGCGCATATAGACGCCGTCGGCGACATGGCAGAAACTCAGCCCATAGGTGCTGGTGCTGGTGTAAGGGCCGGGGAAGACCTGAAGTTTCCCATCATAGAACTGCTGATTTGAGAACTCGATCAGGCTCTGGTGGCGGCTGCGGTAGTGCCAGCGCAGCGAGCACTGGTGGGGCAGCTGCACCATCCCGAGCGAGAGCACGCTTTCCAGATCGGCGCTCTCGTTCTCCTCGCTCTCGCGCCCGTCGTCGCTCTCGATCTTCGAGAAGAAGCTGGTGGGAGGAAGCTGCTTCTCGTCGCCCACCAGGATAAGCTGGCGACCGCGCGCGATCGCGCCATAGGCGTCGGCAGGCTCGACCTGGCTGGCCTCATCGAAAATTACCACGTCGAAGCTGATCGTGCCCGGCGCGAGATATTGGGCGATGGAGATCGGGCTCATCATAAAGCACGGTTTGAGCGACTGGAGCGCGTCGTTCGTCTTGGTGAAGAGCGCGCGCAGCGCCATATTGCGCCGCTTCTTTTTTATCTCGGTCTTGAGGATGCCGAGCTTGGACTGCGGGTGGAGCGCCTGAAGCACATTTGGCTTACGGCTATGCACAGCCGCCGCGACGCGCTGGCGGTTGATCGCGATCCAGCGCTGGTCGTCGCCGATAAACGCCTGGATCTGCGTCTCATGCTCCTCGCCACGGAACCCTGCGAGCGCGGGGCGCTCCTGTCGCGCCGCATCGAGCCAGATGTGGTAGAACTGGCGCTCGAAGCAATCGGCCAGATCAACCTCGGCTGCGGGCGCGGCGCGCTCGGCCCAGGCGAGGAAGGCGGGCAGGTGCTGCGCGAGCTGCCCCTGGGCGTGGCGGTAGGCGACCCAGTCATCGAGCGCTGGGAATGCGCCGAGCAGATGGGCGAACTGCGCGTGGGTATCGCCCAGCGCGCCCTGCTCCCAGTAGCCGCCGAGCCAGTCGCGGTCACTGGTGCTGGTGCGCTCACACCATGCGCAGAACGCAGCATCGGTACGGCCTAGCGCGTGCTGAAGCGCCTCGCACAGGGTTGTGGCCTGCGCGCGACCACCGCCAGAAAGAACCAAGGCGGCGACCCGCACATCCAGCGTGCCAGCGCGGACATATGCGCGCGCCGTGCGTACCGCCTGGAGCGTCGCGTTGATGGTTTCCCAGCTTGCGTCGATCCCCTGCCAGTGGCTGCGGAACAGCGGGGCCAGATCTGCGCTGCGCGCTTGGATCTGCTGGCCCTCAGCCACATGTTCGCCTATTTGAGTCAGCAGCGCGATCTGCTCCTCGATGCTTGGGGCGATGTCGGGCTTCAGGAAGCGGCGCAGCTGCTCGGAATCGGCCCGCCAGTCGGGGAAGAGCCACTGGAGGATGCTATCTTCAAATGGGTCGGGGAGGAGCCGATGCCCGAGCGATGCGGCGTGCTGCTGGCGGCGCAGCAGCATGTGGCTCCAGTCCTGCTCCAGCGCCTCGGGGATGAACGCCTCCATCAGGTGGGTGCGCTGCTGCTGGTATTGCTGCCCCTGCGCCACCCAGCTATCGAGTGCCTCAGCAGATCCTTCCCATCGTTCATCCTCAATCATGCCTACGTCTAGATCGGGTAGGGCGAGCAGCAACGTGAGGCGGTCGAGCGCGACCCGTGCGCTGGCCCCGCTTGGCGCAAGCGGCAGCGCCAGCAGAGCACTCGCCTGCCCCAGCACGGCTTGCAGCGAGGTGACGCTAGCGACAATCTCGGCAAGCAGCTGCTGTAGTTCTTGGCGGGCGAGTGTGTCGATGTGGTCGAGGCCAATATGCCGCCACTGGTGGGTGCTGGGGTCGCCCACCCGCCGCCGCCAGCGGTCGAAGGTAGTGATGCGCTCGCGGGCCATATCAAGCGCGGCTCGATCCCATTGGAGCGGCGTATCGATGCGGATGCTGGCCTCGGGCACATCGCGCAGCGCGATGCAGTGTAGCGTGGCCTCGTGCGGCGTGATGCCCAGTGCACCGAGCGGCTGGTGGAGCGCTTGGGCATAGGCGTTAAGCCGCGCTCGCCGCTCGGCGAGCTGCTGCGGGTCGGCTCGCGGCACACTGATATTGTCCTCGTAGCTCTCTAGGGTGCGCTGTAGCTCATCCAGCACAATGCGCTTGCTGGTCTTGTTGCTATGTAGCTCCAGCACATAGGCCCCCAGTCCCACCGCCTCAAGCCGCCGTTTCACCACCGAGAGCGCCGCCGATTTCTCGGCGACGAACAGCACGCTTTTGCCTATAGCTAGGCACTCGGCGATGATATTGGTGATCGTTTGCGATTTGCCGGTGCCGGGCGGACCCTCGATCACCATACTCAGACCCTGCTTTACCGCCTGGATGGCGACCTGCTGGCTTGAGTCGGCGTCAAGCACCTGGTAGTTTTGGGCGGGCGGGATGGTCTCATCCAGCATGTTGGCATAGGGGAAGGCTGCGGGCTGGGAATCCCGGTCACCGCAGCCGAGCAGCTGGCGGATGAGCGGATGCGCGGTGAGCACCTGCTGGGTGGGCCATGTGGTGTGGTCGAGGTCGCGGTACATCAGCAGTTTGGCGAAGCTGAAGATACCCACGTGGATCTCATTGGGCAGCACGTTCCAGCCGGGAATTCCTGCGAGTGCCGCTTCGATCTGCCTGAAGTATCCTCCCACATCCAGCGTCTCGTCGATCTCGACCGTGGGAAGATCGAAGTGGAACACACGGCGGCACAGCTCGATCAGGCAGGGGTTGATCAGGATATCATCCTCATAGCGCTGGATGTGGTGGCGGTTCCGCACCGTGCGGCGTTGAAGATCGACCGGGATGAAGATCAGCGGCGCGCGCGAAGGCTCGCTCTGCTCGCGCTCGCGCCACTCGACCATGCCCAGCGTGAGGAACAGCACGTTGCACCCCTGCTCCTCGCGGGCGCTCTCAGCCTGTCGAGCGAGGTAGAGCAGTCGCGCCTGGAGATATTCGCCGCTCAGCGCGGTCTGGAGGTTTCTGTCGGTGTGGTAGCTGGCGCGCTGTTTGGCGTCGATAGGCGCAAGCTTGAAGCTGGCCGCAGAATCATCGCTCACTGCGTAGTCATCATCCTGGGCGATCAGAACACCCTTGGGTGCCTCTTCGCGGGACAGAAACTGGAGTGTCTGGGCCTCGGCAACGAGGAGCCGGAAGATTTCCGCCGAGATTTCCTTGGTGATGCCAAGGGTTGCGCGGCCTTTGGTGCGGTGGTTAAGCAGGCGGTTTCGCCGTGTAAGGTCGAGGAGCCGTCGGCGGGTATCTTCGATGCGGTTGGCTATGATTTGGTCGGTGGCTATGGTTCCTGTTTCCATGAGCTAATTCCCCAGCCAGCATGCGTGCGAATGGTGGGATGCGCGCGGGGAGGCATCGCCGCTTGCCGCCCCGCGCGGTTTGTCGCGCTACGCCACTTCGGCGGCCTCGGCCAGGATGTCTTCGTCCTCGGCCTCCGGCTCCTCGCGGTCGGCCAGGGCGCGCAGGCAGTCCTCCATCCAGATCAGCCCGGCCTCGGCGCTCAGCAGGTCGGCCTTGCCGATCGGGTTGTTGTGGGCGAAGGCGTTGCGCGCCGTCGTCACCGCCGCGATGTGCTGGTCGAAGCTCTTGCCCTCGCCAAACGTGTCGCTGAACAGCACCCAGTTGTCGCGCATGATCCGCGCGTAGTCGCTGAACTGGCAGAACTGGAGCAGATCGCCCAGCGTGCGGAACTCGTCGGCCTCGAAGGGGTTTTTGCCCACGCGCTGCCGCAGGCGGCTCTCGATGCCACGGCGCGTGTTCTGCGGAATGCAGTGCTCCAGCGCGCCCTCGCCCCGCGCCTCGGTCAGGCGGTCGGCCACCAGGTCGCGCAGCTGGTGCTCCAGCGCCTCGATGCGCGATTCAAGCTGGGCCTTCTCGCTCCCGCGTACTAGCGAGGGCGCATCAGAGAGCGAGTCGATCAGCGTGTTGAGCGCATCGGCGAGCATGGTGCGCCGCTGGAGCGCAAATGCCTCGAACTGGTCGAGCGTCCAGAGCGCCGGGTCCATTGGCACGTGCTGCGCCCGCAGCCGCCGCTCTTCGATCTTGGGAAGATACTCCGCTGGCTGCCGCGAGCTGATGCTATTATTTGCCTTGCTGGAGAGGAAGGCCAGATTTGCCACCTGATCGATGATCAGCGTGTCGGCGCGCAGGTTGTATTTCTTTGCCAGCACGGCCTTGGGGAAGATGTGGTGAAGCTCTAGCGGCTGGCTGCCGCCCAGTTTGACACTGTTGAACCAGTCCTGGGCCTCGGCCTCGCGCGCCAGCACGTAGCTCAGCACCATAAAGGGCGAGTTTTTGCGCTGGTCGCGCAGCTCGCGCTCGCTGATGCTGCGCCCGCGCCCGACCTTGTCCTCAAGGCTCTCGATCATTGCCTTGGCTGGGTTGGGTTTGTTGAGCGCAGCGTAGTCCTGATCGAGCGCGGTCTCGCTGGCGTTGCTGTAGCGGCTCCACGCCAGCGCCAGGTAGACCCAGCGCTGAAGGTCGCGCGATTGCTCGGTGGTGATCTGCTGCTGGAAGCGGTCGAAGAAGGCGGCGAGCGTGATCAGGATGTAGCTGGTGGGCAGCAGGCTCAGCCGGTCGATCTTGCAGTTGTGGATGAGGAATTCAATGGCGGTCAGCAGGCCGCTGCGGGCGCGATTCCATGCGTCGGGGATGTCCTCGACAGCCACGCGCCGCTGGTCGCCACGGAAGAACTGGCTCAGCCTGCTCTGGTTCGAGAGGAGCAGCGACATAGTGCGCAGCATGACGCCGTTGTCGAGCCAGAGGCTATGCTTGGTGTAGATGCCCCACTGGAACTTGTGGAACTCGTCCGTGACGCCGCGCCAGCGGGCCGAGATCTGAGCCAGGGCCAGATCGGCGTTGTTAAGTATGGTGCCGCCGGAGTTGATACGTACGAAAATATCGGTTACTTCTTCGTAGTTGATCCCTTCCAGTACGTTCACGCGGTATTTGTAGCTCTTGATGTTATCCAGCCGCGTGAGCCGCTCCAGCACCTTGTCCTCCTCGTCGTCGCTCAGTCCGTCACGCACCTCGCGCAACGCGCGCATAGGGCCGCTAGTGAACAGCTTCGAGACTGAGATCCAGCCTGTCTCGCCGCGCTGCCGCACGCCAGCCACCTCGAAGCGCTCGGTAAAGACGTTGAATACAATGTCGATCGGGCGCTTGGTGTCGCGCACTATTAGGGGCCTTCCCAGCATCACGGCGGCCAGCGAGGTGAGCCGCTGCTGGCCATCCAGCAGGAGCTGTGGCCTACGCTGCGCATGCTCGACCTCTTCCACGCTCACCTGGCGCGAGAACGGCAGGTCATCGGTCTCCCACACAAGTAGTTGACCGCTAGGGTAGTTGCGATACAGCGAGTCGAAGAGGTTGCGCACCTGCGGCGCTTTCCACACGTACCCGCGCTGCATCTCGGGCAGCAGCAGCTTGCCATCGCGGATGTCGTTGATGAGTGACTGGATCTCTCGATCCTGCGAGGTAATCATGAGACGGGTTCCTTTGACAACAGAGATAGTGCAATGAGTGACACAAACGGCGTTAGGTGCGCGTTTTATTCCTGCTCGCCCAGCGCGGGCGCTGCATGCGGCTGGATGGTACCCAGCTTGATGCTTTCCTAACCATTATACCCACGGCATCGTGCGCATTTGCGGACATCGCCACCGATTTCCTCGGCCATGCGTGCGCCGCTTGGTATCGGCTGGGCGTTGCGGCGCGGCGGTGTGCGCTGGCTGCGCAGCGCTTTTCATCGCGGGCGGGCATAAAGCCCGCCCCGACGGTGTGATGCATTGCCCCTCGGCGCGGGCGTGACGCGCCGCTACACCGCCAGCGTGGGCGAGCGCAGGATGATAAAGTCATCCACCGTGTCGGCTTTGTCCACGCTGCGCAGCGCGTCCTCGAACTCCTGCGCGGTCAGGCGGTGGGCCTCCATCAGCTCGAACTGGCCGATGTAGTTGCACAGCACCTCGGCGCGGGCGGTCAGCTTGCGCAGCGCGGGCAGGATGATCGCCTCGTGGAGCTGGAGGTGCTCGTCGATATCGGCCTGGTTGCGGATGCGCCGCCACGAGGCGTAGGTCTCGGGCGTGCGGGTATAGTACCACGGCTCCATCGCGGTGCGCAGCTCGTCGATCCAGCCGATGCCCTTCTCGGTGCCTTCGGTGAAGTCGAGCCAGCTGATGATCTCGGGCACGCTGGCCAGCTTGGCGAAGTCGCTGTAGAACAGCCGCCCCGGCGTGCTGCCGATCAGGAACTTCTTGGAGATGCCGCGCGCCAGCGTGAGCCAGCGCTTTTCCAGGTCGCGCACGATGCCCAGGGCGCGGGTCGGCTCGCGCAGCTCGGCGTAGCAGCGGGCGCGGGCCAGCACGGCGATGCAGAAGTACTCCTCGCAGGCCATGGCCACGGGCAGGGTGGCGGCGGCAGCGGCGCGCTCCTCGAAGATCAGGCCGGCCTTGGCCAGCTGGCCCGCCGCTGCCACCAGGGCCTTGATCCGCACCTCGGGGTCGCGCACGTCGCTGATGCCGCGCAGCTCGTCCAGGGCGGCCCGCAGCTCCGAGCGCTGCTCGATCTGCATCAGCCGCTGGATGGCGTCGACGCTGGCTTTGATCTCGCTGAGCTTCTGGTCGAGGCTGTCCAGCCGCTGCTCGATCGAGGCGAACCCCGACTGGGTGACGGCCAGATTCAGCTCGGAGAGCTTGAGGATGTTTTTGGTGTCCTTGAGGATGCGGAAGGTGTTGATGGCCGACAGGATGCCGCTGCCTGCGGCGACCACCGAGCCGATCGCGCCGACCACGGGGATGGCCCCGGCCAGGATGCCTGCGCCGCTCATGGCCACCGGGGCGAGCAGGTTGGCTGCTGGCAGCAGGTGGCAGACGATCTGCCCGGCCTGGGCGGTCCCGGCGGCCCAGCGGATGACGCCGCCGTGGAGGGTGTATTGCCCGCGCACCAGGCCGTGCAGCACGGCGGCTGGGATCTCGCGGGTGACGGTCATGCCAAACAGTGATCCAAGCATTGTGGTGTCCTCATACAAAGGAGTAGATGGATATGCCACCAAACCCCAGGATCGTTGAGAGAGACGTTTTTCGACCCTTATTTCCTACGACCCAACCATTATACACGAAAATAAGTCCACATTTGTGGACGGGTGGGTGTGATTTTTGCGAATATAGACCCCTAACGGCGATGACTGTGCTGCGAGCAAATATACTGCCCAGTCCCTAACCCTATGCTCCCTATTGCCTCGCTATTATACATACCATCGCCAGAACTTTGTCCACCAGGAAGCGCTGTTCGCCTTGTGGGCAGGTGGTCGAAAAGGATATGAGCGTTGGTGTGCATTAGTGTCCGGGATGTGGCCTCGTTATTGATCGTGACGAAAACGCCGCCGTGACTATTCTGGCTGTAGGGCTGTTGCCTAGGGCTTCTTGGGGCAAGCCCTAGGCAACAGCCCTGGGATCAGTCACCCTGATGAGATTCTATTCAGCGTGATGACTAGGCGGTGAGCGCCTGCCCATCCTCATCGTTGGGCGTAGCCTCGGGGGCGGGCAGCAGCTCGGCGCGGGTGATGGGGCGGGGGTGCTGCTCGATGGGGGCTGGCGTGGCGATCTGCTCGTCGCTGATCTTGAGCGCCTGCATGCGGCGGGCGCTGGGCAGCAGCCGCCCCTCAAGGCTGCCGATGGCGCTATTGTACGCCTCGACGGATTTTTGCAGCCCCTTGCCGACCTTGCCCATGTGCTCGGCCACGGTCTTGAGTGCCTTGTAGATGTTTTCGCCCTCGGTCTTGATGGTGTGGGCCTCTTCGGAGAGCCGGGCCTCGCGCCAGCCGGTGGCCACGGCCTTGAGCAGGCCGATCAGGGTGGCGGGGTTGGCCAGGATGACGCTCTTGGCCATGGCATGCTCCAGCAGCGTGCTGTCGTGCTCCAGCGCGGCGCTGTAGAAGACCTCGCCGGGGATGAACAGCACCACGAAGTCGTGCGAGCTATCGAGGCTGCGCTGGTAGTCGCGGCTGCCCATGGCGTCCACGTGCGCGCGCACCTGGGCGGCGTGGCGGGCCAGCAGTGCGGGGCGCTTGGCCTCGTCTGGCTCGTCGAGCGCGGCGAGGTAGGCGTCGAGCGGAACCTTGGCGTCGACGATGACCGCGCGCCCGTTGGGCAGCTTGATCACCATGTCGGGCCGCTGGCGCGTGCCATCGTCGGTGGTGATGGTCTGCTGCTCGCTGAAGTCGCACAGGTCGCTCATGCCAGCGGCCTCGACCACCTGGCGCAGCTGGAGCTCGCCCCAGCGCCCGCGCACGCCGGGGTGGCGCAGGGCGGTGGTCAGGCTGTGGGTGGCGGCGGTCAGGCTCTGCTGCCCATCGGCCATCTGGCGCAGCTGGGCCTCGATGCTGCCGTAGGCCTGCTGGCGGCTGGCCTCCAGCGCCTGGATGCTCTGCTCCTGCTGGGCGAGCTGCTGGCGCATGGGGTCGATCAGGGCGCTGAGGTCGCTGTGGGCGAGCTGCTGGTGGCTGCGGAACTGCTGCTCGGCGCGCTGGAAGAGCTGGTCGGCGCTGGCGCGCAGGGCCTCGCCGCTCAGGCGGGCGAAGGTGTCGGCCATGCGCTGCTCGTTCCGCTGGGCCTCGGCCAGGGCGGTCTGCTCGCGCTCCAGCGCGGTCTCGGCCTTGGCGGCGCGCTCGGCGTGGGCGGTGATGCTCTGCTGGGCTCGCTCAGGGTGGCCTCGGCTTTGTCGGCGCGCTCGGCGCTGGCGGATGCACGCTCGGTGAGCGTGGCGATGCTGGCTGTGGCCTCGGCTAGGGCGGTCTCGGCCTGGGTGGCGCGCTCGGTCTGCTGGGCGATCTGGGCGCGCAGGCGGCGGCCTCGGGCGGCGGCGATGGCCCATGCGATCAGGGCGGTGATCAGGATGGCTGCTCCGGCGGCGCTGGCGGCGGCGATGATGATGATCTGGGTGGTGGCATCCATGGGTTGTGCGCTTTCGTGTCGGCTTGGCTGATCTGCCTCTTCAGTATAGCGATGGGCGTGGGCGCATATGTGGGCGGGCTGCGGCGGCGGTCGCGGGCATTGGTTTTATTCGGTGTGGGCGCATTGGTCATTATCGTGTTTCAGCCGTGTGCGGGTGCGCGATACGGTGCGGGCGGACACGAGATCCGCCCTGGCGGCGTGGTGGGTCATAGCTGCACGTGGTTTTTCATCGCGGGCGGGCATAAAGCCGCCCCTACAGCGTGACGCATCGTTTTTATCGTGGGCGGGCATAAACCTGCCCCTACGGTGTGGGGTTTCAGGGTTGGGCAATCCTCCTCCCTACGCCATCCGCCGAGGCACTAGGAATACCACCGCGAGCGGGAACAGCCGGTGCTGGATGCCCGCGTAGCGCCGCTCGATGGCCTCGGTCTCCTGCGCGCGCTCGGCGGGGATCTGGGCCAGGCGGGCCTCCAGCGCGTCGATATCGCGCCGGTACTGCTCGCGCTCGCTCTCGTTGAACAGGTCCAGCGCCAGCTGCACCGGGCGATGCTCGTCATCCAGCTCGGCGCGGATAGCCCGATCTAGCTCATCCAGCACCTGCTGGATGTCGGCGGCCTCCTTGGCGCGGCGCTCGGCGAGCAGGCGCAGCAGGCTGGCGGCGCGGTCCTCGGCGCGGGCGTCCAGCGCGGCCCGCGCCGCGTCGGCCACGGCGGGCCACGCGCGGGCCAGGTCGTCGCGCACGGCGGGCGCGGGCTGGGCGTCGCCCATCGCGTCCAGCGTCTCCTGCACCTGGCCCACGTTCAGCCTGCGCAGCCGCCCCTGCTGGATCTCGCCGCCCGCCACGATGATCTCCTCGTGCAGGCGGGCGCTGTCGCCGCCGATCACCACCAGCCGCCCGTAGATCAGGGCCAGCGGCGCACTGGCCAGGTGGTCGGGGATGGTGCGGGCGGCCACGCGGTGCAGGTGGCGCTGGTGGCTGGCGGTGTTCCAGACCTCGGCGCGCAGCAGGCGCAGCGCCATCTGCACCAGGCGGTGGTTGAGGTGGGCCAGCACCACATCGTCGCGGCCCTTGGCCAGCTCGTGGTCGAACACGATCGGGCGCAGGGCGCGGGTGTGGGGGTGCTCCAGGCCCTCGGCGCAGGCCGCCCAGCTGCCCTGGAGCGGCGGCAGGTGGAACACCGGGCAGCGCCGCCGCGCGCCGCCGGGGTCGGGCCACACGCCGGGCAGCGCCGCCTCGCGCAGCGGCGGCTGGCCCGCCAGATCCAGCGCGATCTCCACCACCGCCTGCACGTGCTCGGGCGTGAGCTGGAGCGTGTGGCGGCTCTCCTGGAGCTGCTCGTAGAGCTTGCGGATCTGGTCATCCAGCTTGCGTTCGAACACCAGCATGCGCCGCGTCGGCTCGGCGTCGCGCTCGGCCTGGGCGGTGTCGAGCCGCTGCCGCCGCCCCAGCATCGCATCCGTCACCTGATCTGCGATCACCGGGCCGACCTTGCCCAGATCCTCGCGGATCTGCTCGACCTTCTGCACCGCCCGCATCAGGAACTCCAGATCGCCCTCCAGCTGGCCCACCGCCACATCGGGGCGGATGCTGGCCGCGTCGAAGCCCTGCGGCGCGAAGTGGAAGATCTGCGGGTTGTGCTGCTGGCCGTGGCGGTCGATACGCCCGTTGCGCTGCTCCATGCGGTTGGGGTTCCAGGGGATCTCGTAGTGCACCAGCCGGTAGCAGTGGCGCTGGAGGTCGATGCCCTCGGATGCGGCGTCGGTGGCCAGCAGGATGCGCACCGCGCTCTCATCCGGGCTGGCCTGGAACGCGGCCTTGACCCGCTCGCGCTCGTCGTCGGCCATGCCGCCGGAGAGCCGCATGGTGCGCCCGCTGGCGGTGAGGCCCTCGGCGGCCAGCAGGTCGAACAGCCAGTTCTGGGTGTCGCGGTACTCGGTGAAGATGATCACGCGCTCGTCCGACCACGCGCCGCCGGGGCGCACGATCTGGCCCAGCCAGTCCAGCAGCGTGCGGGCCTTGGCGTCGGGCCTGCGCCGCGCCCCCTCGGCCCAGGTGCGCAGCGCATCGAGCAGGGCCTGCTCCTGCGCGGTGGTGGGCCGAAACAGCCGCGAGCTGGTGTGCACGACCTCCTCCAGCCGCTCGTCGCTCTCGCCGTCGCCCGCCGCATCCTCGATGTCGGCCACCATGGCCCGCAGGATGCCCAGCGGCGTGCGGCGCGCGGCCCGCCGCTCGGGGTGCTGCGCCCCCTCCAGCGAGGCCAGGTGCTTCTCCAGCGTGGCGGCGAAGGCGGCGGGCGAGGAGAGCAGCCGCTTCTTGAGCAGCTTGAGCACGAACTCGGTGGCGGTGCGCTCGGCGGCGTCCTGGCTGTCCTGCTGGCGCAGCGCGGTGTAGGCTTGGAGCTGGCGGTGGGCGGCGCGCTCGGCCTCGGCGTAGGCCACCTCGATATGCTGAAGCTCGCGAGCGGGGAACAGCGCGCGCCCGCTCCAGTGCACCTTCAGCTCGGATTTGAGGCGGCGCACCATCACGCGCCGGAGCACGCTGCGGTCGGGCGGCACCCCGCGCGCGAAGCGCTGGTTGTCCAGCAGCTCCAGCAGCGACGAGAAGCTCTCGGCGTAGCCGTTGTGCGGCGTGGCGGTGAGGAACAGCTTGTGCTCGAAGTGCGGCGCGAGCGTGCGGATGGCCTCGGTGCGCAGCGAGTCCTTGGCGTAGCGACCCACGCCCGAAGGCGCGACGTTGTGGGCCTCGTCGACGATCAGCAGGTCGTAGGTGCGCGGGTAGGTGTGGCCGCCCACCGGCAGCGTCTCGCGAAACAGGCGCATCGGCTGGTCGCGCTTGAGGTAGTCGATCGAGGTGATCAGGCGCGGGAAGTGGCCCCACGGGTTCACGTGGATGCCGCGCGAGCGCCGCAGCGTGCGCATCAGCTCGCTGTCGACGATCCGAAACTCCAGGCCGAACTTCTCGCGCATCTGGTCGCGCCACTGGATCTGGAGCGCCGACGGGCAGATGATCAGGATGCGGCGGGCGCGGTGGCGGATGATCAGCTCCTGGGCCACCAGCCCGGCCTCGATAGTCTTGCCCAGGCCCACGTCGTCGGCGATCAGCAGGTTGGCGCGGGGCATCTGGATGGCGCGCACCACCGGGTCGAGCTGGTAGTCCTCGATGGCGATGCCGCTGCGGAAGGGCGACTGCAAGGCCCGCACATCGGCGGAGGAGGCCGCGCCCCAGCGCACCGCGTGCAGGAAGGCGTCCAGCCGCGCCGGGTCGTCGAAGCCCTCGGGGGCGGGCAGGGCCTGCTGATCGAGCACGCGCGCGCCCGGCTCAAGCTCCCAGATCACCTGAAGCTCCTCGCCCAGCGCGTCATCCTCGATGGATGCCAGCGTGACCATGTGCTGCGGGCGCAGCGCCTCGGGGGCCAGCGCGCCCACGGGCTGCTGGCTGCCCTGCACCTCGGCCACCACGTAGCGGCGGCGGCGCACCTCGACAAGCTGGCCCTGCTCGGGCAGGCTGGCTGCGATCATGGCGGGTTCTCCTATCTGGCGCGCAGGCGAGTCGATATAGGCACTATGCGGCTGATCGGGTGGCGAGCGTTGCGCATCCTACCTGGGCACGGTTCGTTTTGCGCGCCCTGTTGGGATGATGCGCTCATCGATGATTCGCTGGTGCATGATGCGAAGTTGCCCCCAACTATATTTCTCTTTATTCGGATGCCAGTCATAGAAAGTCTGAAAGAGCAGCTCTTCGCTCACCTGCTGCCTATCGGCCAGCAGATCATTCCAAGCCGCGTAGAGGGTCGCTATGATTTCTGCCTGGTCGCTGTCGAGTCCAACCATCGATATGATGAACTTTTCGATGGCATCGGTTTGCTCGCCAAAGGCACTGCGCATACGCCCTGCTATCGGGTGGAGATTAGGCTGTGGTATAAGCCGGAATCTACGTTGATCTTTGCTATACCACATATGTTCGCGAAAGGCTTCTATCTTTTTTCCATAGGTGAGAACCTTCCTAAGCTGTACAGTGTCAGCAGGGCCAGCGGCCATTCGGCGGGGCATTCGGCCAAGGTCTGTGGCAAAGTGTGCCTCGACGAGGTGAGCGATCTTTTCGAGCTTGATGCGGCCAAGCGTATAATCGCGATCATGTTCTTGATGTAGCTCAAGCATTCGTGCAAATAAGATGGTTTGTTTGTTGAGGGGTGAGAGCTGCGATGGTTTGGGTACGACAGAGACCATATTTGCTGGTACATTGATAGGTTTAGGGGATAGAGTTGCGGTATCGATAATCTTTTCTGGTGCATGCTGAGGTTGCAGTGCAGTGGGTATGCTTGGTGCAATAGCATCCTCCCCCAGGTCCAGCCCGAGCTGCCCGCTGTCTACAGCCTTGCGGGGTCGCTTGGCCGCGCCCGTGGGCTTCTTGGCGGGCCTCTTCTCGTGCAGGCCCGCCGCGACCTCCTCGGCGTGGCGCTCGTGGTTGAGCAGCAGCAGCCGGTCGAGCACGCTGCGCCGCGCGGCCTCGTCGATGGTGTAGCGCAGGCCCTGCTTGGTCTCATGGAAGCCGTGCCCCAGGTCCAGATCGCCCCAGCCGTAGGCCGCCGCCACGGCCTGGTCCATCTCTACATGCAGCCGCCGCAGCTCGGCGATGTCGGCGCTGGCCTCGCGCTGGTCGTGGAAGCGGTTGTAGGTTTTGGTCAGGCCCTCCTGGCGCTCGCGCATGATGCGCT
Organism: Chloroflexia bacterium SDU3-3; assembly: GCA_009268125.1. NCBI lineage: Bacteria > Bacillati > Chloroflexota > Chloroflexia > Chloroflexia bacterium SDU3-3. The sequence continues at coordinate 277,218 of WBOU01000001.1, read as the reverse complement.
GGCGGTGGCTGTGGTAGCGCTCGCCAATGGTGGCCAGCGCAGCGATTTTTGCGCTCACGCCCTCGCAAAAGGGGAAAGGGAAGGTCTCGAAACAGTCGGTGGGGGAATAGTTAATGGTTGAACCACCAAGAGTTGAACTACGTTGCCATGCCCATTCTGTATGAATCGTGGATTGAACAATACTCAAGTAGATGTTACTCAGTGGGAAAATTGCAAGTTTATGCATGAACACTATATTAGAAGGTTCAAATATGAAATTTACATATTTTGAAACAAGAGCTGTTACAATTACCCGCTCCATGCCCGCGATGGTGGCGTAGAGGTTCATAGTCTGACGTGCGAATTGCCACCACCGCCTAGATCGGTCTTTAGCGGTAGGATTGCCTTCGCCTAGCTTATCCCGCTCCGGCTTCACCTTCTCGCGCACGATCCTCATCACATCGGGGTATGTTTCCGCCCGCTCCAGCGGCCAGTCGTGGAAGTTGATCACCCAGCGTGAGGGCGACTGGTCGGGGCGGCTGTTGAGATCCTCGCCGTTCAGATAGGGGAAGAGCACATCCTTATTGCGCGGGTCTCGCTCGATCAAGGCCTGCGCCTCGTCGGGTTCGAGCACAAAACCCATGCCCAACACATACGAGCCGATAAACGACTTATTTTCGTTGGCCTTCAGCCGGAAGGGTGTGCCGCTGGCCGCGCTGGCGGTGGTCAGGAACGGCGTGATGCTGCTGGTCGGCTGGTCGTTGAGCACATACACCCCGCGCCAGTCGCCGTGGCGCACCCAGATATGCGCCACCTCCACCGCCGCCTTGCCCGGCCAGCGGCGGCTGGGCACCGCGCGCGGGATGATCATGCCATCGGCCACCAGCTTATCCAGCCCAACCTCGCGGGTGTCGCCCTGGGCGATGGTGTTGGTGGCCAGCATGCCGAACTGCCCGCCCTTGCGCAGCAGGCTCCCGGCGCGCAGGAAGAAGTAGGCGCAGATGTCGGCGCTGCCGCGCTGGCCGTGGGCTAGGTAGCTCACCAAGAAGTCGCGGTAGGGCGTCCCAAGCGCCCCCGTGATCTTCTGGCCGCCCATGAACGGCGGGTTGCCCACCAGCGCCGCAAAGCCGGGGGCGGCCTGCTCGGGCACCGCGCCGCCCGTGCGCACAGCGGCCAGCATCTGGTCGATGTCGGCCTCGTCTCCGCCATCGGCAAACACCTCGGGGAACTCCAGCGGCCAGTGGAAAGGCCTGCGCCCATCGAGCAGATCCTCTGCTTCCTCCCGCAGTTCGTCTAGCACCTCGCGCGCCGCATCGAGGTGCAGCGCCCCGGCCCCGCCGATGGTAGCGCCCTGCCAGGCCTGAGCTACGCCCATCATCTTGGCCTCAAAGTGTATGCGCAGCAGGTCGCGCTGCTTTTTATCGCTGTGGAGCTGCGCGGCCACCAGCAGGTCGGCGGCCAGCCGCAGCAGGTCCATGGCCTCCTCGGCCTCGCGCAGCCAGCGGGCCTTCTGCTCGGTGTCGCGCACATCCAGCGAGGGCGTGCGGCGGATCTGCTGGCGCAGCGACCGCGCGCGCTCCATGGCCCAGCGCAGCGGCTCGGCCAGGAAGCTCAGGCGCGAGCCGTCGGCCCCGTCGGTGTAGCCCAGATCCCAGGCCATCAGCTGGCCAATCGAGCGGATGCCCAGCAGCGAGTCGCCGCAGCGCAGCGCGTGGTCGAGAAAGCCAAACGGTCGCCCGCTGGAGAGCGTCACCAGCCACAGCGAGAGCTTGGCCATCTCTACCGCCAGCGGGTTCTTGTCCACGCCGTACAGGCAGCGGTCGGCCACCAGCTGCTGCGCCAAGATCAGTCGCTCCTGCGTGTCGGCGGGGATGGCCTCGTCGGGGTTGTCGGTTGGGAAGCCCTCGGGCGTGATGAGCGGGCGGCGGGCATGCGAGCGGGGAACGCTATTGGGGGCGATGGTGTCCAGAGAAACGTCTGTGAGGTCTGGCTGATCACGCTTCTCCACGGGCAGTGCAGAATCCTCCTGCACCTTGTTTTCCGCCTCGGCCCACGCATCCACCAGCCGCTCGGCCAGATAGCGGCACGACTGCACCAGGAACGCGCCCGAGCCCATCGCCGGGTCGCAGATCGTGAGGCGCAGCAGCTCGCTGGCGGGGCGCAGCTTCCATTTTTCCTGCGGCGCGCCTGTCGCAGGCCCGTCATAGACCAGCGGCTCCAGCGTGTGCTCGACCATTGGGATCGTGAGCGATCTGGGCGTGTAGTGGGTACCGCTCTCGCGGCGCTGCGTGCCCGAGGTGACGTAGATCTGGTTTTTTTTGATGACCACGGGTCGCCCGTAGTCGTCGCTGCGCACCAGCTTGGCGAAGGGGTACACCTGATCGTACAGGTTCTGGTCGCCGCAGATCGACCGCAGGGACGCGAGTTGGGCGTCATCCTTTGGGCTGCTCATGGCCTTGCGCAGCGCGCTGGCCGAGCGCCCGGTCTCCTCGCCGAGGAAGCTGATCAGATCCTCGGTGAAGGGCAGGCGTAAGCCAGCGCCGAATGCGTGCATGGCGTTGGAACCGAGTGGGCTGCCCTGGCCGGTGGGCGCAGCACCCAGCTTGGGCATCAGCTGCTCAAGCTGGGCCAGCGGGATCTCTGGCTCGCGCTCGCTGGTGCCGATCAGGCCCAGCACCACATCGGTGGCGCGCACGGCGGTGTGGTCGAGCAGGCCCTCGTAGACGTGGCCGATCTGCTCGATGTCTAGCGAGCGGAAGCTGAGGCGCTGGGCCTCGGCCACGCCGCCATCGCGAGATGTGCGCAGCATCTGGAGCGCCTCCAGCAGGTGCAGCACGGTGCGGTTGCTGATCGGCAGGGGGATGGCGGGCGTGTCGCGCCATGTCGTCCCCTTGGCGCGGCCTTCGAGGAACGGGTACGCGTCGGGGTCGAACAGGCTGCCGCCGTAGGCCGCGATCGTCAGGCGGTCGTGGCGCATGCCGCCGAACACCGCGCGGAACAGCGCCAGCAGCCGCGCCCAGGCGTCGTAGCGGTACTCCAGCACCTCCTCGCCGGAGCGGTCGGCCTCCTCGCGCAGCGCGTCGAGCAGGGTCGACGCCGCGTAGGAGCGGTCGTACAGCTCGTCGCCCAGCAGCAGCAGGCGCTGCTCCTCGGCAAACAGCAGGAATACCAGCCGCATCATCACCGCCAGCGCGGCGTGGTAGATCTGCTCGTTTTCAATGTCGGCCAGCAGCGCGCGTCGCTCGTTCTGGTCGGCTAGGTCGATGGCCTGCACCAGCAGCTCCACCGCGCGGCGCACCTGGTAGCCCAGCTGGTCGGCCACCTCCTGGCGCTGGCCCGCGCTCTCGCGCAGCAGCGCCTCCAGGGTGTCCTCATCGGCCACGCCGAACAGGCGATGTGCGCCCAGCAGGCTATGGAAGGCCTGGAAGGTCAGGGGCTCATCGAGCCACAGCCGCGCGTACCACGAGCCAAAGCCGGTGGTGCTGGCCGCATCGGCGGGGCCGCTGACCAGCATCCAGTGCTCGCCGTTGGTGAGCAGGCCCAGGCGCACGCCCGCGCCGCGCAGCAGATGCTCCATGCGGCTGGCCGGGGATGCCTGCCAGCGGGCCTTGGGCAGGGCCTTGCCCAGATCCTGCCAGGGCGGCAGCACCTGGATGAGCAGCCGCGCCGCCCCGCCCGCCATGCCGACCACTAGGTCGGGCTGCAGCAGCTCGCCGTGCTCGGGCACGCCCACCTCGGGCCACGCGCCCGCCCCGCCAGCGCGGCGGATGAGCGAGGCGTTCATGGCCAGCACATCGCGCAGCACCCACTCCACCCAGGCGCGGTGCATCGCCATGTCAGGCGCGAGGCCCTGGGTCGCGTCCTTCCACTCGATGTAGGCGAGGCGCAGCGCCGCAGTCAGATCAGGCGGGGTGGCGTTGAGGCCCTGCGGGAAGGCGCGATCAAGCGCGGGCGGTAGCAGAAATGGGCCAGACTGCTCGACAAGCCGGAGCCATTCGGCGTGGATGCTGCGGGTGGGCATAGGCGTCCTCGGTACCGTTCAAGGTGAGGCCAGCGCGGCCTCGCGGGAACCTGGGTATGCCGGGGAAGATGCTTTGGCTTCAGTAATATGTTAGGAAATATGTGCTATTTTTGATCAGTCGATAAACCGCGAGCTATCTATTACAAATATCGAATATATGTTCGTATAGACCAAGAAATAGCTCTCATAGGCCGATTTAATATCGTTCCAGAGCTAGATCAAATGTTCGCTCATAGGAGTCTGTAACACGCTCTATCAGCATACGACAGATTATAGTATAACCTAAAGCATTTTGGAAGTGCCAAACTGCTTTATGTAAGGCCTATACGTTCTCGTTTGGCAGTATCTTGTACCACCAAGACGCCAAGACACCAAGGAGCGCAAAGGCTGATTCACCATGAAGACGCGAAGGAAAAAGCCATTTGCCACCAAGGCGCAAAAAGGCATCGGAAAGAACGCGTAGACCCGGCAGCCTCATGCAGTCCCTGGGGGGTTCTCGATGCACAGAAGATTTCAACCACCACGACATCACACCACTATGCCATCACGCGCACTGTGGCGGCATGCTATGTAGCGCTCTCTGCCCTCTTTTTGTGATACACTGGCCTGCCCAATAGCATAGGCGGACAGGATCGCCCCTGCGCCGAGCACATGATGCGTCTGAAAAGAGTTGATCTCAGCAGGTGTGGCGATTGTAGCTACAGCGGTATTCCGCTGCCACCGCAGCGGCCAGCTCGCCCGAATCTGCGAGGTATGCGCTGTCGCGTGGCGGCGCTGGCCACTGCTTGCAATTGGGTGCTCGACAAGGCCGCGTATGTCAGCTCGTGGATGGGCGGCACCAGCGCCGCAAGTGCTGCTATGTTGGATTGACAGCAATATGGTATACCAATGGAGTTCTATGAAGACAATAGTGCTGATGCTCTACGCTGCCACCATGTTTCTCGGCGCAACCCTGCTGTTCATGGTGCAGCCTATGTTCGCGCGCATGGTGCTGCCGCTGCTGGGCGGCTCGCCGGCGGTGTGGAATACGGCTATGCTGTTCTACCAGGTCGCGCTGCTGGCTGGCTACGGCTACGCGCACCTGATCACGCGCCGCCTAGCAGCGCGCAGCCAGGTGCTGCTGCACGGCGCGCTACTGCTGCTGCCGCTGGTCGTGCTGCCGCTGGCTGTGCCCGCTGGTTGGCAGCCGCCCACCGATACCAGCCCGGTGTGGTGGCTGCTTGGCCTGCTTGCGGTCGCCGTGGGCCTGCCATTTTTCGTGGTCTCCACCACCAGTCCGCTGCTGCAGGCGTGGTTCGCGCGCACCAGCCACCCGCTCGCCGCCGACCCGTACCCGCTCTACGCCGCGAGCAATGTGGGCAGCATGCTGGCGCTGCTGGCCTACCCCACGCTGATCGAGCCTGCGCTGCGCCTCGGCGATCAGAGCCGGATCTGGGCGGGCGGCTATGTGCTGCTGGCCGGGCTGACGCTGGCCTGCGCGCTGGTGGTGTGGCGCGGTGCGGGCGTTGTGGTGCCCCCCGCAGATGCACCCGAACGCGATACCTCCAGCCGCCAGCCGATCACCATGCTGAGGCGAGCGCGCTGGGTGCTGCTGGCCTTCGTGCCATCCAGCCTGATGCTGAGCGTGACCGCCTATCTCTCGACCAATATCGCCCCGGTGCCGCTGCTGTGGACGATCCCGCTGGCGCTGTATCTGCTGACCTTTATTCTGCTGTTTGGGGGCCGCACGATCCCGCACCAGATCATAGCGCGGGCGCTGCCGATCCTCATGCTCCCGCTGGTGTTTACGCTGGCCGCGCAGGCCACCGGACCGCTGCTGCTGCTGCTGCCGCTGCACCTGCTGGTGTTCTTCGTGGTGGCCATGGTCTGCCATGGCCAGATGGCGCTCGACCGCCCGGAGGCGCGGCACCTGACCGAGTTCTACCTGTGGATGTCGGTGGGCGGGGCGCTGGGCGGGGTGTTCAACTCGCTGGTGGCGCCGCTGGTGTTCCGCACAGTGCTTGAGTACCCGCTGGTGCTGGTGCTGGCCTGCATGCTCAATGCGAACCTGCAACGCGCTGCGCCGCAGGCGGCTGCAGCGGTCAGCCCGCGCCGAGCGCTGCCGTGGCGGGAGCGGCTCGCCATGGTTGGGCGGCCCCTGTTCCGGCTGAATGGAATCGCGGTGAGCGCCTGGGACATGATTCTGCCGCTCGGGCTGGGCCTGCTGACCGCCGTGCTGGTGCTGGGCACCCAGCGGCTGGCATTTGGGGCCACGCAGGCTGGCGTGGGGGTGATGTTTGGGGTGCCAGCGCTGCTGTGCTTTCTGCTCTCGCGCAGGCCGCTGCGCTTTGCGCTGGGGGTGGCCGCCATCCTGCTGGCAGCGGGGCTGTATGTGAACACGCAGGGCCAGCTGCTGCATGTCGAGCGCACCTTCTTTGGCACCCACCGCGTGCTGCTGAGCCAGAATGGCCAGTTTCACCAGCTGGCGCATGGCCCCACGCTCCACGGCACCCAGAGCCTGGACCCCGCGCGGCGCGACACGCCGCTGAGCTACTACTACGCCAGCGGGCCTGCCGGGCAGCTGTTTGGCACGCTTGGGCCGACGCGTCGGAGCGTGGCGGTGGTGGGCCTGGGCGTGGGGTCGCTGGCCTGCTACCGCCAGCCCGGCCAGGCATGGACCTTTTACGAGATCGATGCGGCGGTCGAGCGGATAGCGCGCGACCCGCAGTTTTTCACCTTCCTGGCGGACTGCGCAGGCGATACGCCTGTGCGGCTGGGCGATGCGCGCCTGACGCTTGGGGAGGCCTCGCCGCAGTCCTACGATCTGTTGGTGATGGATGCCTACACCTCGGACTCGGTGCCGATCCACCTGCTCACGCGCGAGGCCCTGGCCATGTATACGAGTAAGCTGGCGTCTGGCGGCGTGCTGGCTTTCCACATTTCGAATCAGTTTTTCGATCTGCATCCGGTGCTCTCGGCTCTGGCGGATGATGCCGGGCTGGTTGCGCTGGCCCAGGATGATCTGGCCGTGTCGGCGGAGGAGAGCGCTGCGGGCAAGCACGGGTCGCAGTGGGTGGTGATGGCCCGCAGCGTGGGGGATCTGGGCGCGCTGGCGGATGATCCGCGCTGGTACCGGCTGCAGATCCCCGGCGCGCCGCTGTGGACCGACGACTACTCCAGCATTCTGGGTGTGCTGAAGCTGCGCTAGGCCTGAATGGGCCCTGCCGTCCTCATAGCCCTGATCGATCAGCTTTGCGCCGCGGGCAGTCGCACCGTGGCGCGCAGCCCGCCGCCCGCGCGCGGTGCGAGGTCGAGCGCGCCGTCGTGGGCTTGGGCGATGCTCTTGACGATGGCCAGGCCCAGGCCCACGCCCGCGTGGTCGCCGCGTATGCGCCCGGTGCCGCGCCGAAACGGCTCGGCGAGCGTGGCGACAAGCTGCGGCGTGAGCTGCTCGCCGGTGTTCTCGATGGTGAGCGCCACACTCGCGCCCTGAACGCTGGTCGTGACCCACACGCTGCCCTGCTCGGGCAGGTTGTGGATGATCGCGTTGTGCACGAGGTTGGTGGCCAGCTGCAGCAGGAGCGCGTGCGAGCCGATGGCGGCGGCCATGTCGCCGGATGTCTCGATGGTGAGGCCGCGCTTTTCCGCCAGGGGCAGCAGCGTCTCGCTAGCCTGCTCGGCGATCAGCGACAGGTCGACGCGCTCGCGGGCGAACGACCGCTGGTCGGCGCGGCTGAGCAGGAGCAGCGCCTCGGTGAGGCCGATCGCGCGGGCGTTGACCTCGCCGAGGCGCTCGATCAGCGCGCTGGCGTCGTGGCCCGGATCGCTGCGGGCCACCTCTAGCAGGGTCTGGGTGATCGCGAGCGGCGTGCGCAGCTCGTGGGATGCGTTGGCGGCGAACCGCTGCTGCTCGGCCACGTGGGCCTCAAGCCGCGCCAGCATGGTGTCGAAGGCGTCGGCCAGCTCGCGGAACTCGTCGCGGCGGCCCGGCAGCCGGATGCGGTGGGCGAGCGACCCGCCAGCGGCCTTGCGGGTGGCCTCGGCGATGCGCGTCAGCGGGGCGAGCATGTGCCCGGCCAGAACCCACCCGCCCACTAGGCCGCAGGCCAGCAGCCCCAGCAGCGCCATGGCCGCCTTTGGGGCAAACGCGCGCCAGAGGTCGTACCGACCAGGGATGAAGAGGGTGGGCGGGCTGGTCGCATCGCCGATCTGTCTGGGGTCGGAGAGGACGATCGCATCGTGGGGTACGTAGCGCAGCAGGAACACCCACACGACTGCGAGCAGCATGGCCCCCGCCAGCAGCAGGAACCCGGCGTAGCTGAGGGTGAGCCTGAGGCGCACGCTCGGCCCAGGTGCTCTATCCACCATCGCCCCCCTCGCTCGCTGCCGTGTCGATGCGGTAGCCGACGCCGGGCACCGTGGCGATCAGCCACGGCTCGCCGAGCCGCTTGCGCAGCCCCGAGACCGTGATGCGCACGGCGTTGGTGAACGGGTCGGCGTTCTCATCCCACGCGCGCTCCAGCAGATCCTCGGCGCTGACGATGCCGCCCTCGGCGGCCACCAGAACTTCGAGCACGGCGAACTGCTTGCGGGTGAGCGCGATGTAGCGCCCGTCGCGGTAGACCTCGCGGCGGAACGCATCCAGCCGCAGCCCCGCGATCTCGCGCACCGGCGGCCTGCGGTGGGCGCGCCTGCGGTCGAGCGCCCTGAGCCGCAGCACCAGCTCCTTCAGCTCGAACGGCTTGGTCAGGTAGTCGTCGGCCCCCAGCTCGAAGCCGCTGACCTTGTCGTCGAGGCGGTCGGCGGCGGTGAGCATGAGGATGGGCGTGCCGCTGCCGGATGCGACGATATGTCTGGCCACCTCGTCGCCGGAGGGGCCGGGGATGTCGCGGTCGAGCACGGCGATATCGTAGGTGTTGACGCCCAGCAGCCCCAGCGCGGCGTCGCCGTCGGCGGCGATGTCGGCGGCGATGGCCTGTAGGCGCAGTCCATCGCGGATGGCCTCGGCAAGATAACGCTCATCTTCAACAATCAGTACACGCATGGGCCGATTATAGCAGCTGGGGCATATTGTCGGCGTATTGAAAATCGCATACGCGCTGGCAACATATGGCCGCCTAGACTGGCGGCATGAGATACAGCGAATCAAAACCAACCGCCCATCGTCTTCCGCCAGCCCTTGTCGTCGCCCTGCTCGTCGCCGCTCTTGCGGTGGGAGCGGGGCTGGGCTTCCAGCTGCTGGCCTCCTCGCCGCGCCCCAGCGCGCCGCCCCGCAGCACGCCCGCCCCGCCCTCGCAGCAGCCCCAGCAGCAGGCGGCAGCCGAGCCCGCCACGCCCACCGCCGCCCCGCGCAGCACGCCCGCCCCACCCCAGCAGGCGGCAGCCGAGCCTGCGCTCCCTGCGCTCCCCGCCGACATCCCGCCCCGCGAGCTGCCTGGCGTGCTTGGCGAGGCCGATGGCATCCTGCCCGATGTTACCACGGCCTTTGATCAGGTGGCCGGGGTTGAGCGGCTCGACCCGGCGCTGCTCGATGCCCTGCGCCAGGCCTCGGCGGATGCCGCAGATGACGAGTTGGTGATACACATCACCAGCGGCTGGCGCTCGCCAGCCTACCAGCGCCAGCTGCTGCGCGAGGCCGTGGCGCAGTACGGATCGGAGCAGGAGGCCGCCCGCTGGGTTGCCACTGCCGCCACCTCGCCGCACGTGGCGGGCCAGGCGGTTGACGTTGGCCCCTATGCCGCCATGGACTGGCTGGCCCAGCACGGCAGCGCGTACGGCCTGTGCCAGATCTATGGCAACGAGCCCTGGCACTACGAGCTGCGCCCCGAGGCGGCCCAGCAGGGCTGCCCGCCCATGTATGCCGACCCCACGCACGATCCACGGATGCAGTAGCGCTTAGTTGTGAATCGTTGTTAGGCGAGTCAGCGGCGACACTACTTTTTGGAGGAACGCATGGATATTCTCACGGTGCGCAACCTTTCCAAGCTGTACGGGAAGGGCGGCACACAGATTAAGGCCGTGGATGATGTCAGCTTCAGCGTGGCGAAGGGCGAGTTTGTCGCGATTGTCGGCCCCTCGGGGTCGGGGAAATCGACCCTGCTGCACATCCTGGGCGGGGTGGATACGCCCAGCTCTGGCCAGGTGCTGGTGGGCGACACCGACATCTGCGCGCTCGACCAGACCAAGCTGGCGATCTTTCGCCGCCGCCAGATCGGGCTGATCTACCAGTTCTACAACCTGATCCCCATCCTCAACGTCGAGGAGAACATCGCGCTACCGCTGCTGCTGGATGAGCGCCGCCTGGACCCCGCCCGGCTCCAGGAGATCGTCGCCACGCTGGGGCTGGGCGAGCGGCGCACGCACCTGCCGAGCCAGCTCTCCGGCGGGCAGCAGCAGCGCGTCTCGATCGGGCGCGCGCTGGTCAACAACCCCGCGCTGGTGCTGGCCGACGAGCCGACCGGTAACCTGGATAGCGCCAACTCAAAAGATATCATCGCGCTGCTCAAGCTCTCCAACCAGCTGTACCAGCAGACGCTGATCATCGTGACTCACGACCGCAACATCGCCATGCAGGCCGACCGCATCATCACCTTTGGCGACGGGCGGATCGTGCGCGACGAGGCGGTGCACGTATGAGCTTCCTGACGACCTACACCCTCAAGCACCTGCGCCTGAACCGGAAGCGCACGGCGGTGACGATCCTGGGCGTGCTGCTGTCGTCGGCCCTGATCTGCGGGGTGCTGCTGCTGGGGGCCAGCTTCCAGCAGGTGATGATCGACCACGAGATCTTCATGGCGGGCAACTGGCACGCCCAGTTTTACGCCGTGCCCGCCGCCAAGGCTGGCGCTGTCGCCCAGCACCGCGCTGTCCAGGCCGCCATGCTCAGCAGGCCGCTCGGCAGCGCCAGCTACGGCAGCCACAGCGCGGTGCGCCCCTATCTCTATGTTGCCGCCTATGATGCGCTCATGTTCAAACATCAGCCCATCCGGCTGGTGGCTGGTCGCTTTCCCGAGAAGGATGATGAGCTGCTGATCTCGCCCGTGGCGAGCCAGGACTCCGGCCTAGAGCTGCGGCCTGGCTCGACCGTGCGGCTCTCGTTTGGCCAGCGGAATATCCCCGACTACGATACGATGGTCAAGGCCTGGGGCGGCGAGGCGTACGTGGCGCTGGCCGATGGGGAGACCTTCACCACCGCCGCCGCCAAGACCTACACGGTGGTGGGCCTGATGGCCCCGCTGGCCGACGAGACCAGCATGCCCGCCGCCTTCCCGGCCTTCACCTACCTCGACCCGACGCAGCTGGCAGCCTCGGACAGCGTGGATATCGCCATCCTGGCCCGCGACCCGCGTGGCGTGAACGCCAGCGCGCCCGAGATAGCCAAGGATGTGGGCCTGGTGGTGCGCAGCGGGCCAGATGGCCAGCCGCTGAGGGAGAGCATCGCCTACAACGAGGATCTGCTGCCATGGCTGGGTGGCAGCGGCCACGCCGAGTATGTGCGCTTCTTCCTGGCCACCCTGGCCATCCTGATCGCCCTGATTGTGGGCGGCTCGGCCCTGGTGATCTACAACGCCTTCGCTATCTCGACCGGCGAGCGCAAAAGGCAGTTTGGCATGTTCGCCAGCGTGGGTGCCACCTCGGCGCAGATCCGCCGCATCGTGCTGGCCGAGGCCGGGGTGATCGCGGCGGTTGGCATCCCGCTGGGCATCCTGAGTGCGATCGCCGGGGCCGCCATCCTGATGCGGCTCACCCAGGGCCTGGTGGCCGAGCTAATCCTGGATGCCGAGGAGGGGCTACCGCTGCTGGTCTCGCCGCAGGTCATTATCCTGACAGCAGCCTTCGCCGCCGTCACCACGCTGCTCTCGGCGTGGTGGCCCGCTCGCCGCGCCGCGCAGGTCTCGCCGATCGACGCTATCCGCCAGAGCGGCGAGATCCAGGATGCTGGCCCGCACAGCCTGCGCGCCAGCCCGCTGATCCGGCGCGTGTTCGGCTTCGAGGGCGAGCTGGCGCTCAAGTCGCTGCGGCGCGACCGCAAGAAGTACCTCACCACGCTGCTCTCGCTGATGATCAGCATCATCCTGTTTGTGTCGTTCAACTCGCTGATGCTGTACACCAGCACCACCGCCAGCATGGCCGTGCAGGCCATGAACTTCGACCTGATGATCGACCTGGACTATCGCGAGAGCCACGCCAACCGCTTTGCCGAGCTGGTCGGCCAACTGCCCGAGGTGCAGCGGGCCGCCTACCGCCGCTCCACCTACGAGCAGTACATCCCCGCGCGCGCGACGATCACCGAGCCGGCGCACCAGGCGCTGCGCGAGCTGCACGGCCTGGCGTTTGAAAACCTGCCCGAGGCCGTCGACGGCGGCACCTACAAGTTCGTGCTAGAGGTGAGCGCGGTGGGGCCGGATGAGTTCGCGCACTACGCCGCGCAGCTGGGCCTCGACCCGCAGCAGTACGCCGACCCATCGGTGCCCACAGGCATCTTGATCAACCACACCAGCCTGCGCCAGGGCGGCAAGCTGTATGATTTCGACCTGTTCAACCTGCGGCCAGGCGATACGATCACCGCCACCAACATCGCTGGCTCGCCCGAGAGCCTCACCTGGAAGATCGGTGCGGTCACGCGCGAGACGCCGCTGGGCTTTATGGGGGTGACGCTGGTGCCCGAGCTGATCGTCTCGGATGCCACCTTCGACGGCCTGCGCGACCGGCTGCTAGAGCTTGGCCCGATCAACCTTGGCCACATGGTCATCCAGAGCGATAGCCCGGATGCGGCGCTGGTGGCGATTGAGCGGCTCTACCAGGCCACCATCGGCGGTGAGTTCTCGTACCAGTCGATGAAGGACTTCAACCGCAGCCAGAGCCTGCGCACGCTGCTGACCAACCTGCTCTTCTACGGCTTCCTGACGCTGATCACGCTGATCGGGGTGATGAACATCATCAACACGCTGGACACCAATATCAAGCTGCGCCGCCGCGAGATCGCCATGCTGCGGTCGGCGGGGCTGACGCCGGGCAGCCTCCGGCGCATGCTGCGCTACGAGAGCCTGTTCTACGGCCTGACCGCGCTGCTCTATGGGCTGCCGCTGGGCATCGCCCTGAGCGCGCTGATCTACTACCAGTTCGACGGCGTCAGCGCCTTTGCGTTCACGCTGCCCTGGGGGGCGATCATGGCCTGCGTCGTTGGGACGATGGCGATCGTCTTCGCCACCATGATGATCTCTGGCGCGATGATCCGCAACGACACGATCGTGGATGCGATCAAGCAGGAGAATGTCTAGCGGTTCAATTTGTCGGTTTGGCAAAGGCTGTTGGCGGGTTGCTCTGGAGCAGCCCGCGCTGTTCGCGCAGGCGGCGGTGGCCCGCCAGCGGGCGCTACTACAGTTTCTGGTGGTATAACGATGGCGTATTTAGAAAAATAGGGCGTAAACCCCAGGAGCTTTAGCCCTGGGATAGAAGCCCTTCACTCGCTTTAGCCGCTTTAGTCGTTGACAGAACAGGCGTGCTATGATATATTGAGCGCAGTTATCTATCAAGGGTGATATATGGAACTGCGCCAGTCGAACAAGCCCTACCATACTGACCACAGCATCGTGTACAGTTGCCAGTACCACGTTATCTTTTGTCCAAAGTACCGCCGCAAGGTGCTGACTGATGGGGTGGCGACTCGGATGAAAGAACTCGTGTTCTCCAAGCAGGCTGACTATGGCTACAGCGTCATTGAGATGGATGTGATGCCTGATCATGTCCATCTTCTGCTTGATGTTGACCCACGAGCGGGTATCAACGTGGTTGTCGGCAAGATCAAAGGCTTCACGTCCCACGAGTTGCGGAATGAGTTCCCCTGGCTCAAGAAGCGCCTGCCGACGCTCTGGACACGCAGCAAGTTCATCTCAACCGTAGGAGCTGTCACACTCGATAGTGTCCAGCAGTACATCGAAAGCCAGAAGGGTGTGTGATGCGTAAGGCCTTCAAATATCGCATCTATCTCACGAACGGCCAGCGGCGCATGCTTGAGCGCCAGCTTGAAGAATGCCGGTGGGTCTATAACGAAACGCTTGCCACGCGCAAAAACGCCTGGGAACAGGAACAGCGCAATGTTGATTGGTACGAGACCAAGCGCGCATTGCCATTCCTGAAAGACGTGCGCCCATCGTTGAAGCTCGTTCACAGCCAGGTCTTGCAGAATGTGACCGAGCGCGTCGAGTTGGCGTTCAAGGCATTCTTTCGTCGCCTCAAGGCAGGCGAAGCGGACGTTGGCTATCCCCGTTTCAAGGGCAAGGGGCGCTACGATTCGATCACCTACCCGCAGTACGGCAACGGCGTGCGGCTTGATGGAGACCGGCTCATCCTCTCGAAAGTCGGTGCGGTGCGTGTTGTTGTGCATCGCCTGCTGGAAGGAACGCCCAAAACCGTCACCGTGTCCCGTTCGCCCACGGGCAAGTGGTACGCCTGCTTCTCGTGCGAGGTGGAAGCCCAATCCCTTCCGGTGTCGAACGAGGTTGTGGGTGTGGATGTCGGGTTGGCCTCGTTTGCGACGCTCTCGGATGGTGCAGAGCTTGCCAATCCGCGCTTCTACCGACGTGATGAGGCTGACGTGAAGCGCGTGCAAAAGCTGAAGGACGCCGCCAAAAACGCGCAGCGGTGGGATGAGCATCGTCGCCGCAAGAAGGCTCTGGCACACATCCACGAGCGAATTGCCAATCGTCGTTCCGACTTCGCACATAAGCGCAGCCGTGAACTGGTGAATTGCTATCAGGTGATCGTCTTTGAGCAGCTTGCCCCAATGGAGATGGGGCGAAGCCGTGGGATGCGAAAAAGCATTTTGGACGTGGCATGGAGCCAGTTTATCAGCATGACCGTCGCCAAAGCGGAAGAAGCTGGACGGCGCGTGGTGCTGGTGAATCCCCGCAACACATCCAAGCGGTGCTCGTCCTGCGGCGAACTCGTGCAGAAAGCGTTGCGTGACCGCACCCACACCTGCCCGCAGTGCGGGTTGGTGATGGGACGTGATCACAATGCTGCGCTCAACATTCTGCATCGGGGTCTTCAAATCCTCCAGTTGTAACCGAACGAGTGTGGGGCGGCACACGCAGAAGCCCAAGCCCTGGGGCTTGGGAGCCGTCACTATCCCCAGAGAAATATTGCTCTGGCTTCTCCGATAGATATGCTGTCTGAGATGGTTTGCCTTTGTCGCGCGCTGCGCGCGGTCGTTGTGTCGCCATAGATGCGGCGATAGCTCTGCTTCGGCTATCAGCTCAGGCTGATGTTGGTACAGGGATCGGTTGAGCAAGATATCGACATCTCGGAGCGCCTTTGTCAGAAACTCAGGGCTAAAGCACCCGGGCTTGTATCTCAACCCGAAGGCTGGACACCATAGGCCGTCTGACTTTCGGCCCGATTACGGATATTGATGGCAGCGTTGACATCGGCAGTAGCCTGATGCCTACACACGACACAACAGAATATAGCCTGCGAGCAGCGGTTGGCCTTCTCGCAGTGGCCACAGACCGAACAGGTACGGCTGGTATTTCGCGGGTCTACCGCGAGTACCGCTATCCCGATGCGCTGTGCCTTGTAGCTGATAAATTGTCGTAATTGGGCAAAGGCCCAGTTGCTGTGTCGCGACCGTTGCGTTGGCCCATTAACCCTTGTCCGCTGGCGAATATGCGTCAGTTCCTCTAACGCAATCGCTCGCTTCGTGCGTTCAGCCTTCGCAACCAGCTGCTTGCTGATGCGGTGGTTGGTATCCTTCTGAAATCGGCGCTGCTGCCCCGACAATTGGCGCAGCCGCCGCTTGGCCGACTTAGTGCCGACCGCTTGCAGTGCCGACCGGCGATGTACGTACCACTGCTGCTTGCGGTCGACCTGCGCGCCCAAGTGCGCCTCGCTGTCACTGTCAGTTGCCAGATTAACGATGCCTAGATCAATCCCGAGCACGCCATTCATCTGCTGCTCGTCCGGCTCCGGCACGTCACAAACCGCCAGCAGGTAGAACACACCGTTGTGAAAGACTAGATCACTCTCGCCCCTGCGGTACGGCAGCAGTGCGCGCTGATGATCCCCTAGGCTGTAGGGGATATATTGTCGCCCTGCAACCGTCCAAATCGTCACGGCCTCCTTGGCGGTGTACCAAGACAGGTTTCGGTCGTCAAATGCGAGAGCGCCGTGCGGACGGAACGAGCGTTGTACCTTCCGATCCAGCTTGTAGGCGTCTGCCACTTTTGCAATGCAGCGAATAAGGACCTGTGCACCGATCTGAAACGAGTCCTTAACGTGGTGATAGGCGAGTTTTTGAAGGGGGATACGGCGAAACTCATGCTCTTGCCATGCAATCGAACTGATCGCGTCACACGCAGCGTTCGCTTCGGTAAGCGTTGCGAGTAGGGCCGCGTGCTGCTCAGGAGACGGATTCAATCGAATTTGTGCAATGAGTTTCATATCGTATGAAGTGTAGTACAGGTGTGCGATAACGTCAAACGAAAGCAGCTCAAACGAGGGCGTTCCTCCTGGCAGTTTTCGCGCCTGGAAGAACGCCCTAAAGGGTAAACAACCGTGAGGAACTTCTCCAAATTGTCAACCGTGATGTGCCAGTAGTTTGCCTTGGTGTGTGATGCTGCTCTTATAGGTTCAGATCTCACTAGAGCGTCGATTAACGCCTTCGGTATTGAGCAAATAGGTGGGGAAAATATCACTGGCAACACCAATAAGCAGGTATTCTAAAAATGTAAGGGAAGTAATACCATATTCTTTCCAGATTCCAATTTTACGCCGAGGCCACGCTTTCATCCAAAAAAATGTTGGTTGACGTAATACTGGCTCAAAGGTTGGATGATCTAAGAAAAGTTTTTCGGCCCATTGCAAGTATTTCCTATTCACATTTTTAGGATTATGACCAAAAATAGTTGCTGCGCTGAGATCCCCTATATGATATTGATAGTTTGAACCCCATCGGCAGAAATTAGATTTATTGTGACGGATATTAGCAATGTTTATAGAAAGTCCGCCTTTTCGACCAATCTTCTCAGCTTTCCCAATATAGAGTGGTTGAATAATTCCTTGATCTAACCAATACATCATGTAAATAAGACCATCATAAATTTGCATTTCATGTTTGTAGTCGTTTATGACTTCCTCTGCTTGTTCTATGACCAATGCTTCCATTTCCTCGGAGCGCTTTAGAATGAGCCTATGATCTAATCCATATGGCTGTGTTTCAACGCGCATATCTTGCTGGGAAAATAAAGGTACAGATTTTTGTAAAACGCCATTATCATCGCAGAAATCTGTCCATAACTTTAGCTTTTGAGAGTAGTCTAAGATCTTAGTCATAAATGTTCTCGAAATAGCTATAACTTTTAAACCTAGCATAAAGGCTAGCAGAGTCTGTGTCAATAGGAAGGATTGATTGCCCTGAGAGGTCGGGGGGTGTGTCACATGCTTGCAGGTTTGGCGTATGTTCCGGGTGCTGGCTTTTGGTGGAGCAGGTACAATTTGTAGGGCGAGAGGTGCATGCAACAACGCCCCAAGGATTACGTCCTTGGGGCGTTGTGTGTTGTTGGTGACCCCGACTGGGTTCGAACCAGTAGCCTTCAGCTCCGGAGGCTGACGCTCTATCCAATTGAGCTACGGGGCCTCAAGACGCTGGCGATTGTACCACCCCGCGCGGCGGTTGTCAAGTGTTTCCCCAGGGGGTGTGCGGGCGGTGATCTGGGGCGATTTGCATGTTTTAAGGGAGTGTGCTATACTGCGCCGCGTTGGAAACGGGCCTCTAGCTCAACTGGCAGAGCAGTTGACTCTTAATCAATTGGTTCTGGGTTCGAGTCCCAGGGGGCCCACCAACCAACAATCACATACAGTCTCGATGGACCTCTAGCTCAACTGGCAGAGCAGTTGACTCTTAATCAATCGGTTCTGGGTTCGAGTCCCAGGGGGTCCACCACTCTTAAACTGTATAGCGTTTCTCGGGCCTCTAGCTCAACTGGCAGAGCAGTTGACTCTTAATCAATTGGTTCTGGGTTCGAGTCCCAGGGGGCCCACCAATCACATCCGCATCGTCCCGATGGACCTCTAGCTCAACTGGCAGAGCAGTTGACTCTTAATCAATTGGTTCTGGGTTCGAGTCCCAGGGGGTCCACCACCGCAGCCGCCGCGTAGCACACCTACGCGGCGGCTCTGCATATGGCTGCCGCATACTGGTCGGTTTTCTGCTATTATGGAACTGTCGCGCTGAGGTCGGGAGATGCCCCAGCGCCCGCCTGAAGAGGAGAAGAGACGATGAGCACCACAGATCACGAGGCACCCGAGCAGCTCTACCACGACAACCCCATGCGCCACAACTGGGAGCTGAGCAGCAAGGTCGGCACGGTCACGGGCATGGGCTTTGGCGCGGCGGTGGGGTCGGCCATTGGCGCTGCGGGCCTGTTCATCGGCGCGGTGCCGGGGGCGCTGGTGGGGGCGCTGGTGGGGGCGGTGGCGGGCGGCGCGGTGGGCGCTGCCGGCGATGCGCTGGCCATCTCGCGCAAGACGGGCATCTAGCCGCCGACTGAGGCGCGCTGGGCGGGCAGGTGTGGCGGTGCCATGCCTGCCCGCTTTCTTTTTTATGGGCGGTGCACGAAGCTGCTGATGAAGATCGTCAGGCCGATCAGCACCAGCACCCCCGGCCAGATCAGCCCGGAGGGGATGAGGAAGGCCAGCCCCAGCAGCCAGACCAGCGGGATGAGCCCTTGGGCTGGCCTGCCCTTGCGAGCGCTCTCAAGCGCCACTGCGATGCCGATCAGGATGAGTATGCCCGGCCACATGTGGTCGGTGGCGATCAGGAAGACGATGCCGATGGGGATGATCAGCCCGAGCGGGGAGTGCCCATGCGCCCTGCCGTAGCGCCACTGGCGCGAGGCAGTGCGGGCGCCGCGGCGCTGCGGCGGGATGGCCAGCGGGTCCGGGGCCGTGGGCAGCGTCAGCTGCGGGGTCTCGGTGCGGGCGGCAGGGCGGGGCGCGTAGCTCATCCGAGGTGGCGCGGGCTGGGGCGCGGCCACAGCGGGCCTCGGCGCGGGCGCTCGCTCGGGTGCGAGCGCCCGCCCGCAGTTGACGCAGTAGGTAGCATGCCCTGGGTTCATGACCCCACAGTCGCGGCAGATGGCTCCCTCGGGCGCGTCGGGCAGCCGCTCGGTCGCGCCGGTGGCGGCTGGCCGGGCCAGAAGCGCACCGCACTCGATGCAGAAGCGCCCGCCCGGCGGCGCGTCGGCGTGGCATATCGGGCAGCGCTCGTGCAGAATCTCGGTCATAGCTTAGGAATCTTCCTCTCGGCGCTGGAGCCGCTCGACCGCCTGGCGCTGCACCCATAGCGGCGGCACGCCATACATCGCCCGCTCGGCGTCGGTCACGCTCGGGTCCACGCGGCCCAGCGTCCAGCGGCCCTGCTCGCGCACAAACTGCGTGCCGAAGCGCTGCGCCCGACCGCACTGGATGAGCGAGCGATCCCATGCGGCGGCGATGATCGACCATGCCCGCGCGCTGCCCAGCGTGGCTGCCCGCCGCGCGAAGGTGCGCGCCAGCTCGAAGTGCGCCACCTCCTCGCCGTACAGCATTACCAGCGCGGCGTGGTAGTGGTCGTCGGCGGAGAGGATGACGCCCTGGTTGTAGAGGTCGAGCACGCGCATGCGCCGCTGCTTGCCGCGCTGGATGCGCTCGACGCTCTCGCTCTCGGTGTCGCTCAGCTGCTCGTCGGCGAGCCGCTCAAGTTCGTCGCTTGGCTCTTCCGGAATAAATGGCTCCACGATGCATCCCGTATATCAGTGCGTGTTTGCGTTGCCATATTATAGCATGGCGCTCTGCGGTATGCGGTGCTATGTCATAACGGCCTTCTTTTGGTGCCCCGCCGCTGCTTGCTTCCCATGCTTGTGCGATGTTAACTGTTCGTTATGGTTTCGTGAATCTTTCCCAGGTTGACGAAATGCAATAGTTCCACTAGTATAGAGCGTATCGGGCTACTTATTAAATAAACAGCCGTACAATCAGGCCGCGTCGGGCCAATCTTCGATGGAGATGTGGGAGAAGCGCTCCCCCTGAGCGGCCTTGCCGTTGCGCTCTGTGCTCCGAGGCCCCCTCTGCCGCGGCGTGTCTTCCCCCACATTCCCCTAGTGTGGTAGGTCTCGTATGAGCCCTATGATCAAGCTCCCGCTTACGGTCGAGTGCGCGCTGCTCGGGTTTCTGCGCGAGCGCCCGGTGCACGCCTACGAGATGCACCAGCAGATGCAGCAGGCCGAGGCGCTTGGCCTGGTGTGGCATCTCAAGCAGAGCCAGCTCTACGCCCTGCTCACCAAGCTGGAGGACGCGGGCTATATCGCGGCAGATCTGGAGCCGCAGGCCAACCGCCCGCCGCGCAAGATGCTAAGCCTCACCGAGCAAGGCCAGGTGTTCTTCGACCAGTGGCGTAGCACGCCGGTCGAACACGGGCGCGATTTCCGCATTGAGTTCTTGGCCAAGCTGTACTTTGCCCGCCAGGCTGGCAGCGGGGCGGTCGCGCAGCTGCTGGCGACCCAGCGCGAGGCCTGCCTGGGCTGGCTGGGCGCGCTGCGCGATCAGTCCGCCGCGCTCGATGAAGGCTCGTTCGAGTGGCTGGTGGTGCGCTTTCGCATCGGTCAGATCGAGGCGACGCTGGTCTGGCTCGACACATGTAGCTCGGCGCTCGCCCCTGCGGCGCTCTGCTAGATAGGCCACGTGGAGAAGCCCGCTTTGTCCTGAAAGGAACTGTCGGTATGAGCTGGGTTCGCAGATGTTCCACCTTGGCGCTGCTGATGGTGCTGTGCGCGTGTGCCGCGCAGCCCAGCGCCACCGCGCCCGTCGTTGAGGCCACCGCCAAGCCCACCGCCGCGCCCATCCCCACCTTCGCGCTGCCCACCGCCGAGGCCGCGACCGCCGAGGCTGCCGCCAGCGCCCCAGGCGACCATGTGACGCTGAATGTGTTTGCCGCTGCCTCGCTCACCGAGTCGTTTGGCGATATCGGTAAGAAGTTCGAGCAGGCCCACCCAGGCGTGACGGTGGTGTTCAACTTCGCTGGCTCGCAGCAGCTGGCGCAGCAGATCGCCCAGGGCGCGCCGGTGGATGTGTTCGCTTCGGCCAACACCGCGCAGATGAAGAACGTGATCACGGCGGGCCAGGTGATCAGCGGCACCCAGCAGACCTTCGTGCGCAACCGGTTGGTGCTGATCACGCCCAAAGAGTCGTCGGCGGGTGTCGCAGCGCTGGCCGATCTGGCCAGGCCTGGCCTCAAGCTCATCCTGGCCGATAGGTCGGTGCCGGTGGGCCAGTATGCGCTGGATGTGTTTGCCAAGGCCTCCAAGCTGCCCGAGTACACCGAGGCCTTCAGCCCGACGGTGCTGGCGAACGTGGTATCCTACGAGGAGAACGTGCGCGCGGTGCTCAGCAAGATCGCGCTGGGCGAGGGCGATGCGGGCATCGTCTACACCACCGATATCGTCGGCGACGCGGCAGATAAGGTGGCGCGGATCGAGATCCCCGACGACCTGAATACGATCGCCACCTACCCGATCGCCACCGTGAAGGATGCGGCAAACGCCGATCTGGCGCAGCAGTTTGTGGCGTATGTGCTCTCGCAGGAGGGCCAGGGCATCCTGGCTGGCTACGGCTTCATCCCGGCCGCCAAGCCCTAGGGGAAAGAGGACCAATGTGGCAGAACGCAGCCTGGCCCGCCCGCAGGTGGCCATGGTGAAGGTGCGGCGGCGCAGGGCGGCGGGGCTGCTGCTGCTGTGCATCCCGGCGCTGCTGGTGCTGTGTGTGCCGCTGGTGGCGCTTATCCTGCGGCTGGATATGCTGCAGATCGTCTCGCACCTGCGCGAGCCGTCGGTGATGCAGGCGGTGACGCTCAGCCTGACCACCAGCGGCATCACCGTGCTGATCGGCGTGGCGATCGGCACCCCGCTGGCCTACCTGCTGGCGCGGCGGCGCTTCCCAGGGCGGCGCACGCTCGACACGCTGATGGACCTGCCCATGGTGCTGCCGCCCTCGGTGGCTGGCATCGCCCTGCTGCTGGCCTTCGGGCGGCGCGGCCTGTTCGGGCCGCCGCTGGAGGCGCTGGGGCTGCATATCGCCTTCACCCAGGTGGCCGTGGTGATGGCCCAGCTGTTTGTCGCGCTGCCGCTCTACATCAAGACGGCCTCGGCGGGCTTTGTGGAGATCGACCGCGACCTGGAGCAGGCCGCGGCGGTGGATGGAGCAGGCCCTGGCCACGTGTTCTGGCTGATCACCCTGCCGCTCTCGCGCACGGCCCTGATTACGGGCGCGGTGCTGATGTGGGCACGCGCGCTGGGCGAGTTCGGCGCGACGATTATCTTCGCGGGCAATTTCCCCGGACGCACGCAGACGATGCCGCTGGCTATCTACATCGGCTTCGAGCTGGATCTGAGCGTGGCGCTCACGCTCTCGGCCATCCTGCTGGTGATCTCGTTCGGGGTGCTGTTTGTGGTCAAGGGCATCTTCCACCGCTCGGTCTAGCCTGCTCACTCGGGTAGCAGGCGGGGCCGCTGCGCCCCCGCTTTTCTGCACATGTGCGCAAGATCTCCCAGACTTTTTCATATTTTCTAAATATGCCATTTGTATGCTGCTCTATGCTGGCGGCTGTCTGGCTGCCGCATAGCTCGCATGGCTTTCCCATGCGAACCGTAAGCATATGGGAGGGAAAAGATGAAGCCTTCTTTCTCCAAGCGCATCCTGATCGGCGGCGTCGCTCTCGCCCTCGGTGTTGGCGCGGTGGCGTCGCTGGCCTCGCTCGGCGTGGCGCATGGTGCGGGCCGCGTGGTGGCGGCGCAGGCCACGCCCGCTGCCGGGCAGGGCAAGCACGGCAAGGGCGGCGGCCCGCAGGGCGGCGGGCAGCGCGGCGGCGCGATGCATGGCGCTGTGGGCTCGGTGACGGCCATCAGCGGCAACACCATCACGCTGGCCGGGAAGAACAGCGTGAGCGTGACCGTGACGGTGAGCAGCACCACCACGTTTAGCAAGCAGGCCACGGTGGCGCTGGCCGATGTGCCCGTGGGCAAGCAGATCCAGGCCGTCGGCACGCTAGATGGCAGCACCTTCACCGCTACCAGGATCCACGTGATGGATAAGGCCGCGCAGGACACGCCGCGCCAGGGTCAGCCCAAGCGCGGCGCGGGCCAGGGCCAGCGAGGCGGCGCGGCCAAGCCCACCACCACGGCCACCGCCACGCCCAAGGCCAAGGATGCTGGACACCTCATGGGCACCGTCACCGCCGCATCCGCCGACAGCCTGACCGTCACCAAGGCCGACGGCAGCACCGTCACGGTGAAGCTGGCCAGCGGCGGCAGCGTGCACCAGCAGGTGAGCGCCAGCCTGGCCGATGTGACCGTGGGCACCACGATCCGGGCCGCGGGCCAGCGCAGCGGTACCAGTGTAGCGGCCCAGCACATCGCCATCCTGCCTGCGGCGAAGTAGCAGCGCCGCGCCAACCGGCCTAGCGTTATATACAGGGTGCGCCATATTGGCGCACTCTGTTGGGTTCAATTCGATTGATATATATACATTTCATTGGAATATATGATAGAAGGTTGGTGAATGTGGCCAGATTACACTTGCCCAACGAGCTGGAGTCTGCAGCGCTCCCGCCACTCCCTAGCGGAAGATCGACAGGTGATACTCGCGCAGCACCGCCGCGCCCTGGCGCACAACGCCGGTGTCGAAGAACAGCCGCTGCAGCATGGCCTCATCGTCGAGTGTGGCCAGGGCCTGGCGGGCTGGGGCGAGGAACTCGTACTGCCAGCGGAAGTGATCGATGCCCTTGATGGTGCAGAGCAGCGTGGCTGCGGCTATGACCCCAACGATGCTATAGCAGGCCGTGCGCGCCCACGCGCGGCCCGCATGCCGCCCGCCCAGGGCCAGCAGCGCCACCAGCGCCACCCAGAACAGCGTGGCCGTGGTGGCGTAGCGCTGGGCCATGGCCTGGTGCATACCGTAGCTGGCGCGGCCAAGGCTGGTGGATGCGCCCGTGCCCAGCGCGTAGAGCGCCAGCCCCAGGTAGGGCAGCAGCCCGCGCCAGCCTATGGCCCGCGCCGCCAGCCACGCGGCCAGCGGCAGCAGCGCCAGCCCGGCGAGTCCCGCGCCGATCGCGGCGGTGTTGACATAGCTGCACAGGTCGCTGTCGCCCAGGTTGCAGATCGCGCGGTGGTCGCCGGTGGCCAGGCTGAACACCAGCTCCACCGCGCCGCGCACGGGCGGCGCGCCCAAGTAGGTGAGCGCATAGCCCGCGTAGCTGCCGATCTGGCCGAGCACCGCGTCCGCGCTGGGTGTCTGCGAGGTCCAGCTGTAGCCGTGGAAGAACGCGCCGACCGTGGCCGCGCCACATGCCAGCCACGCCGCCAGATAGCGGCGCTGCCCCCTGCGCCAGCCTCCGCCCGCCGCCAGCAGCGCCGCGCCCAGCGGCCACAGCAGCAGCCCGTTGCTGTAGGAGAAGCTAGCCACCACGCTGCAGCCTGCCGCGAGGAGCAGCCTGCCCCAGCGCTGCTCGCCTGCGCCCAGCAGCAGGATGGCGGCGCACGCCCCCAGCACGTTTAGGAAGATCTGGATGTTCCAGCCGCCCCACCAGTTCTCCGACTGCCCGAGCGAGAAGATCATGAGCGAGAGGATAGGGGCCAGCGCCGGGGCTGCGCCGCCCGCCCGCCGTGCGCTGGCGCGCACCTGCCACAGCAGCAGGCCGCATGTGGCGCTGGCCAGCGCCACGTTGGCCAGCATCTCGGCGCGGGTGCTCCAGCCGGTGAGCCAAGCAAGCCCCAGCATCAGCAGGCGCGGGAACAGCAGGCGGTGCTCGTTGTGCTGTGCCCACAGCTCGCCTAGGTTCAGCCGCCCCTGGTAGGCGTGCTGCAGCAGCGGCACCAGCGCCCACTGGTCGGCAAAAGGCACATCGACGGTGAGCGTGAGGATGAGGATGATGACATACAGCGGCGGGATGAGCGCCAGGATGAGCAGCGCGGCCTGGGCGAGGTGTGAGCGTGTGGTGGTGTGGTGAAGGTGCGCTTGGTTTGGTGCGATCACCAGCGTGTCCCTCTTCGTTCACAGATTCGGCTTTCCCAACGATACCATGCGCCCCACGACGCATAAATGATGCCAAGCTGAGATAAAGCAGGCTGCAGTAGAGCGGCTCTCTGATGAATGTGGCTGAGGTGTTGCTGGGGCGACATAGCGGCACCGCGAAGGAAGATCCCGCGCGGTGCCGCTGGCCGATCATGGTGTGGCTACGTGCTACTCAAGCACCGCGCCGTTGCTGGCGTTGGTGACCAGGCGGGTGTAGCGGGCCAGCCAGCCGCGCCGGTAGGCCGGCGTGGTCGGCTTCCAGTCCGCGCGGCGCGCCTCCAGTTCCTCGGCGGAGATCTCGACCTCCAGCCGCCGTGCGCTCAGGTCGATGTTGATGATGTCGCCATCGCGGATGAGGCCGATCGGGCCGCCCTCCGCCGCCTCGGGCGAGACGTGGCCGATGCACAGGCCGCGCGTGCCGCCGCTGAAGCGCCCGTCGGTGATCAGCGCGGTGGTGCTGCTGAGCTCGGGGATGCCCTTGACCATGCTGGTGAGCGCCAGCATCTCGCGCATGCCAGGCCCGCCGCGTGGCCCCTCTTGGCGCACCACGATCACATCGCCGGGCTTGATCCGGCGGTTGACCACCGCGTTGGTGGCGGCATCCTCGCCTTCGAAGACGCGGGCCGGGCCGCGGAACGCCATCTCGTGCTGGTCGACCGCGCCGACCTTGATCACCGCGCCCTCGGGGGCCAGGTTGCCAAACAGCACGCTGAGCGCGCCACGCGCCGAGTGCGGGTTGTCGAGCGAGCGCAGGCACTCGGGGTTGCGGTTGGTGGCGTCGACCAGATTCTCGCCCAGCGTCTTGCCGGTCACAGTCGGCACCCCCAGGTTCAGCGCGTCGGGCTTTTTGGCCAGCTCGGCCAGAATGGCCGAGACGCCGCCCGCATCGTTCACATCCTGGATGTGCCACTGGCGCGTGCCATCCCACGCGGGCGAGACCTTGGCCAGGTGGGGCACGCGGTCGGACACGTCGTTGAAGCGGCTGATCGGGTAGTCGAGGTCGGCCTCGCGGGTGAGCGCCAGCACGTGCAGCACGGTGTTGGTCGAGCCGCCCATGGCCACATCTAGCGCCATGGCGTTGTCGATCGCCTCGGCGGTGACGATGTCGCGGAAGCGGATGCCGCGCTCCAGCAGGTCGAGGATCTGTACGGCGGCGCGGCGGGCCAGCTCGTGTCGCTCGGGCGAGACCGCCGGGATGGTGCCGTTGCCCGGCAGCGCCAGGCCCAGCGCCTCGCACAGGCAGTTCATCGAGTTGGCGGTGAACATGCCCGAGCAGCTGCCGCAGGTCGGGCAGGCGATCTGCTCCAGCTTGAAGATCTGCTCGTCGCTCATCTGGCCCGCTGCGTGCTTGCCCACCGCCTCGAAGACGGTGATCAGGTCGCTGGTGTTGCCCTCCTCGTCGCGGCCAGCCAGCATGGGGCCGCCCGAGACAAAGATGGTGGGGATGTTGACGCGGGCGGCGCCCATCAGCATGCCCGGCGTGATTTTGTCGCAGTTGGGGATGCAGATCATGGCATCGAAGCAGTGCGCGGCGGCCATGGTCTCAACGCTGTCGGCGATCAGCTCGCGCGAGGGGAGCGAGTAGCGCATGCCCTCGTGCCCCATCACGATGCCATCATCCACGCCGATCGTGTTGAACTCAAACGGGATACCGCCAGCGGCGCGCACGGCCTCTTTGACAACCCGGCCAAATTCCTGCAGGTGCACATGGCCTGGGATGATGTCGACATAAGAGTTGCAGATGGCGATAAACGGCTTCCCGAAGTCGGCCTCATCGCGGATCTGGCCGGTCGCCCGCAGCAGGCTCCGGTGGGGCGCGCGCTCGATACCCCGTTTAATCATATCAGAACGCATAACACAGGTCTCCTCAGCAGCACAAAGCGGCAATGTTGATAAACGGCACGACACGCACTCTGTATCGTACCACGCTGGCGTTCATTCGTCGACCAGATCTGGTCGGATGTTCAGGGCCGATACGTCCTCGTTCGGCAGAACATTTCTACCACCAAGACTCCAAGACACTAAGGAATAAAAGAAACGACGACCACGAAGACGCGAAGACACGAAGGGGAGAAGACCAGTTCACCACCAAGACACGAGGACTCCAAGCGGACAAAAGAATGGATGAGGCGCGCTTGGTTGCGCATCCAAGCTCTATGACCGTTGTTCTTCTTGGTGCCTTGGAGTCTTGGTGGTAAAACGGTGCCCCGCTGCCGCCGCTAAAGCGCGGCCAGCAGCGCGGGCAGCAGCCCGATGTGGGCCAGTTCGTGGAAGCTCGGGTTGCCCTCGGGCCGCTCGCCCGCCTCGTGCGCCCATGTCTGCGCGTAGGGCACGTAGGCGGCGTGCCCGCCTACCGCCAGCACGGGCAGGATATCCGAGCGCAGCGCGTTCCCCACCATCAGGAAGCGCTCGGGCGCGATGTCGTAGCGGCGCAGGATGGCGGCGTAGGTCTCGGGCCGCTTCTCGCTCACGATCTCGATGTGGGCGAAGAATCGGCCCAGGCCCGAGCGCGCGATCTTCTGCTCCTGGTCGTAGAGATCGCCCTTGGTGATCACCATAAGCGTGTGCTGCGGCGCGATGGCCTCCAGCGCATCCTGCACGTGGTCTAGCAGCACCACCTCGGCGGCCAGCATGCCCTTGGCGGTGTCGATGATCTGCTGGATGTCGCCGCCGCTGATCCGGCCCTCGGTCAGCTCCACCGCCGTCTCGATCATGGAGAGCGCGAAGCTCTTGATGCCGTAGCCGAAGTGGGCCAGGTTGCGCATCTCGGTGGCGTAGAGCCGCTGCTCGACCCACTCGGGCGGGTGGTAGTGGGCTAGCAGCTGCTTCAGCGTAGACTGGGCGGCGGTGTAGAGCCGCTCGTTATGCCAGAGCGTGTCGTCGGCGTCGAACGCGATCATGTCAAAGTGTGGCACAGTTATTTTCTCCAGCGATCTCGGGGCGAGCGAAAGGGATTGTACCAGATGCGCTGGCACGGCGCGTGCTGTGATCGGTGTGCGTATTTCTGCAAGAGGAGGAGACCGCTATGGCACATCCGCGATCGGATCGACGACGTTTCCTGCGCGCCGTTGGCGCGGGCGGGGTGGCTGCGCTGCTTGCGCCCGCCGCGCCGGGGCTGGCGCTGGCCGCGCCGGGGGCGCAGGCCTCGGCCCCGGCCTACACGCTGCCGCCCCTGCCCTACGCCTACAGCGCCCTTGAGCCATATATCGACGAGCAGACCATGATCCTGCACCATACCAAGCACCACGCGGCCTATGTGGCGGCGCTCAATGGCGCGCTGGCCAGCTACCCCGCGTGGCAGGGCCGCGATATCGTCGATCTGCTCTACCATATCGAGGATGTGCCCGAGGCTGTCCGCACCACTGTGAAGAACAACGGCGGCGGTTTTCTGAACCACGCGATCTTCTGGGCCACCATGGGGCCGGGCGGTGGCGGGCAGCCGGTCGGGCCGCTGGCCGATGCGATCCGCGCCACGTTTGGCGATTTTGCTACGCTGCAGGCCCACATGAACGATGCCGCGAGCAAGCGCTTTGGCAGCGGTTGGGCCTGGCTGGTGCTGGATGGCGATGGCGCGCTGCAGGTGATCGGGCGATCCAACCAGGATGCGCCGGTGATGGAGGGCTACGCCGCCCTGGTGGGCGTGGATGTGTGGGAGCACGCCTACTACCTGAAGTACCAGAACCGCCGCGCCGACTACCTCAAGGCTTGGTGGAATGTGGTCAACTGGGAGTCGGTCGGGCTGCGCTATGCCCAGGCCCGGGCGGTGCTGGCCTAACCTTTTTCGATGCGAAGGCGGCGGGTAGTGCCCGCCGCCTTTTTTTGCGCTACGCCTCGGCGAAGAACGCACCCGCCCGCGACAGTGAGGCCGCGTCGGCCAGCACTTCGCCGGGGCGGTTGCCGTAGCCGCACAGCAGGCCGCCCCAGCGCATGCCCATATACTCGGCGCTTAGCACCAGCGCCCCCAGCAGCGGCTGTATGAACCGTTCTTCGCCGCTGCTGTCCACCGAGATGCCCCACAGCCGTTTGGCGGCCATCTGCTGCTTGAAGCTGGCCGATGGCACGCGCAGCCAGCTGCTCCAGTAGTCGAAGTAGAGCTTGGCGCTGGCCGACATGCTATACCAGTAGAGTGGCGTGACAATCACGATCTCGCTGGCCCAGAGCGTGGCGTCGAGCAGCGTGCGCTCGTGGCCCTGTGGCTCGGGGTAGGTGCCATCGCTGCTGTGGCGGATGTCCTCGAAGGACGGCAGTGGCAGATCGCGCAGGTGCAGCCAGCGCTGCTCGGCCTCGGGCGGGAGCGCGGCGGCGGCGTGGCGGGCCAGGGCTTCGCTGTTGCCGCCGGGGCGGGCGCTGGCGAGCAGGAAGAGGTAGCGGGCATTCGGTTGGGTCATGGGTTTGGTGTCAATCCTTCCTGAGCGATATGATATGGCTGTATTGTATCCCACCGGCGAGAGGCAGCATCTGCGACGTTTGGCGGATCTGGTAGGGTAGCGTTGATACAGAGTAATATTGATATGGTTCAGACGCCGGATGCTTAATTTTGAAACTAACGTGAGTTGCGTTATAATCAACCTATGGAGAACAGGAGCACACATGGCACTCTTTGGCAGCCAGCTTATCGATCAGATCATCGCGCTACTGGCGGCGCACCACCGCAGCCTGTCCCTGCCGCTCGGCGCCGCCGAAGTTGACGTAACAGATTTTGCCGAGGCCCCTATCCGCCGCGACCTCGCCCTGCTGATCGCGGTGGCCAACGGCGAGCACATGCGCAGCGCCGCGCTGGTGGCCGAGGCCGAGCGGGCGCTGGCGGGCCTGATGGCGCTGCTGCGCAGCAACGCGTTGGGCGCGCCCACCACCCTGCCCGACGACTTTTGGCGCAGCGACCTGGGTATTGTGGCCTCGCGGGTGCGCTGGTGGGTCTCGGGCGAAGACCTGATCACCATCAGCAACGCGGCGGCGCTGGCCTTTGGAGCCAACACCCAGGCCAACCGCATGCGCATCGCCCGCGCGATCGAGAGCGGCCTGCTAGAGTGGGTGCCCGACCCCTCGGTGGCTAACCCCCAGCAGAACCGGCGCGTGCTGCGCCCCCAGGTCGAGCGACTCCGCGATCTGCGCGCCCTACCCGAGTGAGGAGCAACCCTATGACCCCCCCTGCGGACACCGCCGAGACCCTGGGCCTGATGTGCGGCTTCCCGCCGCAGGTGCGCGTGAGCCACGCCCAGCAGCTGCTCGGCCCCTACAACCGCTGGAGCTTCCAGAACATCCAGCGGCTCAACCCCACCGCCGATGTGTGGCGCGGCCAGGGCGTGGCCACCGCTCTGCCCCTGGCACCGCGCGATCTCTCGCAGGTGCGCTATCACAACCGCGCCGGGCAGGCATTTAGCTTCGACGACATGGTGGAGATGAGCTACACCGACGGCATCATGGTGCTGCACCACGGCCACGTGATCTACCAGTGCTACCTGAACGGCATGCAGCCGCACACCCTGCACGCCTGGGCCTCGGGCAGCAAGTCGATGACGGGTGTGCTGGCTAGCCTGCTGGCCCACGAGGGCCTGTTCGACCCTGCCGCGCCGATCACCGACTACCTGCCCGAGCTGGCGGGCAGCGGCTGGGCTGGCGCGAGCGTGCAGCAGATCATGGACATGACCACGGCGGTGCAGTTTCGCGAGGATGAGGTCGACCCGATCTCGGAGAACTGGCAGTACAGCGTGGTGATGGGCTGGCGCGCCCGCCCCGAGGGCTACGCCGGGGCCGAGACGATCTACGAGTTCCTGCCCACCATGCGCCAGTCTGGCCCGCACGGCCAGCGCTTCACCTACCTCACCCCCAACACCGATGTGCTGGCCTGGCTGCTCATGCGGCGCAGCGGGCGTACCCTGGCCGGGCTGATGTCCGAGCGCATCTGGCAGCCGCTGCGGGCCGATCTCGATGCACACTGGGTGGTGGGTCCGGCGGCCTTCGAGACTGCCGGGTCGGGCCTGCTGACCACGCTGCCCGACATGGCGCGGTTTGGCCAGATGCTGCTGCAGCGCGGCGCGTTCGGCGGCCAGCAGATCATCCCGGCGGCTGTGGTGGGCGAGATCGAGCGCGGCGGCGAGCCAGTAGCATATGCGAATGGTTCAGCCGCCAACCCCATGTTCCCCCAGGCTTCCTACCACAACCAGTGGTGGTTCTTGGGCAATGATCACCGCGCCTACTACGCGCTGGGCTACGGCGGCCAGATGCTCTACATCGACCCTGTGGCCCAGATGGTGGTGGCCAAGATGAGCTCGTTCCCCACGCCCACCCCGGCTGGCAACGAGTTCTACAGCGCGTTCGCCGCGCTGCCTGTGCTTGGGCAGGTGCTCGCCGCTGAGTAGCGCATACGGCCACGGGCAAATCTCGCCCGTGGCCGTGCTGCCTAGTAGCTATGCGCTGTGCTAGTACGCCTTGGCCGGGTGGCCTTCGTCCTCGGCCTTGCGCACGGCCTCGTCGGCCTGCTGCGGGTTCACGCCCAAGGGTGCGCCGTGGCCGTTCTGCGCGCCGCCCTGGGCGAGGCCCAGGCCCTCGGCCACGCGCCGCCCGTAGTCGGCGTCGCACTGGGTGAACAGCCAGACCATCTTTTCCTGGATCTGGCTGGTGGCTGGTTTGAGGGTGCTGACCAGGTTGGTGATCAGGTCATCGCGCTCCCAGTCCTCGAAGGCGCGGTACTGCGCGCCCGCCTGGGCAAAGTCGTTGGTGCGCTCGATCTTCTGGCGCACCAGCTGGCCGTGAAACTCGGGCGTGTACTCGGCCCCGCTGCGCGGCGACTCGTGCAGGCCTCCCAGCGAGGATGGCTCGTAGTTGACATGGGGGTTCTGCCCTGGCGCCAGGTCCACGCGGTAGGCCATCTGGCCGTCGCGCTGGTTGGTGGCCACCGGCTTTTGCGGCGCGTTGATCGGCAGCTGCAGGTAGTTCGGCCCCACCCGGTAGCGCTGGGTGTCGGAATACGAGAGCGTGCGGCCCAGCAGCATCTTGTCCTCCGAGAAGTCCATGCCGTCCACCAGCACGCCGGTGCCAAACGCGGCCTGCTCGACCTCGGCGAAGTAGTTGACCGGGTTGCGGTCCAGCACCATGCGGCCCACCGGCAGCCAGGGGAACTGGTCCTTGGGCCAGATCTTGGTATCATCCAGCGGGTCGAAGTCCAGCTCGGGGTGCTCGTCGTCGCTCATGATCTGCACCGAAAGCTCCCACTCGGGGAAGTCGCCGCGCTCGATCGCGTCGTACAGATCCTGGGTGGCGTGGTTGAAGTTCTGGCCCTGCAGCTCCTGGGCCTGGGCCTGGGTCAGGTTTTTGATGCCCTGCTTCGGCTCCCAGTGGTACTTGACCAGCACGCCCTGGCCCTGGGCGTTCACCCACTTATAGGTGTTTACGCCCGAGCCCTGCATCTGGCGATAGTTGGCGGGGATGCCCCACGGCGAGAACAGGAAGGTGATCATGTGCATCGCCTCGGGCGTGTGGCTGATGAAGTCGAAGATGCGCTGGCCGTCCTGGCGGTTGGTCACCGGGTCGGGCTTGAAGGCGTGCACCAGGTCGGGGAACTTCATAGCGTCGCGGATGAAGAACACCTTCAGGTTGTTGCCCACCAGATCCCAGTTGCCATCCTCGGTGTAGAACTTGGTGGCGAAGCCGCGCGGGTCGCGCAGCGTCTCGGGCGAGTGTCCGCCGTGGATCACCGTGGAGAAGCGCACGAACACCGGCGTGCGCTTGCCCTTCTCCTGGAACAGCTTGGCGCGGGTGTACTTGGCCACCGGCTCGCCGCCCACGCTGCCGTAGGCCTCGAAGAAGCCGTGCGCGCCAGCGCCGCGCGCGTGCACCACCCGCTCGGGGATGCGCTCGCGGTCGAAGTGGGTGATCTTCTCGATGAAGTGGTAGTTTTCCAGCGTGGCCGGGCCACGGCTGCCTACGGTGCGCAGGTTCTGGTTGTCGTAGACCGGGTGGCCCTGGCGGGTGGTCAGGTTGCTATCGGCAGAGTCCGGCGAGCCGTTGGGCGTGCCATTCTTGGTGTCATCGCTCATGGTGGTTCAATCCCTCTCTTCGGCAGAAGCCGTAAGGCGTGGCAAGAAATATGCCTGCTTCCTTCGGTCGGAATAACACTACCACGCGATATGCCATAAGTGAAATTGATAAAATTGACAGAGCGATCAATTTTATCTATCATTACCCCATGAATTCAATCACACTGGTACAGCTAGAGTATCTGGTTTCTGTTGCGGAGTATGGCCATTTTGGCCGCGCGGCGGCGGCCTGCTGCGTCACCCAGCCCACGCTCTCGATGCAGATCCAGAAGGCCGAGCAGCAGCTGGGCGCGGTGCTGTTCGACCGCAGCCGCACGCCGGTGGTGCCCACCGATGTGGGCCGTAAGGTAGTGGCGCAAGCCCGTGTGGTGCTGCGCGAGGCCGCGCGGCTGGCCGAGCTGTGTAGCGCCGCCGAGGGCCTGGTGGCGGGCGTGCTGCGCGTGGGCGTGCTGCCCACCCTGGGGCCATACCTGATGCCCCAGCTGGTATCGGCGCTGGCCGAGCGCTACCCGCAGCTGCAGCTGGTGCTGGAGGAGCTGCAGACCGAGGTGATCGTGGAGCGGCTGCGCGAGGAGAGCCTAGACATCGGGCTGGTGGCCACGCCGCATGTGGCTGCCGACCTGCTGCAGTGGCCGCTGTTCAGCGAGCCGCTGCTGGGCTATGTGCACGCCCAGCACGCCCTGGCCGGGCACAGCAGCCTGCGCCTGGCCGAGCTGCCGCCCGAGGATGTCTGGCTGCTCTCCGAGGCGCACTGCCTGGGCCAGCTGACCCGCGATCTCTGCCACCTCTCGGGCGGGCGGGGCGAGCAGTGCCTGGCCTTCGGGCGCACCTTCCAGTTCGAGAGCGGCAGCATCGAGATGCTCAAGCAGCTGGTGGCCCACAACGGCGGGCTGACGCTGCTGCCCGCGCTCAGCGTGGAGCCGCGCGCCGCGCTGCCCGACATGGTGCGGCTCATCCCCTTCGCCGCGCCCGCGCCCGCGCGCCACGTGAGCCTGGCCTGCCGCCGCGCCTATGTGAAGCAGCACGCGGTGGCGGCCTTCGCGCAGCTGCTGCTGGCCACCCTGCCCGGCGCGGTGGCGCTGGCCCCGGATGCGCCCGCCGCGTGGCGCGCAGCTAGATGACCCGCAGCGCCACCACGGTCATGTCGTCGTTCTGCGGCGCATTGCCCATATGCTCGTGGACCTTGGCGACGATGGTCTCCACCACCACATGTGGCTCGGCCCCACCCACGCTGCCGAAGGCCTCCTCCAGCTGTGGGAAGCCCCACAGCTGCTTGCCCTCGCTCATGGCCTCGACGATGCCGTCGCTCACCAGCAGCAGCGCATCGCCCGGCTGCAGCTGCACGCGCTGCTGGCGGTAGTGCGCGCCCGGGAAGGCCCCGAGCGGCAGCCCGTAGCTCTCGACGTAGCGCACCTCGCCAGCGCGCCACAGCAGCGGCGCGATCAGCCCGGCGTTGGCCACCTGCACCTCGTCGCGCCCGATCACCAGGCTGAGGAAAGCGCTGTTCTGGCGGCTCTGCACCAGGCGCGGTGCCAGCGAGCTGTTGCACGCGGTCAGCAGCGAGCCGAGATCCTGGTACGACTCGACCAGGGTCTCGAAGGTGTTGAGCACCAGCGCCATCAGCAGCGCGGCGGGGATGCCCTTGCCGCTCACATCGCCCACGGCTACGCCCAGCCGCCCGTCGGCGAACATGTGGTAGGCGAAGAAGTCGCCGCCAACCTCTTTCGCGGGGATGGAGCAGCCCGCCACCTGCACGTGGGGGTGCTGCGGGGTGCTGCTGGGCAAGAGGCTCAGCTGGATGGTGCGCGCCGCTGCCAGCTCGCTGCGCACGCGCTCCTGGGCCTTGAGCGACTGGGCCAGCTCGGCAGTGCGTCGCTGCACCTCGCTCTCCAGCCGCTGGTTCATCTGCAGCAGCGGGTTGAACAGCTGCTGCTGCATCAGCTCATAGGTCATCAGCAGCGTGCCCAGGGTGATGGTGTAGGTCTGCAGTGGCACGCCCGGCAGCGCGATCGCCAGCACGGATGTGAGCACCACCACCACCGCGCCCAGCAGCAGCGGCAGGTGGTCTTTCCACGCGCGGTTGCGCAGCAATAGGAAGATTGCTACGCCCTCATAGATATAGTGGAATGCGGCTAGCCCGGTGGCGATCGGCTGAAGTCCGAAGGCGATGCCGCCATCCAGATCGCGCCGCACATCGGTCAAAATAGCATCCTGCAGCAGCAAGATCATGAAGAAGGTATGGATCAGCGCGCCGCTGATATTTGCCACCAGCGTCCAGCGCCGCCCAATGGGGTAGAAGCTGGTGATGAACCAGAATAGCGTGATGCCCAGCAGCGAGAAGCCCAGGGCGGCCCAGTTGATCAGCGCGGTGGGGTTGCCGCCCAGCTCGGGCAGGTTGACCTGGATGCGAGCGATGAAGCTGGGGGCCATCCAGATGATGATAGCGCTCAGAAAGCACGCGAAGCTAATATTTGTCCACCGCCGAGGCCCCAGCCACAGCACCACTAGCATGGCGGCCAGCGCGACACTGGCGGTGATCGCATTGGCGGCTTGGGCTATCCAGAAGAATAATGGCATGGTCGCCTATGCTTAGTGCGCACGTCGGCGCTGGCTTGTTCGTTAGGTGGCGATATCAGCGATAGGTCTCGCGGGGATAGCTCCATCCGCTCGCAGTACTATAGGATCCACTGCCACCACAGGATTATACTCTGTGTTCGCCACGTGCTGTGCGATTTGCTCGCAGAAGTTTTGCGACGCTGAATATGCGAACCCCTATCGTGACGTTCTTCACGATAGGGGGTTTTTGCTGCATATTCCCTGTTAGGTCTGTTTCTCGCCGTGCTAGAACGTAATCGCGCCCGCTGGCAGTGCCTGAATCTCTACGCCAAAGCTGGTGATCTCGGGCAGGGTGGCGTTATGGTGCTGCCGGATGTCGGCGGCGCTAGCGTGGGGCCGGTCGCGGGTGGTGTGGGCGTCGGCGGCCAGGGTCACGGCGTAGCCCAGCGCCGCCGCGCGGCGGGCGGTGGTGTCCACGCAGAACTCGCTGGCGTAGCCGCAGATCACCACGTGGCGCACGCCGCGCTCGGCCAGCAGCGCCGCAAGCTCGGTGCGCAGGAACGAGTCGGGCGTGGTCTTGCGCACGCGCAGGTCGGCCTTGTCCACCTGCAGCTGGCGCTCAAGCTGCCAGCCCTGGCTCTGGTAGGCCAGCTTGCCCGCATCCTCGTGCTGGATGAAGGCCACTGGCGCACCAGCGGCGCGGGCTAGCTCGGCCAGCCCATTGATCCGCTCCACCACCAGATCGGCCTCGAAGGGCCGTGGTTCGTCGTCAAACAGCCCGCGCTGCACATCGATGATCAGAAGTGCGGTTGACATAGTGCTCCTTATTGCCCAGTACCCGCACTATTATAGAACAGATGAACGCAGCTGCTGGCGGTCGGACATCACTTGTTGTACGGGGGGCGCTTGCCCAGCCATGAAATCGCTATCGAGATAAGCGGGGCGATCGGGAAGAGCGGGTGCTGCCAAATATCGGTAGAACGTTCACCAAGGTAGCTGACAAAATACTGCGCCGCCGCCCCAAGATAGACGAGCAAGGCCCCAGCCGCCAGCCCTATGGCGGCCCATCGCCGGAGTGAGTCGAGCTGCTGATCTTGCAGCAGCTGGGGGAGCTTATCGGCATAGTCGATTGCCCAGATCAGCAGGAAGATCAGCACGATCGGTAGAAGATCGAGCCTGCCATCGAGCGAATCGAGCACCCAGCCAAGCAGCATCAGCCCGCCAAATACCCGCAAGCACCTGCGCACCATCCCAAGCTGCGGGCGGTAGACCGCGCTCAGCAGGGCTACCACCCCTGCGCAGGCGGCGCTTATCTGGAGCCATGGCCGTATGATCGGCCAGCCAGTGAGCCACTCGGCCAGCACGGCGAGCGCCCCTGAGACCAGCAGGAGCAGCCCGCCCGCCACGGTCGTGATCGCAAACCTGTTTTCCCACGATTGGGCCCGAGCGGAGAGCGGCAGTGGAGAAGGAGTTGTGTTCATCGGAATGTCGCACGAAATGCAGCGTACGATCTGTACGCCTTGAGATGATCTACGACTAGGGGCGAGGTGGGTTTCAGCTATGCTTGGGCACAGCAGCAATACTCACCATTTGATGGCGCTGATATTCAGCAGGCCATCTGGTTGCTGCTCATTGCCCCACGGGGTATTAGCGGATCCGCTAGGGGTGCGGATGCGGGCAGGTGGGTGGGAGGATCTTACGGCCTTGTGATGCCTCGGCGAGCTCTTGCTTATACTGCACTGGCGTCTTGCCCACCACCTGCTTAACCGCAGTAATGAAATGCTGCTGGCTGCTGTAGCCAAGGTCGTAGGCAATGGCCGCCCAGTCGGGCTGGTCGGTCTCACGGATCTGCTGGAGCGCAGCCAGCAGCCGGTGGCGCTGCAGCAGCCACTTGAGCCCTACGCCGATGTAGCTGCGAAATAGCTGCTGGAGCCAGCGCTCGCTTCGGGCAAATGCTCTCGCCACCTCACGCACGGTCTGAAGGTCGTGGTCTGCTTCGATCGCGCGAATGATCTCGTTGACAAGCTCAATATTGGCGTCGCGCTGTGGGTGCCTGGTGCGAAGCAGCTGGAAGAGGGCGTCAACTGTGGCTAGGTCATCCAGCGTCAGCAGGCGCGCAATCACCCCGCTGTCTGTCTGGGGGAAGACCTGCTGGATATCGATGATCTTCTCTTGAACTGTGGCGATGGCACCATCCCAGAACGCGTGGAACGCCGCAGGGCGAAGCCGGATGCCCACGATTCGTCCGCTGCCCGCCGCACGATAGGTGCGTCGCCCACAAAAGGTTCCCTGGATACCAGACTGCTGGTCTGATACAAAGATATCAACGTATGGCCGATGCATAACCTCTTGGGATTCGTAGGTGTCGTTCTCCTTATCCCAACGAACGGTCCAGCCATGCTCGATAAATGGCGCAAGGTCGGCGGGGGGCGCGTAGGTGCAGAACTGGATGTGGTGCGCAAAGCCACCGGGGTCCAAGCGCCCCCGTGGCTCGTACAGCTCTGCGGATTTCTGTAAGACATCTGCCATGGTGCTTGATAGTATACAGGCAGAGCAGCTTTCTTGAAAGGAGCATCGCCGTGGTGAGTTCGCACTTTCTCCGTGGGATGGCCACCGTCAACTTCTGGGCCGAGGACGTACGAGCCGCGCGCGATTGGTATAGCGCCCTGTTTGGCGCCGAGCCCTACTTTCAGCAGCCCAACGCCGAGCAGCCAGCCTATATTGAATTTCGGATCGGCGATGATGCCGACGAGTTTGGGATCATTGATCGGCGCTATGCGCCGCAGGCGATGCGGCCCGGCCCAGGGGGCGCGATTCTCTTCTGGCATGTCGATGACATCGCGTCGGCCTTCGAGCGACTTATAGCGCTGGGCGCGCAGCCATGTGATCCGATCACCAAGCGCGGCGACAGCGGCTTTGTGACCGCATCCGTCGTTGACCCGTTTGGCAACATCCTGGGAATCATGTACAACCCGCATTATGTGGCCATGCACGAGCGGGGCGCTGGCGCAGCGCCCCCGCCCGGCCCTAGCGCTTCATGAGAGACGACGCACCAGCC
Organism: Chloroflexia bacterium SDU3-3; assembly: GCA_009268125.1. NCBI lineage: Bacteria > Bacillati > Chloroflexota > Chloroflexia > Chloroflexia bacterium SDU3-3. The sequence goes on along the minus strand of WBOU01000001.1, from coordinate 238,487 downwards.
AGAAGCGACCGCTTCTGGCTGGTGCATGGTGTGCGGTGCCTACCCCATCGGCGGGCTGTGCAGGCCTACCCGGTTGCCCTCGGTGTCGCGAATGAAGGCGAAGGTGCCCTGCGGGTCGATGGATGTCTCCGGCAGCAGCACCTGGCCGCCAGCAGGCTCGACCCGCCCCAGCGCTGCGGCCATCTGATCGCCGACGCTGAGGTAGATGATCGTGCCGGTGGTCGCGGGCTGCAGGTCTTCGCGCAGGACGATCGCGCCGGAGACGACGCCCGGACCGCCGGGCAAAAAGCCGTGCGGGTCGCCTTGGAACGCGCCTTTGCTGATCTCTACGCCCAGGACGGCGGTGTAGAACGCGACCGCGCGGTCGAAGTCGATGGCGGGGATCTCGAACCATGTGATGGTGTGCTGCATCTCGCTTGCCTCCTCGATAGTGGTGTGTACGGAACATGCACAGCATACTCGCGCCGAGTGACATCCCTATGTCAGCAGCGTTGCGCAGGTTATCGGGCGTGCTCTCGGTGCGGCACTTCATCGGGCGCATACCGCAGCAGCAGCGCCTCTGCCTCGGCGCGCAGCCGCTGTGCCAGCGAGGCTGGCTCTAGGACGCGCGCGTGTGCGCCCCACCCAAGCAGCCACTGCAGCACATCGCTCTCGTGGCGCACCCGCAGCGTCACCAGCAGCCCGCTGGCGGTTTTCTCATTCGAATCAATATAGAACAGCGAGTCCTCGCGCACCCAACGAGCGACGGCGGCATCGAAGAGCACGCGGACAACCAGCTGCCGCTCGCCGCGAGCAACCTGCCCAACCGCGAAATCTGATGGGCGCGCAAACAGCCGGGGCAGCAGCGAGAGCCGGTCGATCCGGTCGAGCCGAAAGTTCCGGATATCGCCGCGCATGTGGCAGTGCGCCACCATGTACCAGTGGCCAGCCACAAACACCAGCTCATAGGGGTCGGCCTCCCGGTCGAGCGAGTGGTCGCCAGCCTGGCCAGCGCGGGCGTGGTAGTGAAAGCGCAGGGTCTGCTGCTTGATGATCGCCCACCGGATGGTTGGCAGTTGCTCAGCCTCGGTCCTGCGCCCTGACTGAAAGAACTGGATCCGCTCTTGGATCGACTCAACCTGTGGGCGCAGGTCATCTGGCAGCACGCCGCTGATCTTCCGCCCGGCGTTGCGGGCCGCCGCCCGATACTCGGCATCGAAGCTCTTTGCCATCACATCGCTGCCAAGCAGGAGCAGCAGCGCCTCCTCAAGCGTGAAGCGCAGCGGTGGCAGAAAGTAGCCCTCAACGAGAGAGTAGCCTTTGCCTGGCTCAGACACCACCGGCACGCCCGCCTCGCAGAGCGCCAGCACATCACGGTAGATCGTGCGCTTGCTTACCGCAAACGCCGCGGCGAGATCCTGGGCGCGGCGCTGCCCACGGGCCTGAAGCTCCAGTACGATAGCCAGCAGACGGTCGGTACGGTTCATATGCTGCACCAGGTCTATGTGCCGCAAGGCCACCGCTGAAATGTGGCCTTGCGGCAGAAGCGTAGATACCTTTATTCGTGTGTGTGCCGCTGGCTCACGCTGTACGCCTATTGATCTTATCACGAACTTGGGGTGAATCGTCCGCGCGCTGCTTGATCTCTGGCTTGCTGCGCGTAGCTGGTGCCTCTAGCCCTACCCCTGGGTTCAAGGTTTCAATCCGCCGGGTGGGCGGCCTGGTGCGGCTTATCTCGATCACGATGCCTAGCTCGCGCAGGGCGCGCACGTCGCGGTCGATCATGGGGCGCATGCTTGGCCCCACTGGGTAGGCGTCGCGCACCAGCACGAACAGGTCGGCGCGGGTCTGCGGCCCCTTGCGCAGGGCGTCGAGCAGCGTCACGAAGCGGTAGAGGCTGTGGGTGAGCGAGTTCATGTCTGGCTGCCTATCTGTTGAGCGTCGCTTGGGCGCTACTATAGCATAGCTTCCTGCTTGGTGTGGGTGATTGCCTGACGGAGGATAATATCTTGTATTTTTACGCCTATCGGTGTTTTTAAGAGGGAAAGACACTTAACAAAAGCTTAAAGTATAAAATTCGTCATATTGTGAGCGATAGCCCCTATGGTCGGTGTTGCCCTAATGCGTGCGATAAATGATCCGAGATGCATTAAATAGTTTACAAGAGCAAGAGATGTGCTATACTGGCGGTGAAATTCTGGTGATGAAGGCCGCCATTGATGCCCAGTCGCATGGCTCTGTAGAAGCAGGATGGATGCCGCTATGCCCCGACGCCCTCGCCAGGGAGATTCGCCGCTTGTCGCGCTGGATGCAGCGCAGCCCACCGCCACGGCAGCCGAAGCCCCCGCGTCAGCCTACGCCGACCGCCCGTTTGCGCCCCCCGCGTCGGCGGTCGAGCAGCCCCAGTCGCTCCCCGAGTCGTTCTCCTTCGCGCATATCCCGCTCAGCGCCGCAGGCCAGGGCGTGGCGCTGCAGCCCTCGCTGCGCGTCAGCGCGCCCGGCGACCGCTTCGAGCAGGAGGCCGACGCGGTGGCGGCGCAGGTGATGCGCGCGCCCGCCGCTACGCCGCCGCCGGTGAGCGCGGTGGGCCAGGGCGGCGCGGGCGTGGCGGCCACGCCCCAGGTCGAGCAGCAGATCGGCCAGCTGCGCGGCGGCGGCAGCCCGCTGCCCAGCGGCGACCGCAGCTTCTTCGAGCAGCGCATAGGGGCCGATTTCGGCCACGTGCGGGTGCACACGGGCGATCAGGCGGCCATGGTGGCGCGGCAGATCAACGCGCGGGCTTTCACCGTGGGCAGCGACATCGGCTTCGACCGTGGCGAGTACGCCCCCGGCACCAGCGCGGGCCGCGAGCTGCTGGCCCACGAGCTGACCCATACCATGCAGCAGACCGGCGGCGTGGCCACCAAGCGCGTGCAGCGCAAGGCCCCCGAGGGCGCATCCCAGGCCGCCGAGGCTGCGCCGCCCGAGGCCAAGGCCGCCGCCCCCGAGGTCGCCAGCGAGCAGGCCGACATGCCCGACGAGGTGGCCGGGGTCGAGGTGGCGGTCGAGCAGAAGCCGCCAGCGGGGGCCGCCGAGGCGGCGGCTGCGGCGGTGGGCGAGCCGGGCAGCCCGGTGCAGAAGGGCCTTGCGAAGGCCGCTGCCGCTGGTCCGGCCAAGCAGATCGAGGGCCAGCAGCAGAAGCTGCAGAAGCAGACCGAGGATGGCGCGGCCAAGGGTCAGCAGGAGGAATCGGCCAGCGAGGCCAAGCCCAACGATGCCGCTGGCCAGCTCGACGCGGCCAGCGCCGGGGGCAAGGCCCAGCTCGACGCCGATGTGGCCCAGGCCCACGGGCAGGCGGTAGATGCCAGCAACGCGCTGGCCGCCACCCAGGCCGAGGCCGGGCAGGCCGCCAAGGGCGTGGTGCCCATGGCCCCGCTCAACATGAACGCGGTGCTGCAGCAGGCGGGCTACGACCCCACCCCCGTGGAGGAGCCGGAGGCCAAGGCGGGGCAGGCCCCCGCGCCCGATCAGGATGCCGACAGCGGCCTGGTGTCGCTGGATGTCGAGGGCGGCCAGGCCGAGCTTGAGAAGATCCGCGCCCAGGCCCAGTCCATGGTCAGCGGCTTTATGGTGGGCGCGACAGGCCGCGTGCAGGGCGCGCTCTCGCTGGGCCACACCATCCCCGACCGCATTAACGCGCCGGTCGCCGCCGCCCAGAGCGCGATCGCGGCGGGCGTGCAGAAGCAGCGGGCCGCGATCAGCGGGCGCTTCGCCCAGGCCCGCAGCGACGCCGAGGCCAAGGCCGCCGCCCAGCGCGCCCAGATCGAGTCGCAGTACAGCGCGGCGGTCGCCTCCATCCAGGCTGGCTCCTCGCAGGCGCTCCAGCAGATCGACACCGGCTCGCAGCAGGCTGCCCAGCAGATCCAGCAGCAGAGCACGGGCTACATCCAGTCGCTCGGCCAGCGCTACGCCCAGGCCGCCCAGCGCTGCCGCGACCTCGGCCAGCAGATCGGCGGCGAGGCTATGGCCATCGGCGAGACCATGGCGGCGGGCTACCTGAGCCAGAAGATCAACCGCTCCGACAGCCTGCTCGATGGCCATCTGACTGACAACCGCTGTGAGGCCCGCGCTAAGGCTGCCCGCGAGGTGGCCAGCGCCTACCAGAAGCAGCTGGTGGAGAACGCCAACGCCCAGGCCGGCCAGATGAACGTGGGCCAGCAGCACGACGCCCAGGCCTTCACCGCGATCGTCACCCAGTCCACCGCCACGCTGGGCCAGCAGCAGCAGGCGCTGCGCCAGCAGATCCAGGCGGCGGCGGCGGATGCCCAGCAGAAGGCCGCGCAGCTGCGCACTAGCATGCTCGGATCGGTCGGCCAGAGCCTGGCCCAGACCATCGGCTCGCTCAACGCCCAGGAGGCCGCCCAGCTGCAGAGCGCCTCGACGGTGGGCCAGCAGCAGAGCGCGGCGGTGGCGGCGGTGGGCAAGAGCACCATCGCCTCGATGCAGCACGCGATCAGCGAGACGGTGGGCGGCCTGAAGAAGACCCTGGCCGATGTGCCGAACATCTACAGCCAGACCCAGGTGCCCGACCTGCAGAAGCTGAACGAGACGCTCGACGCGACCATGGCCCAGATCGACGGCAGCGTGACCGCGCTGCAGAAATCGATCGACAGCAGCATGATCACCGCCGAGCAGCATTTTACCCAGCAGAGCGCCGACGCGCTCCAGGCACTGGCCGATGTGGGCAACCACGCCGCCTCGATCGCGGCCTCCTCGGTCGGCTCGTTCTCGGCCAGCATGGCCCAGCTGCAGTCGAGCGCCAAGACCGGCTTCCACCAAGTGCAGGAGTCGTTCACCAAGACGGCCAAGGGCATCGAGAAGACCGCCAGCGATGGCTTCGCCAAGGCGGTGAAGGATGCCGACCAGTCGTTCAAGACGGTGAGCAAAAATATTGATACCGGCCTGGCCGATGGCACCACCCGTCTAGAGAAGGCGCTGCGCTCCAGCCTAGCCGACATGCGCGGCAAGATCCAGCAGGAGGCCGACGCGGCGGCGGCCAAGGTGCAGCCGCGCTGGAAAGGCATCGCCAAGATCGCCCTGGTGGTGGTGGTCACGCTGGCGGTGGCGCTGGTGATCGGCCCGGCGGTGATCGGCGTGGTGGGCGCTGCGGCGGGCACGCTCTCGTTTGTGGGCGGCACGGCGGCGGCGATCATCGGCGAGACAGTGGGCGGCGCGCTGGCCTGGGGCGCGGCCAGCGCCATCATCCAGATGGGCAACAACCTGATCGACGGCAAGAGCGTGCTGGACATGAGCGTGCTCAAGGCCTTTGGCACCGGCGCGCTGGGCGGGGCGATCGGCGGCGCGGTGGGCGGCGCGGTCAGCTGGGCCACAGCGGGCGCGACCACCCTGAAGGTGGTGGTTGCCAGCGTGGTCGGCAACTCGGCGGTGGGCGGCCTCAACGAGCTGATCAGCCACGGCACCGATGGCCACTTCGTCAGCGCGCTGGTGGCGGGCGCGATCACCGGCCTGCTGGGCACCGGGGCCAAGGGCCTGATCGGCAAGATGCAGGAGAGCTTCAAGCGCGAGGTGGTCGAGAAGGTCACGACGGTCGTCACCGACGTGGTCAGCAAGGCGGTGACCAAGCTGATGACGACCGATGACAAGATCTCGGTGACGGATGTCATTCAGTGGTCGCTGATATCGGGTATTAAGAACGGTGTCAAGCTCTCGGGCAAGTACAAGCCGACCGACCCGAGCGCGGCCCAGGCGGCTGGGCAGAAGCCCGGCCAGGTGGCCGACGCCAGCCAGAAGTGGGGCCGCAGCTTCTTCCCCGAGGGCCAGAAGAAGATCGACGACCGCAAGGCCGAGATCGACAACAGCAAGAAGGCTGCGGCCCCGGCTGCCGATGCCAACGCCAAGGCGCCAGATGCTAACGCCAAGGCCCCGGACACAAGCGTGAAGGCCCCCGATGCCAACGCCAAGGCCCCCGATGCCAATGTCAAAGCTCCCGACACAAGCGCGAAAGCCCCGGACACGGGCGCGAAAACTGGCGATACTGCCGCCGCGCCGCCGAAGACCAGCGCGCCGCCGCCCGCCGCCAAGGTGACGGGGGCCGACATCGCCCGCAGCCAGAACCGCCCCGATGCGCCATCGGGCTACCACTGGGCCAAGCAGGGCGACGACGCGATCATCAAGCGCAACCCGGGCAGCGCAGGCACGCTGCCCCAGCTGAAGTATGATAAAGATACAAATGACTTTGTCGAGGTGAAGTAGCGGGCGTGAGCGCGCGGCGGGCATCGGCCACATGCCGATGCCCGCCGCGTGTGTTTTTGCTATACTACCGCTGCGGCCCCAACGATAGCGTAAAGCGACAGGAGCGGAGCGATCATGGAAGAGACGCTATGGGTGAATACGGCGGGCGACCGCTATTTTCTCATTCCAAATACCATAACGGTGCAGCCCGGCAACTACCCGATCCTCTCGCTGGCCCAGGAGCGGCGGGCCAGCGTGAATGCGGCGGCGCTTGAGACGTTTGCGATCGGCGAGGCCGAGGCCCGCGCCCGCTTCATCGCCGACAACGGCCCGCTGTTCGACGAGACCATCCGCACGCTGCTGGCCAGCTGGGAGACTACGATCAAGCCGCAGCTGGCCGGCGTGCCCGAGCTGCTGCAGCAGGTGCTGGGCATCCTGCTGGGTGTCGCGCCGCAGCAGCTGGGCCAGCACCCCGAGCTGGCTGGCCAGCAGTCTGCCGAGCTGCTGCGCGAGCTGGCCCAGGTGATGTCGGCGGCCTCGGCCCCCACCAAGGGCGAGCGCGCCCTGGCCCGCGCCCAGGCCCGCGCGCTGCGCAAGCGCCTGAGCGACCAGGGCATCGATGTGGACAAGCGGCTTGAGGAGATCGCGTCGGATCTGGTGCCGCGCGAAGATTTGGCCAAGATGCTCGATCAGTGCGCCGCCGCGCTGCAGCGGGCCAGCGTCGATTCGGAAGACCAGCTGCGCGAGTTGTTCGACACGCTGGAGCGCGACTTCGGCGCGCTGGTGGCCCCCGACCCTGCCGAGGAAGAGCGCCAGCGCCAGCAGCGGCTGCGCGGCTACCGCAAGAGCGCCGACGACGCTATCGCCGCCGCGCTGCGGGCGCAGGGCCTGACCCCGGCGGCGGATCTGCCGCCCACCCCCACCAAGCGCGGGCGGCGCTAGCGCTGTTTTGCCCAACGATCATAGGGTGTGAGGCACGGCTGTGTCGCACACCCTGCTGCTATTTCCACGCGCTGCGGATAGCCTTGATCGTGCCCGAGATCCCGCCGATGATCATCAGGAAGCCGGTTCCCACGAAGCTGAGCAGACGCGAGCTGCCGCGCAGCGAGATCATGCGGTAGCCGCCGCTGTAGCCGCGTATCAGCAGGTAGCCGCAGCCGAAGAACAGCGCGATGCCGCCGAGCAGGATGGCCACGCCGAAGATGATCATGAACGGGCTTTGGCGGCGCGCGACCGCAGCGTGCTGGTGTGTCTGCACATATTCCACGATCTCCTGCGCCTGCTGCCAGCTGTAGCCAAACTCGTCGCAGAGCGTGCGGCAGATCTGGTCTGGCTCAAGGTGGCTGGCCAGCCCGCGAATGGCGCGGTCGACCGCCCGCTGGGCGTAGGGTGGGGTGTCGGCCTGCGCGACGCTAGGCAGGATGAGCGTGGGCGCTGCTACGGGGGCGGGGGTGGGATCTGGCTGCGCAATGCTGGGCATGCTGAGCGTGGGCACGGTCGCTGCCACTACTGGGGGCGGCTCGGGCGCGGCAGCTTGGTCCAGCGCACGGGCGCTCAGCGTGTCGTTTTCCCCGGCGAGCGGGCGGATGATCGAACGCGCGGGTGGTGTGGCCTGCGCATTGGCCCCGCCCAGCATTGCCAGGCCGCGCTGGGCGGCGGCGTTCTGCGGGTTGATGCGCAGCACCTGCTCTAGGCAGCTGCGGCGCTGCTCTGGGTCGGCGTGGAGTCCGGAGAGCCAGAGCCAGGCTTGCTCGCACCGTGGGTCGAGTGCGATGGCCTGGGCGAGCTGCTGGCGGGCGTCGGTCGTGTTTCCAGCTTTGGCGGATGCGATACCCTGCTGCACATAGGGCGCAGCCAGGCGCTGCTGTGTTTCGTCGCTCATCTCGTTTTGTCTTCTGAAAATAGATATGTTGATAGGCACGGTGAATGCGCGAGAGCGCTATAGTATAGCATATCTTCTTGGATGCAATCTATCGTTGAATTGCTATCTGCCCAGCGGTTATTCTTAACGGCTCACGCTAGGCTTCTCTGGCGTTGGTATCGGCTCGAACATAGTCGGCTCCTGCCAGCAGACATCTCGTTTTGCGCCATACGCTATACAGCTGCTAACCCGTATCCTTTGCCTCGCCAGTATGCTACGATTGTGTGACAGCTGCTGTCACAGGGCTAGAAACGATGTTCGTCGATAGAGCGATATGTCAGCCGGTAGGTTCGCCTCTGATCGGCAACGCCCCGCAGGCATCGCGCCTGCGGGACGTTGTGCTGCCTTGGGCGGCTGTGGCCAGCAGCAATTTGACGGATGTGGTGTGGGCGATGCACCATGGTGTATTATGGAGAGGAGGAGAGGATCCGATGATTGAAATTACTCCGTTTGCGCCGCAGCACGCCGCCGGTGTGGTGGATGTGATCCTGCCCATCCAGCAGGCCGAGTTCGCGATCCCGATCACCATCGAGGCCCAGCCCGATCTGCTGGACATCCCCGGCTTCTACCAGCGCGGCGCTGGCAACTTTTGGGTGGCGCTGGATGGCGGCGATGTGGTGGGCACGCTGGCCCTGCTCGATATCGGCGGGGGGCAGGCCGCGCTGCGCAAGATGTTCGTGCGGGCCAGCCACCGTGGCGGCGGGCTGGGCGTCTCGCGCTTGCTGCTCGAAGCCCTGCTGGCCTGGTGTGGCCAGCAGGGCGTGCGCGAGGTGTTTCTGGGCACCACCGCGAAGTTTTTGGCCGCCCACCGTTTTTACGAGAAGAATGGGTTCGCCGAGATCACGCGAGACACGCTGCCCCCATCCTTCCCGGTGATGGCGGTGGACACCAAGTTCTACCGCCGTGCGATCTAGCGCCCCGGCCCCGCCTTGCGGGGCCGGGGCGGCTGCCTAGCTTCGGGGCTCGACCGGCGCATCCACCGGGGTGGGGGCAGCCTCGATCGGCACGCCAGCGGGCAGCGTGAACAGCTCATCGCCGAGCGCGGGGTCGATCTGCAGATCGGTGTAGCGCGACTCGATAAACACATCGCCGTTCGACTCGATGTAGTTGTACTTCAGCACCAGGAAGAGCTGCGAGTCGATCCACATCTCGATCTTGCTGCCTTCGTTGTCCTTGTCCGCTGGTCCCATCACGCAGTCGATCACCAGCACGTTGCGGCCCAGCATCTGCTCCTGGCCCTTGAGCGTGAGCGTGTCGCCGGGCTGGGCGCACAGGCCCATGGTGTTGCCGGTGCTATCCAGCGAGGCTGAGGGGTTGGGCACGGTGTAGAGCACATTGCCCAGCTCGGCGGGCGCGATGGTGCTCACGCTCTCGGGCTGCTTGCCAGGGTCGGCGCTCCAGATCCAGGCCTGGTCGCCCTTGATGATCTCGGTCTGCAGATTTTCGGGGAAGTTGGGGCCGGCGGGCCAGATCGTCTCGTGGCGCATGGTCGACGGGGCCTCGATCCACACCTGCTCGCGCACCAGGGTGCCGCTCCCCGGCGCGTGGGTCTCCAGCGCGCCGTGCAGCGAGCTGACGCCGCTGAGGCCGAAGGCGGTGACCTGCTGGGCACGGCGTAGCGCCTCGGCGGCGCTGACGGTGGGTGTCTGGCCGGGCAGCAGGCGTGTGCCCAGGGCCAGCAGCGCCAGCGCGCCCAGCGCCACCATGGCCGGGCGAAGGAGGGCCGGGCGGCGTACGCCTGCCGCGCGGGGGGCGGCCTCGCGGCGCACGCGGGCGGCCATATCGAGCGAGCCTGCGGGCACCTCGGCCTCGGCGACCTGGCCGAGGATCGATTCGAGCTTGCTATCCTTGGTCATATCAGTTTCTCCTCATTGCTCTGCGCTGATTCATTCCACAGTGGCCCCAGCAGCTTGCGCAGCCGCTCCCTGGCCCCGAACAGCCGCAGCTTCACCGCGCCGTGGCTGGTGCCGCCGCGCTGCGCCATCTCGGCCTCGCTCATGCCCAGGTAGTAGCGCTGCACCACGGCGACCCGCTGCAGCGGCGTGAGCTGGCCCAGCGCGTGGGCCACGGCCTCGCGGGTCTCGCCCTGGGCCAGCAGCTGCTCGGGGCCGATCTCGTCGCTGGGCAGCGCGTCGAGCGCGGCGCGGCCATCCGCATCTTGGGCGTCGAGCGTGGTCTGGCGGTCGCGCCGCTGCAGCTCCTTGAGCGTGTCGTTGACCACGATCCGCATGAACCACGGGCCGAAGGGCCGGCTGGCGTCGAACTGCTGGATGCTGCTGACGATGCGAAGGAATGCCGACTGGACGACATCCTCCGCTGTGGCGCGGTCACGGGTGATCAGGGTGGCGGCTCGCACCGCCTGGTATTGGTGGCGTCGCACCAGCTCCTCTAGCCCGGCGATGTCGCCACGCTGAAGTCGTGCTATCGCCTCATGTTCGTGCATATCCTTCCTTTCAGCCTTGGTCCAAGCGCGCGCTTACTGTATCTATCTGCTGGCGGGCCAAAAGGTTAGGGGTGCGGGGGAAATTGGTGTGAGGGGTGCGGGTACTAGGCATCATCGGGCTGCGCGAAGATGCGCTGGAGCGCGTGGAGCGCGAGCCGGAGCGCGGCGGCCTCCTCGGGGGCGAGGGGCGCAAGTCGCTGTGCGAAGGCTGCCAGCAGAGCGCTGCGGGATGCGATGCAGTGGGTGCGGCCCTCGTCGGTGGCGGCCAGCAGGGCGCTGCGGCGGTCGTTTGAGTCGGGGATGCGCCGCACCCAGCCGCGCTCGACCAGCTGCTGCACCTGCAGGCTCGCGCCCTGGCGGGTGATGCGGCAGCGCTCGGCCAGCGTGCCAAGCGTGATCGGCTGCCCAAGCAGCTGTCCCAGCATCTGGATCTGGCCGAGCGTCGGCGTGTCGGCACCCAGCTGGGCGTGCTGCGTGGCCAGCGCCTGTTTGAGCTGAGGGAAGGTAGCCAGCAGCAGCTGGGTAAGCTCTTCACGCTCGGATATGGAGGTTGTTGTGGTCTGCTTTTTCATGGTTGGCTGATTGTAGCGGCTATTTTGTAGAATGTCAATCTTATTGATTGTCAAGTATATTGACATTATTGAATAGCCGACCTATACTTTTGGCCACGAGGAACCGCTAGCCAAAGGAGCACCCTATGGATAATGAGCGTGTAAGCGAGCGACCAGCCCTGCTGGTGATGGATATGCAGCGCAATATCGTGTCGCGCCTGGGCGACGAAGCGCTGCTGGCCAGGGTGTCCGCAGCGGCAGCAGCGGCCCGCAACATAGCCATCCCGGTGATCTATGTGGCGGTGCGCTTCCGCGAGGGCTACCCCGAGGTGAGCGAGCGCAACAAGATGTTCGGCGGTATCCGGCAGCGCGGCGGCGGCGAGGATGCCAGCGCGACGGAGATCCACCCGGCGGTCGCGCCCCAGCCGGGCGATCTAGTGGTGGAGAAGCGGCGGGTCAGCGCCTTCGCTGGCAGCGATTTGGATGTGCTGCTGCGCGCCAAGGGCGTCGATACGCTCATCCTCTGCGGCATTGCCACCAGCGGCGTGGTGCTTTCCACCCTGCGCTATGCCGCAGATCTCGACTACCGCCTGTGCGTGCTGGCCGATGGCTGCGCCGATGGCGACCCCGAGGTGCACCGCGTGCTGCTGGAGAAAGTTTTTCCGCGCCAGGCCGATGTGCTCAGCATCGACGAGTGGTGCGCGTCGCTGGTGTAGCGCCCAACCGTGCGCCTCTGGCATGCGCTTTTTGAACGGAGCACGCTCGGCGTGAGGCGTTGACAGCTAACGTTAGCGGTGTTACACTCTCTATAGATAACGTTAGCCAAAGGAGCCATGCTATGTTCGACACCGATGCCATCACCGCCCAGCTCACCCAGCGGGTGCACCAGCACCAGCAGCTGCTGGCTCGCTACCTAGCCGCCGCGCCGCTGGCCGATGGCAGCGCCACCCCGCTGGCCGAGGATGTGGCGCTGTTTGTGCGCATCGCCAGCGGCGAGATCGACCGCGACAGCGTGGACGAGGAGCAGATCGGCGCGATCATCGAGCGCTTCCAGGGCCTGCTCGATCTACTGTTCACGCCCGCAGGCGGCACGGGCGGCTACCAGGTGCCCGCCAAGTTCTGGACCGAGACGCCGATCGGCCAGGTGCTGACCCACGTGCAGGTCTGGCTGCGGCGCGACGACCTGATCAGCTACAGCGATGCGGCGCGCATCCTGTTCCCCGACATGGCGGCCAGCAACCTGCAGGCGGCCCGCATGCGCGTGAAGCGCATGGCCGAGCGCAGCCTGCTGCAGTCCTACGCCGACCCGCGCGCCAGCAACCCCACCCAGCAGATGCGGGTGAGCCGCATGGCCGCCGAGGCGCTGAAGGCCGCCGAGCAGCATCGCTCGGCGGCTGAGGGTGATAGTTAGGTGGGCAGATTATGGTTCGGGTGTTGGAGGTCGTACGAGGTCTCTCCCGGCTAGCACATATGCTAGATCGAAGGAATAGACGCCGTTGGGATAGTTGATATGCAGCCCGCCGCGCTCATCGTTGCTTTCAAGTGTGAAAGAGCCGCTCTCATTCTGCGCCGTCGCGATTCGCAGATCGCGCCCGGGCAATCCCTCGACGCGCCCGCTGCCGTCTGCCCCGGTCACAAGCGTGTGGCTCTTGCCCTCGGCATCGACGATGGTGAAGGTGATGCCCGACACGATCTGGCCAGTCTCGTCGTTGGTGACGCGCAGGGTGATGCCGATCCCTGCGCTTGTTTCCGGGGCGGGTATTGTGCCGCTGCTTGGCGTCGCCATGGGCGTGGGGATACTGCCGGGGCTGCCGGTGGGGCCAAAATCGCTCTTCAGGATCTCTCCGGTGATGCTGTCGAGGTACATATTGTTGTAGCCGAACAGCCCCATGACCCGAATGCGCCACTGGCCTGGCCCCTGCTTGAGCAGCTTATCAGCAACATGCTCGGTCAGCGCCATCTCAAAAAAGCTTACCGTGTCGGGGTCCGCGCCGTTCTCGCGTCCGATGGTGGCGATCTGGTCGCTGTCGAGCGTGTGCTCAAGGTCGAGGTCGAACGGCTGGCCTTGGCCCGCGAACATTTCCTTGTAGAGCGCGGCGTCGTTGCCGGTCTCTTTCAGCAGCGCCCCATCTTTGATGATGAAGGTGTTGGTCTTCTGCATGCTGGGCGATGCGAATCGGTATGACCAGTAGCGGCTGGTGCCGTCAAGTGCCGAGTCCTGGGATGGTGTTGTTACATTGGTGTCGTTTGCCTCGAAGGTCACGCGCACCAGCAGCGCGTCGTCGCTCCACGCGCGGGCCAGCTCGCGCACGCGGCCAGCGGTGAATGCCTGTTTGGCGGTTAGGAATGTCGCGGGCGGCCTGGCCTGCTCGGTGGCGGTGGCGGCCCATGCCACTGCCGTCTGTGTGGCTTCTTTTTGAGCCTGCGCGGTCTCGCGGGCCGCCACCGTGGCGGTGATGGATAGCTCGGCGGCGCTGGGCGTGCTGGTGGGCGAGGGGGTGCGCGTGGGGCTAGGGGTGTGCGTGGGGCTAGGGGTGAATGTGGCGAACGCGGTGCCGTCGGCCAGCCGCCCCGCCGCGCCGCCGAAGAACGGCGACCATGCCACCTGGTACTCGCCCTGCTCGCTGGGCTTCTCGGCTGCCCACACGGTTGCGAAGTCGGCCTGCTCTAGCTTCCAGATGATTATCACGCTCTTTTTCTCGGGGTTCAAATCCTGCACGGTGGCCCCTTTGATCGCGCCATAGCGCCCGACCATGTCGGCGCGCAGCGCCACCAGCAGCTGGCGGATCTGCTCTTCCCCTGGCGACTGGCTGGGGATCCAGTACGTGGCGGCGGCGGCGTAGTCCTCCTTCACCACGGCGTCGGCGAAGCGCTGGATGCTGGCGGTGGGGCCGCTCGGCGCGCATGCGTACAGCGTCACAAGGCAGAACCAGGCCAGCACGAGCAGCAGACGTTTCTTCATGAGAAAATCCTTCTACAATCGGCAAAAAGGATACCAGTGCGCAGATCTATCGGTTTTTGCGCAGAGAAAAGCGTACATATGCGGCATGAGATGAGATAGAATCGTTTGGATCTCATCTTTCCCATGCCCTTTTCCTTAGAATCTTGGAGCCTTGGTGGTAAACAGCCCTCTTGTTCCCCTCGCGCCTTCGCGTCTTCGTGGTAAACGGTTCTGTTGTCCCTTGGTGTCTTGGAGCCTTGGTGGTAAACGGCCCTCCCCCCGATCTCGCACATACTTGCGCATTGCGGTACAATACCCAGAACAGATCGATCAACCGAGGTGCACCATGACCGACCTTGTCCCCCAGGATCCGCTTGCCAACCTGCCCGCCGAGCTGCGCCCGCTGGTGCAGGATGTCGAGAGCTTTGTGTCGCACAGCCTCTCGCGCAACACGCTGCGGGCCTACAGCTCGGACTGGCGGGACTTCACCGCGTGGTGCGACCAGCACGACCAGCGACCGCTGCCGGCCAGCCCGGCCACGGTGGCGCTCTACGCCGCGCACCTAGTGCGCCTGGGCCGTAAGGCCTCCACCATCGATAGGCGCATGTCGTCGATCAAGCACTTCCACCGCTGGGCCTCGTTTAGCGAGTCGCCCACCGACACCACCGAGGTCGAGACGGTGCTGCGCGGGGTGCGGCGCACCATTGGCACGGCCCAGCACGGCAAGGCCCCGGCCACCACGCCCACCATCCGCCAGCTGGTGGATGCCTGCCCCGACAGCCTGATGGGCCTGCGCGACCGCGCGCTGCTGCTGGTGGGCTTCGCAGGCGCGTTTCGCCGCTCCACGCTGGTGGCCCTGAATGTGGAGGATCTGTCCTTTCAGCACGAGGGGCTTGTCATAACGCTGCGCAAAGACAAGACCGACCAAGAGCAGGCCGGGCGCGAGATCGGCGTGCCCTACGGCTCGACCCCCAGCACATGTCCGGTGCGCACGCTCAAGCGCTGGCTGGAGCAGTCCCGCATCACCGAAGGCGCGGTGTTCCGCTCGTTCACACCCAAGCAGGCTTTGCAGCCTCACCGGCTTTCGCCCGAGGATGTGGCGCGGGTGGTGAAGCGCCACTGCAAGACCGCCGGGATCGACCCCAAGGAGTATGCCGGGCACAGCCTGCGGGCGGGCTTTGTCACGGCGGCGGCGCTGGCCGGGGTGCAGGAGCGGATCATCGCCGAGCAGACTGGCCACGAGTCGATGCGGGTGCTGCGCAAGTACATCCGCAAGGGCACGCTGTTTCAGGAAAACGCGGCGGCCAAGGTGGGGCTGTAGCCCTAGCCCTGCGCGGGCGGTGCCGCTGGCCGCGCCGCCGCTGCCGCTAGCACCAGCACGCTGCCCACGATCAGCACGCCCCAGCCCCACTGCAGCTGCATGGTGGCCAGCCCGGCGAAGGGGTTGTCGGCCAGGCTTACGGCGGCCAGCGCCATCGCGTTGCTGATGTTGATATAGGTGAAGGCCAGCAGCCCCAGGCTGGCCAGGCCGGTGAACCACAGCAGCCGGTAGCGCCGCGCCGCCAGGATGAGCAGCGACACAAACGCCAGCCCCAGAATGATCACGCCGTCGCCCTTGCCGTTGTTGATGTAGCTCATGCTGCCGATGATCGGCATCGAGACCAGCGGAGTGAACACGCCGATGGTCTGCGCGGCCACGCCTGCGAACCCAAGTGTCTGTCGGTTGTCCATGGTGTTAGTGCTCCTTCGTTTGGTGCTTCCTAACGCCAAGTATACCTATAGACCTGGGCGCAAATGCGCACAGCTGAATCTCTCCCCCCAACGATTTTTGGCACACAAAAACGCACGAGGTTCTCGCTTCGTGCGTCTGCCTTCTCTCTGTGTGCTTGGTTAGGCTGCGCTCTCCTCCGGCACGGCGTAGAGCGTGATCTGCATGCCGTCGGGGTCTTGCACGCGGGCGTTGCGGTGGC
This sequence comes from Chloroflexia bacterium SDU3-3, assembly GCA_009268125.1. Taxonomy (NCBI): domain Bacteria; kingdom Bacillati; phylum Chloroflexota; class Chloroflexia; species Chloroflexia bacterium SDU3-3. Next base: position 222,451 of record WBOU01000001.1, on the reverse strand, counting down.
CCCACGGCGTGACCATGGGCGGGTGTACCAGCGTGGCCCCGTGGGCCAGCAGCCGCTCCAGCGCGGCATCGAGGTCGGGCACCTGCAGCGCGAAGCGGATGGGGCCGCTGACGCGCTGCCCAACCTCGATCTGGTCGACGGCGGCGGCGTGCGGCTCGTCGAATAGTTCCAGTGTGGCCCGGCCCATGTCCAGGATCACGGCGCGGTCCTGCTCGCCAGTCCACAGCGCGGCTGGCTCTAGCCCCAGGCCTACGCAGTAGAACTCGACCAGGCGCTCGTACTGGGCGGTGGTGAGGGCGACGCGCAGCTCGATGATAGGCGGCTTGCTCATGGGTTGTGCTCCTTCTCTCGATGTGCTTGCGCGAGCAGTCTAGCAGGGCGCGAGTGGGCGCACCTCGTCCGTCGGGCGGATCTGGGCTATGGCGTGCGCAGGCTCTGGCGCGTGAGTTCAAGGCCGTAGCCCAGGGTGCGGCGGATGAGACGCACCTCTTCTGGCCTCCATAGCGGGGTGTAGTGCTTGCCCTTGGGTGTTATCGAGGGCAGGTTGTTGCCCCAGAACAGCTTGGCATAGATTCGCTCGGTGCGCTCGCGGTCGGCGTTGAAGCTGCCGCCGACCGATGCCGATACATCCATGAACAGGTTCCAGATATTCAGGAACGCTTTGACATCTATCTTATCCCTTGGAAGGTTCAGCCACCGCACGAGGAAATCCAGATTATAATAGGTCGGCTCCTGCGCTTCGAGCGCGATACCCTGTTCCGTCGCGTAGCTGTGCAGCGCGCCCAGATCGTCAAATCGCACGATCCCGCCATCGGGGCTGGTGACCAGGCCATCCTCATCGTTGGTAAACCAGATCATGTGATGGTGTAGTAGCTTCGGGTCATGGGTTTTCATCCTTGTACAAGCGCCAGAAGCTGGGCGTTGAGCGCGGCGAGGTAGTCGCGCCCATAGGTGCCGTTTTCCAGCCCGGCCACCAAGTGCGCGGGCAGATCTTGCACCATGTCGGCGCTGCACGCCCCCGCCGCCAGCGCGATGGTGGCCACGGTGTCCACATCCCCGCCGAACGCCACGCAATCGCGCAGCAGGCCCGACATGGTGCGGTTGCGCGTCAGCACCGTGACAGCGGCCTGCACGCTCATCCATCCCTTGGGGCCGACCTTGCCGCGCCACGGCTCGCTCCAGCGCCCCTCGACGTGAGCCTCTAGGAACGGGCCGATCTCGGCGAGCGGCCCCAGGCGGTAGAGGCCGTAGTGGGTCATCAGCGCGGCGGCTACGGCGGCGCGTACGCCGTCCGGCGTGTCGTGGGTGAGCCGCGCCTGCACTGTGGCGCGCTCGGCCACCTCGGCGATGCTGGGGAACACGCCTATCGGCCCGGCGCGCATAGCGGCCCCGCTTTTGTCGCTGTGTGGCTCGATCAGCCGCAGGAACTCCCCGCCGTCGCGGATGCGGGTGAGGAAGGTGTGGAAGCGCTGGGCGTAGCCCTCGCGCGCGTCGCGCTTGAAGGCCGCCACGAAGCGCTCGGCCAGCGCCTCCGGCGTCCACGGGTCGCCGTGCACAATCGCCTCGGCGATGGCGATGCTCATCTGGGTGTCGTCGGTGTAGCGGCCAGGGCGGATGCTATGGCGCGGGTGCTGCGTATAAGCCGCCAGCGTGTTGAACTGGCGGATGAGCTGGGCGTTCACGCCCTCAAACCCCGCGCCGTAGGCATCTCCAATGGCAAGCTCGATCAACATAGCTGCGTGCTCTCCCTTTGCTGGCGCTCACTGCGCCTCGCCCCTGCCGATATCCCAGCGCTGGATCAGCCCATCCCAGCCGCCGCTGAGCAGCGCGGCTGGCTGGCCGCCAAATGCGATGCCGCTCACATTTTTGCTGTAGTGGATGATCTGTCGCTGGTCGGTTTCAGCTCGCCATATGCGGATAGAGCGATCATGGTAGATTGCGGCGATCGCGCTGCCATCGGGCGAGAAGCTGATCTTTGTCGGGTTGCCACCTGTCTCAAACTCGGGGTCACCTGCATCCCAGCGCATCTGGCGCATCAGCGTGCCGCTGGCCGTATTCCAGAGCTGGATGTCGCGACCGTGGGCCATGGCCAGCGTGTGGCCCTGCGGCGCAAAGGCGATCTGGATTTTGTTGCCATGACCAATGCTCTTGCTGTCGAGGAGCTGAGGTGTGCTAGGCGATGCGACCGACCAGAGGTAGACCTGGCCTTCCTTTTGGCTTGCTGCCGCTACCTGCGCCCCATCCGACGAGATCGCCACGGTGTTCAGCCCCCGCACTGGCGCGCTCAGGCGCATGGTGATGCTGCCGTCGCTGATGCGGCGCATGGTGATGGTGTCGCCATCGCCGCTCAGCACGATCTGCTGGCTGTCTGGCGTGAACTGGGCATTGCCACGGTTGCTATGGGTGTCGACGCTACGGATGAGCGCGCCATCTGCGACCGACCAGATCGAGGTTGTGCCATAGGCTCCGGTTGCGGCCAGCAGCTTTCCATCGGGTGAGAAGGTGATGGAGCTGATGATGCCCTCCGTTGGAATGGTGCGGATGTGCTGTCCGCCGCTGGTCCAGAGGCTGATCTCGTGAAAGCCTGCCGCCGCCACCGAGCCGTCGGGCGATGTCGCAAGCGCGTCGATATCTCGGCTGGTGGTGGCAAATGTGCCCTGGCATGCGCTCCGCCGCAGCGCCAGATCGCCCCAGCTACATGGCAGCGGCCCACCGGCCTGTAAGCCGGGCATCAGCAGCGCTCCAAGGATGCCCGCATTCATGAGCGAGAGCGGCATGATCGCGGGATGCGGCTTGCTGGGCTGTATGGGAAGTGCGGGCCGGTACAGGAGAAATATGTTTGATCCTGGCGGGTAGTCCTTTTTGCTTTCATGTTGGATGAACCAGAGGAATCCATTGCAGGGGGTTGTCATAATGATGAGGGGCAACGTTGCCATGGTGATACGGTTCCAGCCCATAATCAGAGTTATGGCCCAGACTATGACAACGCCGATGAGAGCGTTACGCATCCAGAAATAGGCTATTCTCTTGGTGTGGTGGTAGGCGACCGCGCATGCGATACCGATCCAGAGTAGGTATAGCGAGTAGAGGCTGTTTAATATCGTTATGATGGTTGTAAATGGCATAGATATGTGTCAATTTTCTAACATGTGAGCGGTACCGTCCGTATCTCGCACTATCTACGCGCCGCCGCGCTGGTTTCAGCTTTCCGAAGGGGTGATCGGCAGCAGCCCGCGCGAGGGGTGAGCTGCAGTGTGCAGCGCGCGCAGCCGCGCCAGACCGCGTGCCACCTCGGCGCGGTGCTTGGCGCTGGTCATCCAGCGCGGCAGGCGGCTGGCCACGCTGGTGTTGATGTTCGGCGTGCGCCGCCGCAGCCTGGCCAGCAGGTAGTGCTCAAGGAATGCCAGGTGCTCCTCGTTCAGCGCCCACAGCGTCTCGCCGCAGCAGGGCGTCTGCAGCCACAGCGGCAGGCCGAGGTACCAGTCGCGCGGCCCGCCGATGCTGGCCGTCGATGCCGAGGTGCGCCGCGCATAGCCGCAGGATGTGCAGCTTGCCCGAGCCTCTGGCGGGTTGCTCTCGGGCAGCATCACCTGTGCGGCCCCAGCGCAGCGCGGGCACACCACGAGGAAGCATGTGCCAAAGTCGTCGATGTGCTGGCCTGATTCGTCGTTCATATCGCCTAGGTGATCTGCGTCTCGCACTATCTACGCGCCGCCGCCGTGCTGGTTTCAGCTTGCTGTCGGGATGATCGGCAGCAGCACGCGCGAGGGGTGGGCCTCGTCGTGTAGCACGTGGTGGCGGGCCACCTGCGCCGCGTCGCGCTGATCCCATGTGCTGGTGTTCCTGGCCCAGCGCGGCGCGCTGCCGCACGTGATGTGGATTCGCACGCGATGGCCGCGCTGGAATACGTTGCTGGTGGGCGTCAGCGCGATACGCAGCAGTGTGGGCGTGCCCGCCTGGAGCGGCTCGCCCAGCCAGGGCATGTCGGGCGCGGCGCGGTGCCGGGCGCGCAGGGTGCCCTCGGCCACCGCGTAGGCCGCGCCGTTGGGCTGCACATCGACCAGCCGCACGATAAAGTCGCTGTCGGCCATGTCGGATACGACCCACAGCTCTGCGATCGCCGCCCCTGTGACCTCCAGATCCTCGCCCAGCGCATCCGAGGTATAGATCAGCACATCCTCGCGCCGCTCCACCTCGCGTAGGTCGCGCGGCCCGGCCAGCTCGGTGAAGCCCAGCGTGCCGCCGCCCCAGGTGGGCGCGGGGTCGTTGGGGTCGTAGCGCAGCAGCGCGGGCGGGGACGGGCGCTGATCTGGGCCAAACGTGCCGCCGCCAAGGTACCAGGGCGCCACCTGCGTGCGCGCCAGCGGCCACTCGCGCTCGTCGCGCCACACGTTGGCCCCCATCACAAAGATGCGCACCGGCGCGGCATCGCCCAGCGGCTCGCGCAGGAAGCGCAGCACCTCGGCGCGCAGCCCGGGCGCGGCCTGCAGCCCAAAGCTGCGCTCGCCGATGATGTGCGAGAGCGCGCCATGCGTCCACGGCCCCATGATCAGCCGGGTGTGCTCGCGCGCGGCGGCGCTGCCAGCCCGCGCGCGCATGCCCACGAACTGGTCGATCGCGCCCTGGCAGAAGAGGTCGTACCAGCCGCCGCTGATCAGTGCGGGTGCGGTGATGCGCTCGTACGCCTGCGCTGCCTCCAGCGCCTGGGCCATGGGCGAGGGCTGGCCATCGTAGAGCGCCAGCAGGCCAGCGCCCACGCCCGCGCGCTCGAGCGCTGCCAGCGGGGCTAGGCCGGGGCCGCCTAGGTTGGCGGGCAGCGCAGCCACCTCGGCAAACAGCTTGCCAAGGGTCTGCTGTAGCTCAGCGGGCGCATCGCGGTGGCGGCGCATCAGCGTGTCGCCGCCGAATGAGAGAAACCACGGTACCATCGCGCCCACCTCGGGCACGCCGCCACGGTAGAACAGCGTGCGCCAAGGTGTGCTGGGCGACTGGTGGGCGGCGAAGGCCCGCAGCGCGGGCGGCTGGGCGGTGGCTGCCGCCCAGCCCGCTGCCCCGCCGTAGGACGACCCGACCATAAATACCACGCCGGTGCAGAAGGGCAGCGCCGCCGCCCACGCCACCGCGTCGGCCCCGTCCTCGGCCTCGTGGGTGAACGGGGTGAACTCATCTACGCCATCCGAGCGGAAGCGCCCGCGCACATCCTGCACGATCACCGCGAAGCCCTCGCGGGCCAGGCCGAGCATGTCCATCAGCGGGTCGGGCTTGCTCTGGTCTTTGCTGTAGGGCGTGCGGATGAGCAGCGCGGGCCAGCGTCCCTCGCCTGCGGGCCGCGCGATGTTGGCCCGCAGCACCGCGCCGTCGCGGCATGGCACTGCCACATCGAAGCTAGTGATAACCTCGTGCTCGCCTGTTCCCTGGCTGCTCATGGTCGCTCCTTCTTGTTCTTTTTGGCCTTGCTCTTAGCGGTCTTAGCCCCCGGCCAGCTGCGGAAGCTGGCGTCGAGGGCCTGCACCATGCGCGCGAACGACTCGTCGAGGCTCTGGGGGTGGTGGAAATGGCCCTCGCGCTCTAGGCTGGCGAAGCCATGCAGCGCCGAGCGCAGCATGCGCACTGCATTGGTCTGCTCGGCCTCGTCGATGCCGTAGCCGTGCAGCGTGGCCGCGATGATCTGGCCGATCTGCAGCGCCGAGGCGCGGTGCTCATCGTCGATCTCGCTGAACATCAGGTGGCTGGCGGCGTAGCGCCCTGGGTGGGCCAGCACATAGGCGCGGTAGGCGGCGGCGAACGCGGCCAGCGCCTCGGCCTGCGCGCGGCCCTGCACCGCCTGGCCCAGCCGCTGCGCCATGTCGTGGCTGGCCAGCGCGGCGATCTGCTGGCGCACGTGGTCCAGGCTCTTCACGTGGGTGTAGAGGCTGGGCAGCGCGATTCCCAGCCTCTTGGCCAGCGCGGCCATGCTCAGCGCGGTCAGCCCTTCGGCGTCGGCCAGCGCGGCCGCCTCGTGGATCACGCGGGCGCGATCGATCCCTGCTCGTGGCATAGGTCTATTTCCTACTGATATTCGTCTATATCCTAATGATAATAGGAAAAAGCGATAATGTCAAAGGATTGAGGCTTATGCCACTTGGAAAAATTATTCTGTAAGGGTTGTCTGGCTAGGTTCTTGGCAGGCACACCGCCCTGGCGATGCGGGTGATATTCAGCTCGCCATAGGTTCCCAGCACAAACTGCTCGATCTTGGCCGTGTGCGCCAGCAGCTGCGCCCAGCGCTGGTCGCTCAGCCACACGCCATCCAGAAACTGCGAGACCTTGTCGTACAGCTTCAGCAGCTTGGTGGTATCGCTGCGCGCCCACAGCAGCTCGAACTCGGCGTCTAGGCTGGCGAAGGTCATCTCCTCCACCAGCCGCCGCACAATGCTCTGCGCGCTGTCGGGCAGGGGCAGCTGGGTATCCTCCAGCGTGTCGTGCCACAGCAGGGCCAGCGCGCCAGGGTAGCGGATCTGCTCGGGCAGCGCCGTCTCGGTCAGCAGTGTGCTGGCGCACCAGATCGGGTGGATAACATAGGGTGTGCGGCGATCCCACAGCCGCACGGCGTCGCGCGGGGTGTTGGCGAAGTGGGTGTGGGCGCGGATGGCGTGCTGGATGGCCTCGGCCAGCTGGTCGGCGTAGGCCTGGGTGGCGGAAAGATCCATGGCGGCTCCTTTGCTGCGGGGCTAGGGTGCGATCTGGTAGAAGCGGTAGAAGTCCTCGATCGGGGCCTGGGTGCGCAGCCGCTGGTAGGGGAAGCAGTGCCGCAGGTCATCCAGGCTGCCGACCTGATCGACGCGGGCCAGCACCTGATCGGCAAGCGCGGGGTTGACCTCCCAGTCGCGGTGGTAGCACTGGAACCACAGCACCATCTGGTCGAGCACGCCATCGGGGTTCTCGACAAATGCCTGGGTGTAGCTGGGCGGAAAGATCCGGCGGTAGGCGGGCAGGTTGTAGAGCCACGAGTGGCCGCGCACGGTGGTGGCCTGGGGCAGCGCGTGGTAGATGAGGGTGAACATGCGGCGCAGGTCATCCTGGCGGGCGGCCAGGCGCTCGTGGCCCAGCGGGCGCGCGCCGGGCACGTCGTTGCTCAGGAAGTGAGTGGAGATGGTCAGCTCGTCGCGCATGTTGAAGAAGAAGCAGCCGAACAGCGGGTAGCCGTGGTACAGCGCGTCGCCGGGCTGGGGCAGGCGCTCGTTGCCGCAGCGCTCAAGGTAGCGCTGATAGATCGCGGCCAGCGGGTCGCCGCCCCGCTCAATCTGCCGCGCCACATCCGGCCAGTCGTTCTCGGCGTGGATGCTGACTGCTACCGGCGTGTAGCGGCGCACTGCCTCGGCTAGCGGCATGCCGAAGCGCTGGGCGATGCGCTGGGCAAACGTGATCTGGAAGGCAAAAAACGATGGCGGGTAGAGCGGAGGCATGATCTTCCTTCTGGTGTGTGGGTCGTTAGGGAGCTATCGTAGCGAAAGACGCGCCGCCCGTCAAGGACGGAGGCCCTTCAGCTGTGACCTTTCCTGTCACAATGCGTAGGTATGATACGGGCGTTCATTCTTTTGTCCCAGCAAGGAGCATAGCGTATGAGCCACTACTCGATCGACTCATTCATCCAGGCCACGGCGCAGGATGATGCAGCCGCCGATCTTTTTCAGCTAGAGAACCCCTACACCCTTGAGGTGAACCTGAATGGTCGGGTCTGGGCTAAGGCCGGGTCGATGATCGGCTACCTGGGCGGCGTCACCTTCACGCGCGAGGGTGTGCTTGAGCACGGCGTGGGCACCATGCTCAAGCGCATGGTCTCGGGCGAGGGCACATCGCTGATGAAGATGGATGGTAAGGGCCGCGTCTACTTAGCCGAGAAGGGTAAGAAGATCCGCGTGCTGAAGCTGGAAAATGAGACTATCCATGTGAACGGCAACGATCTGCTGGCCATGGAGGATGGCGTGAAGTGGAACATCACCATGATGCGTAAGGTGGCGGGCATGCTGGCGGGCGGCCTGTTCAACGTGCGGCTGCAGGGGCCAGGCTTCGTGGCCATCACTACCCACTACGAGCCGCTGACCCTGCGCGTCACGCCCGACCAGCCGCTGTTCACCGACCCGAACGCCACGGTGGCATGGTCTGGCTCGCTTAGCCCCGACGTGGTGACGAACGTGACCTTCCGCACCCTGATCGGGCGCGGCAGCGGCGAGGCCATCCAGCTGAAGTTTGCGGGTGATGGCTGGGTGGTGCTGCAACCCTACGAAGAGGTGTATTTGCAAGCGAACCAAGGCTAATCGCTTCGCGCTTGACACGCTGATGTGATAGCCGCGCGGAGGTGGGCATCCTGCTCACCTCCGCGCATTTTTTTCTGATCTATAATGCCCGCGTATCCCCGATAGAGCAAGGAATGCGAGCGATGCGGCTAGTCACTTTCTCACACCAAGATGTGGTGCGGATCGGCCTTCTGATCACGCAGGGCCAAGGTTCTGCGCTGCTCGATCTTGCGGCGGCATGCCCCGAGCTTCCCCGCACCATGCAGGGCCTGCTTGCGGCGGGCGAGCCAGCCATGCGCGCCGCGCGGGCTGCCCTGGCCGAGGCCCCTGCGCACGCGCGGCTGGCGCTGGCCGAGGTGGCGCTGCTGGCCCCGCTGCCGCGCCCCGGCAAGATCATCTGCATCGGCCACAACTACACCGATCATTCGGCCATGGCCCCCGGCGAGCTGCCCGAGTACCCTACCTTCTTCTCGAAGTACAGCACCTGCGTGATCGGGCCAGGCCAGCCGATCGTGCTGCCGCGCGTGAGCCAGCAGGTGGATAACGAGGCCGAGCTGGCGGTGGTGATCGGCAGGGCCGGGCGCTTCATCCGCGAGCAGGATGCGCTAGAGCACGTGGCGGGCTACACCATCTTCAACGACGTGAGCGCCCGCGACTACCAGCGCCGCACCACCCAGTGGATGATGGGCAAGACCTTCGACACGTTCGGCCCGATGGGGCCAGCGCTGGTGACGCGCGACGAGCTGGCCGACGTGGCGAATCTGACGCTGAGCCTGCGGGTGAATGGGCGCGAGGTGCAGCGCGGCAGCACCAGCGGCTGGATCTTCGCGCTGCCCTTCCTGATCGCCTACCTGAGCGAGGTGATGACGCTGGAGCCGGGCGACCTGATCTCGACCGGCACGCCCAGCCGGGTGGGCGAGTTCCGCGAGCGCCCGGCGTTTATGCGCCCAGGCGACCAGGTGCAGATCGAGATCGAGGGCATCGGTGTGCTGGAAAATAGCGCTGCGGCGCAGGGCTAGGCGGCAGCGCGCCAGCCTAGCCCTGGCGCTGCCGTCTAGCCGCGCGAGATGACCGGCAGGTAGATCCGGCGCACCTGCTCGGCTGGTACCGCCGTATATTCCCACGCGCCGATCAGCGTGCCCACGTAGAGCTTGTTGGGCATCGCCGGGTCGGCGGCGAGGGTGGTGTGGACGACCTGTGTCGCGCTGCTCGGCAGGGTGCCGAGCGTTGTGGCTGTCGCGCCATCGTCGCTGCTGCGTAGCACCTCGCCGCTGCTGCGGGCAGCGTAGATCGTTGGGGTGGGGGCCGCCGCCACGGTGAAGCTGTCAATCCCCGCCATGCCCGCACGGCTGCTCCAGGTGGCGCCGCCGTCGTCGCTGGTGTAGAGCTGGCCGCCCGAGCGGGCGTAGAGGTGCTGGGGCTGGTCGGCCAGCAGCATAATCTGGCTGAACCCGTCGGTGATGCCGAGCGCGGCGTTCGACCATTGCTCCCATGTTGCGCCCGCGTCGGCGCTGCGGTACAGCTTCGAGCCAGTGGCGGCGTAGATGGTGGCAGGGCTGGTGGGCGCGACCGCCAGGGCCTGGATGCTGCCATCGCTGAAGCTCAGACCCAGGGGCAGCTCGGCCCAGGTGGCCCCGCTGTCGTCGCTGGCGAAGAGCCGGTTGTAGGATGAGAAGTAGATGCCGCTGGCCACCTGCGGGTGCAGTGCGAGCGTGGTGACGTTGGTGCTGGTCAGCACGCTGGTGCTGATGGTGGTGCCGTCATCCTCAATCTTGATCAGGCCATTTCCTCCAGCGTAGAGGATGTTGGGTGTAGCCGGGTTGCTTTCAAGCGCGCTGGTGTAGATCGGCAGATCGGCATAGCGCCAGGTGCCCCCGTGGTCGCTGCTGGCCGCGAGATGCTGGCCGCTGGCCACATAGATGCGTGGTGTCGCCCCCGCTGTGATTTGTAGGCCATCGATGGAGGCGCTGTGTAGGCTGCCACGCCATGTCGCACCGCTGTCGGCGCTGCGGAACATGCCGAAGGTGTCGGTGCCCGCGTAGATCGTGGCGGCGCTGGCTGGGTGGATCATCAGCGTGGTGATGGTGCTCGGCGGGCCGCTGCTGACCTTTGCCCATAGATCTGCGCCGTTGGTCGTTTTGTAGAGCCCGTCGGCGTCGCTGGTATAGAAGGTGAGCGGGTTCTGCGGGTCGGCAGCCAGCGCGGTGAGCGGATTGCTAGCATCGTGGCCGGGCAGGCCTGCTCCCTTGGCTGCCCACGAGTCCCCGCTGTTGGAGCTCTTGTAGATGGCCGATGCGCTCAGGGCGTAGATACTGGTCGGCGTGCCGCTCTCCAGCAGCAGCGTGGGGATGCTGGTTTTCTCGGGCAGGCCGCTGCTGATCGCCTCCCATGTCGCACCGCCGTCGCTGCTGCGCAGGATTCCGCCTCCGCTGCTGATGCCGCTGCTGGCAATGAATAGGCTGCAGCCAGCGTACATCTGCTGCGGGTTCGTTGGGTCGATCACCAGCGAGATGATCAGGTTCTGGGTGGAGATGCTGGCCCATGTTGTGCCGCCATCGGTGCTGCGGTAGACGCCAACGACGCCGGGCTGCAGGTGGTAGGTGCGGATCGAGGTGATGTAGATGGTGCCTGGCGCACTGGGGTGGAAGGCCATGGTGCCGAGCTGCGGGTAGTTGCTCTCGTCGGGCAGGCCGCTGGAGCTGGGCGCCCATGTTGCGCCGCCGTCGCTGCTGCGGTAGAGCAGGCCGCCTTCGGTGACGCTAAACAGCCGGGTGGGCACCAGCGGGTCGATGTAGAGCTGGCTGATGTAGGGCGTAGGCAGGCCGCTGCTGCTGCTGGCCCATGTCGCGCCGCCGTCGCTGCTGCGCCACACGCCATTGCCCCAGACCGCCACGTACATGTTGCTGGGTGTGGTGGGGTCAATTGCGCTGTCCTCGATCTTGCCGCCAGGCAGGCCCAGCGCGGTCCACTCGTTTAGCCCGGCGTAGGCCGGGGCCTGCTGCGAGAGCACCATGCTCAAGAGCAGGCTGAAGAAGAGGAGATAGTACATCCGATGTTTCATTGTGAAACTCCTTGATCAAGACATATGTTAGAGCTTTCTATACTATGGATTTATGGGCTGAGAGAAAGAATGTCTTCCTGTCATGAATCTGACGAAAACCGAAGGTTCGCACCCTCTTGACAACGGTAAGTTTAGTGCTAAACTATGGCTATGAACGAAACAGCAACAACCAGCGGCATCCGCCAGCACGCCGTGCTCGCATGGCTCCGGCTGGCGCGGGTGTTCCAGAAGATCGACGCCCGCTCGGCGCAGTTCTTTCGCGCCAACGGCCTGAGCACCGCGCACTTCGATGTGCTGGCCCAGGTGGGCGCGGCCAGCGGCTGTAGCCAGCAGGAGCTGGCCGACGCCCTGCTGGTCACCAAGGGCAATATCTCGCAGCTGCTGCACCGGCTGGAGCAGGAGGGGCTGATCACGCGGCGGGCCGAGGGGCGCACCAACTGTATCTATCTCTCCCCGCGCGGCCACGAGCTGTACGCCCAGGTGGTGCCCCAGCAGGAGGCGCTGATTGCCAGCCTGCTCGCGCCGCTCTCCGACGCCGAGCAGCGCGATCTGCTGCGGCTGCTGCGTAAGCTTGACCACGGCCTGGCACGCTAGTTTTTTTACACTGAAAGTTTAGTTCTAAACTTGGAGGATATCATGGACCTGCTCGGAATCCACCACCTGACCGCGATCTCGGCCAAGATCCGCGACAACAAGGCCTTCTACACCCAGACCCTGGGCATGCGCCTGGTGAAGCGCAGCGTCAACCAGGATGATGTGAGCGCCTACCACCTGTTCTACGCCGACGCCAAGGGCACGCCCGGCAGCGACCTGACCTTCTTCGACTGGCCAGCCCGCCGCGAGCGCCGCGGCACGCACGCGATCACGCGCACCTTCCTGCGGGTGAACGGCCTGCCCGCGCTCACATGGTGGGCCGAGCGCCTGCGCGAGCAGGGCGTGGCCACCGGCGAGATCGCCGAGCGCGACGGGCGGCTGACCCTGGACCTGGAGGATGGCGAGGGCCAGCGGCTGGCGCTGGTGGATGACGGCGGCGCTGGCCCGGCCTTCCCGTGGGAGCGCAGCCCGGTGCCCGCCGAGTACCAGATCCGCGGCCTCGGCCCCATCCTGATGAGCGTGCCGCGCCTGAAGTCGACCGACCTGGTGCTGGACAAGGGCCTTGGGATGCGCCAGGTGCGCAGCTACGCCCACCCCGAGCGCCCGCAGGACTTCGTGTACGTCTACGAGATGGGCGAGGGCGGGGCCGCCGCCGAGCTGCACGTTGCCGAGCAGCCCGGCCTGCCGCCAGCGCAGCCGGGCGCGGGCGCGGTGCACCACGTGGCCTTCCGCACCGCCGACGCCGACTACGACGCCTGGGCCGAGCGGCTGGACAAGCTGGGCATCCGCAACAGCGGCAAGATCGACCGCTACTGGTTCCGCAGCCTGTACTTCCGCGAGCCGAACGCCATCCTGTTCGAGATCGCCTCGGATGGGCCGGGCTTCGCGGTGGATGAGGACGAGGCCACGCTGGGCGAGAAGCTGGTGCTCGCACCCTTCTTGGAGCCACGGCGCGCGGAGATCGAGGCGAATCTGAAGCCTATCGACTAGGTTTGGCGAGCACAAAAAATGGACGGGAAGGCCGAGAATGGCTCTCCCGTCCATTTTTATTTTGTTAGGCGGGAGTATTCAGCTCGAACACCTCGGAGAGCAGCTCGTAGGAGCGGATCCGTAGGGCGTGGTCGGGGATGGTGGTGACGATCATCAGCTCGTCGGCGTCGATCTCGCCCACTAGCTCGTTCAGCCGCCCGTGGACACTGTCGGGCGTGCCGTAGATGGTGCTAAAGGGCCGCAGCTTCTCCTCATCGTCGGCGGTGAAGCTGTAGGCGCGGGCCTCGGCGAGGGTGGGCGGCGCGCCGCGCTCGCCGCGCAGGCGGCGCACCGAGGCCAGGTCGGTCACGCGCTTCAGGTCGCTGGCCAGCTCCTGGGTCTCGGCGCAGATCACCGAGACGCTGACGATGCTCTGCGGCTGCGGGAACAGCGCCGATGGCTGGAAGGCCGACCGATAGGCGCGGATGGCCTTGGCCGATTCCAGCGGGCTGAAGTGGTGGGCGGCGGCGAAGCCGCGCCCGCGCTCGGCGGCCAGCTGGGCGCTGCGCTGGCCCGAGCCGAGCAGCCACACCGGCGGGAAGGGCACGCCCTCGGGCGAGGCCACCACCTCGCGCAGCGGGCTACCCTCGGGGAAGATCGAGGGCGCGATCTCGGCGAATCCCTCCAGCTCGGCCACCAGGCGGGCGATGTCGTCGGCGGCAGCCAGCGCGGCCTCGCTGCCGCGCAGGGCCAGGGCGGTGCGCGGGTCTTGGTTGGGCGCGCGCCCGATGCCCAGGTCGATCCGCCCCGGCGCGAGCGCCTCAAGCGTGCGGAAGGTCTCGGCGACCTTGAGCGGCGCGTAGTTGGGCAGTAGGATGCCGCCCGACCCCACCCGGATGCGCTGGGTCTCGCGGGCGATCACGCCGATCAGCACCTCGGGGGCCACGGCGGCCAGTCCGGGGAAGCTGTGGTGCTCGGCCAGCCAGTAGCGGTGGTAGCCCAGCTGCTCGGCGTGCCGCACCAGCTCCAGCGTGTTCTGGATGGCCTGCGCGCCACCTCCATCGTTGGGCGTGGGGATGAGGTCGAGGACAGAGATAGGGAATGACATTGCGGCGCTCCTTATTTGGCCAGGGCGCTGGCGAGCCACGGCGTGGCGGGCCGCGCGACGCCCAGGTGCTCGCGCAGCGTGCTGCCGGTGTAGGCGGTGCGGTAGCGCCCGCGCGCCTGCAGCTCGGGCACCACTAGGCTGACGAAGTCATCTAGGTCGCCCGGGAAGAGCGTGGGCGAGAGCAGGAAGCCATCGCTCGCGCCCTCGTCGACCCACCGCTCGAAGTGGTCGGCCACCTGGGCGGGCGTGCCCACCACCGGCGCGCGCGGCGTGATCAGGTCGGCCACCTGGCGGGCGGTTAGGCTCTGCTCCTTGGCCTGGGCCAGCCACTTCTCGATCAGCGGGCCATTGGCGTCGGGGTGGCTCGGGTCGAGCGCGGGGAAGGGCGCATCCAGATCGACCTGCGAGAAGTCGAGGCCGCTCTGCTCGCCCAGCAGGTAGCGCACGATGTCGTCGCTGAGCAGCAGCTCGCGGTAGTGCTCGGCCTTCTCGCGGGCCTCGGCCTCGGTGGGCGCGGTGATGACGGCCAGCCCCGGCAGCACGCGGATCTCGTCGGGCGAGCGCCCATGCTGCACCAGCCGCGCCCGCAGGTCGGCGTAGAAGCTCTTGGCATCATCAATCGAGCGGTGCGGGCTGAAGATGACATCGGCGATGCGGGCCGCGAGGTCGCGCCCATCCTCGGACTGCCCGGCCTGCACGATCACGGGGTGGCCCTGCGGCGAGCGCGGCACATCGAGCGGGCCGCGCACCGACAGCCACGCGCCGTGGTGATCCAGCTCGTGGATCTTGGACGGGTCGACCTGCCCCTGGCCGATGGCGTCATCCTCCCAGCTGTCCCAGAGCTGCTTGATCAGCGCCACGAACTCGCGGGCGCGGTCGTAGCGGGTCGCGTGCTCCAGGTGCTTGGTGCGGCTGAAGTTGTAGGCCACCTGATCGCCGCCGGAGTCTTTGGCCACCGAGTTGCTGAAGGTGGTGACCACGTTCCATGCCGCGCGCCCCCCGCTCACATGGTCGATGGAGGCCAGCTGGCGGGCCAGCTCGTAGGGCTGATTGTAGGTGGAGGAGATCGTGGCGGTGAGGCCAATGTGCTGGGTGACGGCGGCCAGCGCGGGCAGCAGGGCCAGGCTATCGGGCCGCCCGTTGACAATCGGGCCGAAGAACTGCCCACGGTGCTCGCGCACCACCAGGCCCTCGCCGAAGAAGATCAGGTCCAGCAGGCCGCGCTCGGCGGTCTGGGCGAAGCGCACGTAGGTCTCGAACTCGGTGAACGAGGCGTGGTCGGGGTGCCGCCAGGCGATGCTGTGGCCGACACCTTGGAGAAATACGCCGACGTGGATCTGCTTTTTCGCGCTCATAGAAACCTCCTGATCGCTACGGGTCTAGACGGCGGCGTACTGGCTGATCGGGCGGGCGAGGCCCAGGTGCTCGCGCAGCGTGCGCCCCTGGTAGGCGCTGCGGAACAGGCCGCGCCGCTGCAGCTCGGGCACCAGCGTGCGCACCAGCTCATCCAGCCCATCGGGAAGCACGTCGGGCAGCAGGTGGAAGCCATCGGCTGCGCCCGCCGCGAACCACTCGGCCAGGCGCTCGGCCACCTGGGCGGGCGTGCCGACCAGCCGCAGGGCGCGGGGCTGCGCCGCGCCGCGCGGGCTGGCGGCGTCGAGCGCGGCGGCGCGGGCCTGGGCCTCGGCCTCGCTCTCGCCCAGGACGGGCAGGATGCTTTGGAGCACCCGCACCTCGTGCTGGGCGGCGGCGGCCTCGCCGTGGTGGTGGGCGTAGGCCCGCTGGGCGTCCTCCAGCCGCTCGTCGTGCAGGATGAGCACATCGGCCACGGTTGCGTCGAGCGGCTCGCCCGCGTCGCCCTGGTCGGTCTGCACCACCACCACGTGGCCCTGCGGCGGGCGGTAGGTGATCTGCGGACCGCGCACCTGGTAGTGCTTGCCCGCGTGGTCGATGTGGTGCAGCTTGCTGGGGTCGAGGTAGATGCCGCGCTCGCGGTCGGCGATCACCGCGTCGTCCTCCCAGCTGTCCCACAGCTTGCGGCTCACCGCGATAAACTCCTCGGCCTGCTCGCGGCGCTGCTCGGCGGGGCGGGCGTGTGCCTCGCCAAAGTTCTGGGCCTCGTCGTCGCGGGCGCTGGTGGTGGCGTTCCACGCGGCCCGCCCGCCGCTGACAAAATCGAGCGTGGCTAGCTCGCGCGAGACGTGGAATGGCTCGGTGTAGGTGGTGGGTTTGCTGGCGGCCAGCCCCACGTGGCGTGTCTCGGGGGCCAGCCGCGCGAGCACCGTAATCGCATCCAGATGCCCTGCGGAGCGGTCGATAGGCACCGACCGCTCGTCGTGCAGCAGCACGAAGTCGAGCAGGCCGCGCTCGGCTGCCTGCACCAGCCGCCGGTAGTGGGCGATGTCGGTGAGGCGCTGCGGATTGCCGCGCGGCGCGCCGGGGTGGTGGCCAAAACCTGCGATAGACGCGCTCAGGATGAGCTGATTGCTGCGTGGGCTCATGGGCAGAACTCCTTATCGCTGCGGCAGCGACTCCTCGGCCAGCCGCACCCAGGCCGCCGCGCCGGTGGTGAGGATGTCGTCGTTGAAGTCGTAGCGCGGCGTGTGCAGGCCCTGGCTGGGGCCGTTGCCGATCCAGATGTAGGCCCCAGGCCGGGCCTGGAGCATGTAGGCGAAGTCCTCGGCGGTCATCAGCGGCCTCAGGTCGGCGCGCACGCGCTCCTGTCCCACCAGTTCCTCCAGCGTGTGGTAGGCGAAGATGGTCTCGGCGTGGCTGTTGATGGTGGGCGGGTAGCCCGGCTGGTGGCGCACATCGATGGCCAGGCCGTAGCTGGCCGCCGTGCCTGCGGCCACGCGCCGGATGCCCTCGATCAGGGCGGCGCGGGCCTCGGGGCTGTAGCTGCGGGCCGTGCCCTTCAGCACCGCGCTGGCGGGGATGGCGTTGGACGCCTCGCCGCCGTGGAACTGTGTCACCGACAGCACCGCCGGGTCGAGCGGGTCGATGCTGCGGCTGACCAGCGACTGCAGGGCCAGCACCAGCGCGCTGCCCGCCAGGATGGGGTCGGCGGTGCGGTGCGGCAGGGCGGCGTGCGCACCCTCGGCCTGGATGTGCAGCTCGAAGTAGTCGGCGGCGGCCATCATCGGCCCCGGCATCACCGCGAAGTGCCCGGCCTCGATCCCTGGGATGTTGTGCATGCCGTACACCGCATCCACCGGGAAGCGCTCGAACAGGCCGTCGCGGATCATGCGCCGCGCGCCCGCGCCGCCCTCCTCGGCGGGCTGGAAGATGAACACCACCGTACCCGCGAAGGCCCTCGTCTCGCTTAGGTGGCGGGCCGCCAGCAGCAGCATGGCGGTGTGTCCATCGTGGCCGCAGGCGTGCATTTTGCCGGGCACCTCCGAGCGGTAGGGCAGCTCGTTCTCCTCGCTGATGTTGAGCGCGTCCATGTCGGCGCGCAGGCCCACCGCGCGCTGGCTGGCCCTGTTCGAGAGCACGCCCACCACGCCGGTGCGCCCGATGCCGCGATAGACTGCCAGCCCATATGATTCTAGCTCCTGCGCCACCAGCTCGGCGGTGCGGTGCTCCTCGTAGGCGGTCTCGGGCGTGGCGTGCAGGCGGCGGCGCAGCGCGGTGTAGCGCTCTTGGTAGCTTTCAAGTTGGGTGAGGATGTTGGCTGTGGCGATGCTCATGGCAGTCCTGGGATTCCGTCAAGGCTATAGGAGACCGGCCCATGCTCGTGTGGGTGTCGCTCGCTCGGCCCCTGCCAGATCGCGCTGGGGATCTCGCGCCGCAGCACGGGGATGACCTCGCTGGCGAAGATGTGCAGCTGCTCGCGCTGCTCGGCCTCGGTCAGGCCATCCACGCTGATGCTCAGCACTTGGTTGCCAAACGCCTCGTGGTAGCGCAAGATCTTCTCGATCACGCGGTCGGGGCTGCCCACCAGCACCGGCCCGTTCTCGATGTTGTCGTGCAGATCTTTGAACGGCGGCCTGTTGTGCTGGGCCGAGGCCGTGGCCATATAGGCGTTGTAGTAGGGCGTGAAGCGGCGCACGGCCTCCTCATCGGTTCGCGCGAGGTACAGGCTGCCCGCCCCCGAGCCGACCACCGCATCGTTGGGATCGCGCCCGTAGGCCGCCCAGCGCTCGCGGTAGTGGTCGATCAGCGCCTGGTACTTGCTGAGGTGGTGGAAGGCGTTGGCCGAGAAGATCGGCTCGCCGTATTTTGCCGCCAGATCGGTGGAGAGCGTGCTGGATGCGCTGCCGTGCCACACCGGGATGCGCTTCTGGAAGGGCCGGGGCATCACGGTCACGTCGTGCAACGGCGGGCGGTAGCGGCCCTCCCAGGTCACATGTTCTTCATCCCATAGCCGCCGCAGCAGCGCGTAGCGCTCGGCCAGCGACTCCCACTGCTCCTCCTCGGCGATGCCGAACAGCGGGTAGTGGCGCGGGTCGTTGCCCTTGCCGATGATGATCTCCAGCCGCCCGCCCGACAGATGGTCGAGCGTGGCGTAGTCCTCGGCCACGCGCACCGGGTCGAGCACGCTCAGCACGGTGACGGTGGTGAGCAGGCGGATGCGGGCGGTACGCCCCGCGATCGCGGCCAGGATCACCGGCGGGGCGGATGAGAGGAACGGCGGGCCGTGGCGTTCGCCTACGCCATAGGCGTCGAAGCCAAGCTCCTCGGCCAGCACGGCCTGCTTGAGGATGGTCTGGAACTTCTGCTGGGTGGTCAGCGTCTCGCCGGTGATCGGGTTGGGGATGTTCATCACCAGGCTGAACAGGGCAAATCGCATGGACTACCGCCCGTTCTCTCGCGCGTGTTCCTGCGCGCTTGGAAGATCCTTCTGATATGCCAGCACCAGCTCCCAGTCGCCGCTGAAGCGCGGGATGCGGCGGTAGCCGACCCGCTCGTAGAGCGCCGCCGCCTCGGGCTGGCGCGGGCCGGTCTGCAGCTTCAGGCTGCGGTAGCCGAACTCGGCGGCCAGCCGCTCAAGCTCGCTGAGGATGGCCTGGGCCACGCCCTGGCGGCGGGCGTCGGCGCGGGTGTACATGCGCTTGATCTCGCCGGTGTCGGCATCCAGCGGGCGCAGCGCGCCGCAGCCCACCGGCCTGCCGTCGATTCTGGCCACCACAAAGGCGGCGCGCGGCACCTCCACATCCGCTGGCTTGAACCCGGCGCTGCCGTCGCTGGTCTCGTAGAGCGCGGCCAGCTCGGCGCTTAGCTCGGCGATCAGCTGCACCGCGTCGGCGCTGCGGATGTCCTCGGGGCCAGCGGTCACACGTGCGACAACCGTCATATCCTTCTCCTCTCCGGTGTGCTGTAGGGTATGCTGAAAGGGTGGGCGGCGCGTAGGGTTTGGCACGTCGCTTCTGAATGAGTATCTACCGACAGAAGGTGAGTGAGGTGATATTAATATGCTTGATCAACTTTGTCAAGTATGAAAAAGCCTGAAAAAGGGGCAGGCTACGACCGCCGCTGCTGCGGGTCGAGCGCGTCGCGCAGGCCGTCGCCGATATAGTTGATGCTCAGCACCGACAGAAAGATGCACAGGCCCGGAAACAGCACCATAAAGGGCGCAAACTCGATAAAGTTCTGCGACTCGTAGAGCATGCGGCCCCACGTCGGTGTGTCGGGCGGGAATCCTAGGCCCAGGAAGCTGAGCGTCGACTCGGACAGGATGGCCGAGCCGACCGCCAGCGTGGCCGCCACGATCACCGGGCCGAGCGTGTTGGGCAGCAGGTGCCGCACGATGATCCGCCCAGGCGGGATGCCCAGCGCGTGCGCCGCCGTCACAAACTCGGCCTCGCGCAGCGTCAGGAAGCTCACCCGCACCAGCCGCGCCACCGGCATCCAGTTTAGCCCACCGATCACCAGCACGATCAGCGCGAAGATGCCGCCCACCGGCCCCAGCGCCGCCGTCACCGGCTCGCGGAACAGGTAGATGATCAGCAGCAGCAGGGGCAGCTGCGGCAGCGAGAGGAACACGTCGGTCAGTCGCATCAGCGCGCTGTCTACCCAGCCGCCGAAGTAGCCCGCCAGCGCGCCTACCAGCGTGCCCAGGCCAATGTTCACCAGCATGGCCACTAGGCCCACCGCGATCGAGATCCGCCCGCCCCACAGGATGCGCGCCAGCACATCCTGCCCCAGGTCGTTGGTGCCAAACGGGTGGGCCGCGCTCGGCCCCTGCAGCGCGGCGGCGAAATCCACCGCGCCGTAGGGCGTGGCGTAGACCAGCGGGCCGAGCGCCACCCCGAGCACGATCAGGCCGAACACCACCACGCCCAGCAGCGCCAGGCGGCGCCGCCGGAACTGCCGCCACACATCGCCCCACAGCGTGCGGGGCCGCCGCGCGGCGCGCTCACCGCCGCGCCGCACGCTGCCCGCTAGGGCGCGGCGCGGGGCCTCCCCATGCGCGGCTTGGTTGGTCGGAGAGAGACTCATGGCGGCTCCTTGTTAGGTGTAGCGCACTCGTGGGTCAAGCACGCCGTACAGCATGTCGGCCACCAGGTTGAAGATCACGATCAGCAGGGCGTAGATACAGGTGATCGCCATCACCACCGGCGTGTCGCTCGACTGGATGCTGCTCACCAGCAGGCCGCCGATGCCGGGCACGCGGAACACCTGCTCGGTCACCAGCGCCCCGGTGAACACCGAGGGCACCCCGAGCGCCACCAGCGTCACCACCGGGATGAGCGCGTTGCGCAGGATGTGGCGGTTGACCACCACACGCTCGTGCAGGCCCTTGGCCCGCGCGGTGCGCACATAGTCGCGGTAGATCTGCTCCAGGGCCGCCGAGCGCATGAACCGCATCATAGTGGCGGTCTGGAACAGGGTCAGCACGCCAATTGGCATGGCCGACTGGCGCAGCTGGGCCAGCAGGCTGGGCCAGTCGCTCACCACCAGCGTGCTGTTGTAGACCAGCGGGAACCAGCCAAGCCGCACGCTGAATAGCAGGATGCACAGCAGCCCGGTGAAGAAGGTGGGCAGCGAGAAGCCCACAAACGCCAGCGTCGAGCTTACCTGGTCGAAGACCGAGTAGGGCCGCAGCGCCGCCAGCATGCCCAGCGGCACGGCCAGCAGCACGCTCAGCAGGTAGGCCGTGCCCACCACCGCCAGCGTGGTGGCGATGCGCTGGCCCAGCAGCGCCCTCACAGGGCTGCGGCTGGCAAACGAGTAGCCCATGTCGCCCTGCACAAAGGCCGACAGCCACTTGCCATAGCGCACTGGCAGCGGCTCATCCAGCCCCAGCGACTGGCGGATGTTCTGGCGCACCTCGGCGCTCACCGAGGGGTCGGTGGCGAACTCGGCCATGGGGTCGCCGGGGGCCAGCGCCAGGATGCCGAAGATGATCATGCTGATCACCAGCAGCAGCGGGATGGAGATCGCGATGCGCCGCAGCAGGAACTGGTTCATGAGGCCTTCCGCCTCCAGTCTTTGATCTGCCAGAGCGTCGAGTCCCACGGCGTGAAGCTGGTGCCTTCCAGGCTGCTGCTCACGCCCAGGTTCGATGCGTTTTTGACCAGCGGGATGATTGCCACATCGCTGATCAGCAGATCGTTCAGCTGGATAAACAGCTGCTGCCGTTTGGCGGGGTCAAGCTCCACGGTTGATTTTTGGAACAGCTCGTCGTAGTGAGGGTTGCAGTAGCGCACGCGGTTGCTGCCGCTCCAGCTGTTGGCCTTCTGGGCGATCTTGGCGCAGGTAAAGCTTTCCAGGTACGCGCCGGGGTCGGGGTTGTTGTTGCCGATGGTGTAGACCTGCACGTCGGCGTAGAAGTGGTTGAAGTTGTCGGTGTTATTGGGGTCGCTGCCGAAGAAGATGCCGTTGTCCACCGATTTCAGCTCGACCTTAAAGCCGATCGACTCCAGCGCCTGCTTGATCACCTCCTGGGTCTTCTGCCGCGCTGGCACGATCGATGTCTGGTAGAGGATGCTGAGCGCCACGCCATTTTTTTCGCGCACGCCGTCGCCGTTTGTGTCTTTCCAGCCCGCCTCGTCCAGCAGCGCGGCGGCCTTCTGCAGGTTGTATTCGGCCTTGGTGTTCGGCGAGACCACCGTGGGCGGCTCGACCACGGCGTTGGTGATCGGCGTGGCCGATGGGCCGTAGACCTGGGCCGCGATGGTGGTGCGGTCCACCGCTAGCGCGAAGGCCTGCCGCACCTTGCTGTCGCTGAAGAACGGGTGCGGGGCCTTGAGGCTTGATCGCTCGCCGTCGACCTCGGCGTTTGGGTCGGTGTAGTTCAGCTCGATCCGCTCGCTGAAGCCGCCCAGCGAGGCGGGCACCACCAGCCCTTTTCCGCCCGCCTTCAGCTGCTCCAGCACCTGCGGCGCAGCCGAAAGCCCCGGTGTGAAATCGACTTCGCCAGTCTGTAGCACCGCGCGCGCCGCCGAGGTCGGGTCGCCGCCGCCCTTTAGTTCCACGCGCGCGAAGAAGGGCTTGCCCTGCTCGCGAAAGTAGGGGTTTGGCTCGTATACCACGATGTCTCCCGGCTTGAAGTCGACCACGCGGTAGGGGCCAGTGCCCACCGGCTTCAGGTTGGCCGGGGCCTCGCGGGCCTTCGCGCCCACGTAGCCCTGAAAGATGTGCTTGGGGATGATCAGCCCGGCGGTGCCCACGAAGGGCAGCGACCACGCGGGGCTGACGTCGCGGAACCGCACCTTCACCGTCGTTGGGTCGATCACCTCCACGCCGCTGACGGCGCTGTAGGTGCTGGTGGTGGTGGCCGCCGTGGCCTTGTCGGCCAGGAAATCGTAGGTGAACTTCACATCCTCGGCGGTGAATGGCTCGCCATCCGACCACTTCACGCCCGCCTTGAGCTTCCACGTCACCGATTTGCCGTCGGCGGCCAGCCCGCCATTTTCCCGCGAGGGGATCTCGGCGGCCAGGAAGGGCACCAGGCTGCCATCCTGGTCGAACGAGGCCAGTGGCTCGTAGGTCACGCGGCTGGCGTCAAAATCCTTGGTGCCGGTGGCCAGGTGCGGGTTCAGGATGGTCGGTGCCTGCAGCCACAGCAGGTGCAGCGTGTCGCCCTGGCCGCTGCCGGGCGCAGGCGCAGCGGTGCTGGATGCGGCCCCGGCCTGGGTGGTGGGCGCAGCGCCGCAGCTGGCCAGCAGTATCGCCGTGGTGAGCGCGAGGCCCGTTGCTGCAAGAGAAGTGTGTACCCGCATGGACGCTCTCTTTCTCCTCAAACAATGCCAGAAGGTATCCCGAGTAGCCCTTGATCAACGATCAAGAGAGAAAAAAGCGATGTCGAATGCGTTCGTACCGTTGGCGTCGCTGGCGCGGTAGTGGGCGATCGTATGGGTTTTATGCTGTGAGAATATTCACATGGAATAGCTCTGCACGTTGGCCCTGCCGGTAAAATTGTGGGTTGATATTATTATACTAGATCAACATTGTCAAGTATAAATTAGGTATTATTGAATAACTTGATCATCATTGTCTAGTATCATATAATCAGACGAGTGCCACACAGGTAGCGCCCAGAGCAATTGGGATAGGTGAGGAGCAGCTATGACACATTTTGGGGAGCGCATCCGCGATCTGCGAAAGGCCAAAGGCCTGACCCAGCGCCAGTTTGCCCAGCAGCTTGGGATAGATGTGACCTACGTGAGCAAGATCGAGAACAGCCGCAAGCCCACCCCGCCGAGCGAGCAGCTCATCCGCCAGATGGCCGGCCTGCTCGGCTCCAGCGCCGAGGATCTGCTGGCGCTGGCCGGGCACTTCAACCGGCGCGAGCTGCAGCGGGTGGCCTCGGAGACGCCCGAGGTGGCCACGCTGCTGCGGCGTATCCAGTCGCGCCAGTTTTCCGCCGAGGAGCTGCGCTCGCTGCTGCGCACCATGGATGCGGTGCGCGCTAGCTAGGCACCGAGCATAAAAGGGGCAGGCGGAACAATATTCCGCCTGTCCCTTTTTCTACCGCATGGGCTTTTTTGCGCTCTTGCTAGGCCAGCGTGCTGTCGAGCCAATCGAACACGCGCTGGTTGAGCAGGTGGTCGGCCCCGACGTGGCAATGCTCATCGGCACCATCCTCGGCAGTGAATCGCAGCAGCGTCCGCTCGCACGTCAGTGCATCGTAGAGCTTCTGCGGCTGGTTGTCGAAGAAGTGGTCGCGCTCGGCATCGCAGACCAGCATGGGGCAGCGGATCTGCTGGGCGATGCCCTCCATGGTGTAGCGTGCCATCCGGGCGACGAACTCCTCCGGGGTGTCGACCGCAAACGACCAGATGCCCTGGCTGATGGCCCAGCGCATGTTGAGCGAGCGCCGCTGCATTTCCTGCAGCATCTGCTGCGACTCCTGCTCGTTTTTGGCATGCTGGAGAACTGTGGTAGCCTCGGCGGGCACGTCGAACGAGAACAGCCCGTCGATGGCGACACAGGCCGCCAGCCGGTGCTCGAAGGCCGCCGCCCTTGGGGCCAGGTAGCCGCCCAGGCTCCCGCCGATCAGCACGAGCCTGGCGGGGTCCACGCCCCGCTGCGTCAGCGTGAAATCGACCACCGGCGTCACCACATTCTCCCAATCGGGGCGGAAGGGCAGGCCTTGCTTGCGCAGCACATAGCCCTGGCCCGGACCCTCGAACAGCAGGCAGTTGTATCCGCGCTCAAGGGCACCACGGGTAGCATGGAAGAAGATCTCCTCGCCGGTGGAGTCGAAACCGCCGTGGCGCAGGATGGTTGGGCGGGGTTTGCCAGAGTTGTCGGGGCGGAAGAGGTAGCCTGGCAGCGTGGTGCCCTCGTAGGGGATCTGTACCTGCTCGGCGGGGAAGGGCAGCAGCGGCAGGGCCTGCAGAAAGCAGGCGCGGCTGCGGTCGTAGGTGTCCTCGGCGCGCGGGTCGTGCCCGCCGATGTGCAGGAAGAACTCGGCGGAGCGGTAGTAGTTGCTGGCGCGTAGGTAGGCGTCGCGGGCGCTGGTGGGGTGCCCCTCGGCCATGCAGCGGTCGGCGATGCCATGGATGCGCTCGGCGGTGCGGTTCCACTCCAGGAACCATGTCTCTAGGTCGTCTTCCACGATCCGTGATCCGGTCAGCAGGCACTCGTTGATGTCGGCTCCACCGCCGACCGTCTCGCCTAACACGCGCAGAAACTCGAAGGAGAGAGTCTGATCTTGGAACATGAGCTTCATGGAGGTGTCCTTTCATTACTTCTTATTAGTTAACGATAACTAACTTAACTGGGCGAAAAGATGGCCCTTGGCCTCGTGCCAGGGCCTTGGCAAGGTTCGGCTAGCCTAGGCGTAGCGCCTGCCACCAGAGCCGGCTTGACTCTGCCAGCATTGGCTCGCTGAATCTGTCGAACATGCGGAACTTGGCGCGCATCTGGATCGCGAACAGGAAGCTCATATAGCCCCATGTGGCGGCATCCAGATCGCGCTCTTGGGGGATGAGCTTTTGCTGCTGGGCCTGGACCAGCAGCCCGTGGATAAGCCGAAATAGCTCGTTGGTATGCTCCCTCATGGCGTCTTTGACCTCGGGATCTTGGGATTCGATCAGCGCGCCCAGCAGCATGAGCGCGCTGCCCTGCAGGTGAATTGCCACATCACGGTAGTCGAGCACCAGCGAGCATAGCGTGTCCTCAAGGCTGCGGCTGGCCCGTTCGTTCACACGGTCGCGGAAGCTCTGAAAGAACTGATCGCCGGTGTGGCGTAGCACCAGCAGAAAGAGGTTCTGTTTGCTGCCAAAGTGCTTGTAGAGCATCGGCTCGGTGACGCCGCAGGCCCGCGCAAGCTCGCCGATGCTGGCCTGCGCATAGCCATGCTGGGCGAAGACTTCGGCGGTCTGCTTGAGCATCAGGGCGCGGCGCTCCTCGCCACGCATGCGGGTTACCTTGGGTTTTTCGGTCGATTCGGCCATGCTGTTTTCCTAGTTAGTTAGCGCTAACGAACATGAGTATACGCCGATCTGCACAGCGTGTCAAGATCCACATGCGCTATGTGGTCGACCGGATACCAAGATGCCATTCACGGTAGTTTTGGGGTCGGGCCAACCGTAGGCAATGCTTCCAGCGTTGCGCAGTTGGGTCGACCGGTTGTGGCAACAATGATGGTGTTTCCGCTTTTATGCTGGGTGTGCCCTGCGCGGGCGGCGCACAGGGGCCAGCCCCTGTGAACCCTGCGAGAGAGCATCGCTCCCTTCAAACCCCCAATTTTGGGCGTTCCTATGCTGCAAACTGGCGGCTGGTGTTCGTGCATATGGCCAGTTTGCGCGAGTAGCACCTTCGCCGCCTGGGCCGGGTGGGTAGGGTAACTGATCCCTATTCCTTATTTTCTACCCCCTTCATTCCCTTGGTGTCTTGGAGCCTTGGTGGTAAAAATTCTTCGTGCCTTCGTGGTTATTCGTTCCCTTGTTCCCTAGCAGTACACAAACGCCCCGCAGCAGTATGACCTGCTGCGGGGCGTTTGTGTACTGCTACTGGGCCGGGATGCGCGCCAGCAGCTCTAGGCAGAAGCGCCCGTGGTGGTAGGGGCACTCCCACGGGCCGGTCTTCACCTGATCTAGGTGCGGTGTGCCGTCGCGGCTCACCACCTTGAACCACTCGCCGTGGGTGCGGTCGACAAAGTACTTCTGCACGAAGTCCCAGCAGGCCAGCGCGGCCTCGGCGAACTGGGGGTGGCCGGAGATCTGATAGGCGTTGTAGAAGCCCACGATGGCCTCGGCCTGCGCCCACCAGTGCTTATCGGTGCTGGCTGGGCCGCTGGCGTGGCCCTCGTAGAGCACGCCGCCCGAGCTGTCCATGCCCTGGCTGTAGACGGCCCAGGCCATCTCGACCGAGGCGCTGCGGCTGGCGGCCAGCAGCTTGGGGTCATCCAGCACCTCGGCGGCCTCGACGATCAGCCAGCTGCCCTCGATGTCGTGGCCGTAGGAGCGGGTCTGGCCGGATGCGTTCCATGCGTCGTCGAAGAACAGCTTGAAGTGGTAGGTCTGCGGGTCGATGATCTGCTTGAGGAAGATCTCGACCATCTCGTGCACGCGCTGGCGCAGCAGCGGGCTGTCCCACACGCGTAGCAGGTTGGTGTAGCCCTCCATCACGTGCAGCATAGTGTTCATCGACTTGCGGCAGTTTGGCTCCAGGTCGCTCAGGCGCATGTCGTCCAGCAGGCCCCAGTCGTGGGCGCAGCCCTCGATGTAGCCGCCGTAGTGCGGCTCGTAGGCGTGCTGCTCCAGCAGCTCGAACAGGCGCTTGGCCAGCTCCAGGCTTTCGGCGTCGCCGGTGGCGCGGTGGTACTCGCTCAGGCCATAGATCGCGAACGACTGGGCGTAGCTGTGCTTGCGCGGGCTGATCGGCTTGGCGTCCTGGTCGATCTGCCAGTAGACCCCGCCGTACACCGGGTCGACGAAGGCGCTTTTTAGGTACTCGTAGGCGCGCTGGGCCATGGTGCGGTACTCGTCCTTGCCGTAGGCGCGGTAGGCCGCCGCGTAGGTCCACAGGATGCGCGCGCAGACCACCGCCGAGCGCGGGTACTCGTTATGCACCACCAGATCGTTGCTGAGCGCGCCGTAGAAGCCACCGTGCTCCTCGTCGCAGGTGTGCTCGATCCAGAACGGCAGAATATTGCCAAGCAGCTCCTGCTCGATCTGCACGCGGGCCTGTTGAAGTTGAGGGAGGATCGTCGAGGCGTCTGCTGTTATCATAATCGTATCCCTATTCATCCAAGGTAGTGTCAATAATAGCGAAATGAACACAACAAATAATAGATGTAGTTTCTTTGCTCTGCAACTGGAAAATGGTTGAGAATCGTGATCTTGCCAGCTTTTTGCGGTTTTCTTTTCATACACGTGCTCGTAGCCGCCGCACCACGCATGCGTCCATGCGCGGTGCGGCGGCTGCGCCGCGCTACTGGGCGCGGATGTTGTCGATGTCGTACTGGCCAGCGCCGAAGTAGATGTAGAAGGCGCGCAGCTGGCTCAGGTTGGGCGCGCCGCCCGAGGTGCATGTTAGGGCGGTTAGGTCGAGGGTGACGGTGGTGCTGGTGCCGCTATTGACCCAGTTCCACGGCCCCTGGCACCAGTCCCAGCTGTCGCCCAGCTGGAGCGCCACGCTGGATGAGACGCCGGTGTCGCCGGTCTGGATGTCGTACTTCAGCTCGGTCTTGCCGGTTAGGTTCACCAGCTCGCTGGTCTGCAGGCCGAACCATGCGTCCTCATTGGCGCTGATGTGCAGGCCGTAGCTGCCATGGGTGACGAAGCTGCTGGTCTGGGCCACGCTGCCCGCGCTGGCCTGCCAGCTGGCTGGCCCCCACGACTCGGTGCCATCCTCGAACGAGAACAGCGTGAGCGCGCCGTTGGGGTCGGGCTTCACCGTGATCAGGATGGTGGCCACGTTCGAGAGCCGGGCGCTGCTGTCCTTGATGGTGTAGCTGGCCTTGGCCTTGCCCGAGAAGCCGCTGGCGGGCGTGAACAGGATGGTGCCGTCGATCTGCAGCACGAAGCTGCCGCTGCCGCTGGCGTAGCTGGTCTGCCGCCCGGCGGTGGCCGGGTCAAGGTCCAGCGACTTGTAGCTGATCGTCGCGCCGCCGTAGCGGATGTCGTTGCCCAGCGGCGTGATCGACACCGGCGTGCCAAACGCGGTCTCGGCCAGATCGTCGTCGGCCACCGGCGGGAAGGTCGTGGCCTTGCCTCCCATCTTCTTGGCGAAGTTGGCGATGGTGGTGCAGATCGGGCTGGGGCAGTAGATGTTGTGTCCGTCGTAGTCGGGGTAGAGCGTGCCGTTATCCTGCGTGCCGGCCAGCATCCAGAACAGCGCGCCGTTGCCGCCCGCCTTGTAGAACTCGTCGGTCCATGTCTGGTAGATCGGGTTGCGCGTGGCCTTGTTGGTCAGGCCGAACTCGCCCAGCATCACCGGCTTCTTGAGCTTGCGGGCGTCCTTCACGTGCTTCACCAGAAACTCGGTGGCCCACTCGGTGGTCTGGCCCCAGCCCTCGGGGTAGAGGTGCAGCGACATCACGTCGATGTTGGGCAGCGCGGTCAGGGCCAGGGTGTCCACGCCCTCGCCGCAGCGGTCGATCCAGTTGGCCGCGTTGGGGTCGCAGTAGAAGCCCTCGTCGCCCACGCTCACCAGGTGGTTCTGGTCGATGGTCTTGATGTAGGTGGACATCTCATCGGCCCAGTCGGTGATCGTCTGGGTGGTGCAGGTATCGGACTGGGGGTAGACGCCCGCCGACTTGCAGCGCGGCTCGTTGCCCAGCTCCCACGTCATGATCGTTGGGTCGTTCTTGTACTGCACGCCGGTGATGCTGTTGGTGCGGTTCAGCAGGTGGCTGATCCAGCCCTTGTACCACGCGCGGATCGTTGGGTCGGTGTAGAACTCGTCGTGGTACTGGCCGCCCTTCCAGCGCACATACTGATCCATGCCGCCGAAGTTGTTCCAGTTGTTCACGAAGGGGATGACCACCTTCAGGCCGAGCGACTGGGCCTTGGCCAGCACATAGTCGAGCCGCTGCAGCCCATCCGCGCCGTCGTTGTAGGCGGGCTGGCCGGTGGCGGGGTCGAAGTACTGGAAGTAGATGCCGTTGGCCTTGCCGTTGATCGAGTTGCTGTCATCCTGGTTGCCGATGTCGATCGAGCCCCAGAGCCGCATCACCTGGTAGCCATTGGCGGCGGCCTTCTCCAGCACGTCGTCGGCCATGGCCTGCGACTGGTAGACCAAGTAGTAGTTGTTGCTGCCTGCGAAGCGGAACGTCTTGCCGTTCAGTAGCAGCTTCGAGCCGGATCGGGTGACAAAGCCCTGCTGGGCAGGGCTGGTGGTTTGGGCCGCCGTCGGCGCGGCGAAGGCCTGAAGGGAGAAGAGAAGTGCAGCGATGACGCTTCCGACACGTACGAGTCGATTCACCATTGATCGGCCACTCCTTCCGAGACATGCGGATAGTACAGCACTGTATGTGTAGGAGTTGATAAGGCTACGGAGCGTGTTCAGCCCCGCTGGGGTGAGCGGGGCTGCGCGAGAGCGACTAGAGCGAGTTTGACTTGATGAAGTCGATCACCTCATCCACCTGGCAGAAGGCCAGGCCGGTGACGGTGTCGGCAGCGCCGTAGTAGAGCGCGATGCGGCCTGTGGGCGCATCCACCAGCGCGGCGCAGGGGAAGGCCACATTGGGCACATCGCCCACGCACTCGTACAGCGTCTGCGGCGAGAGCAGGTAGGGCGCGGTGCGGTGCAGCACCTTCCAGGGCTGGTCGATGTCGAGCAGGGCCGCGCCAAAGCTGTAGACGAAGCCGTTGCACGAGTTCAGCACGCCATGGTAGAACAGCAGCCAGCCATCCTTGGTCTCGATCGGCGTCGGGCCAGCGCCGGTCTTGGTGGCCTGCCAGCCGCCCTTGGGGCCGAGCACCCAGCGGTGCTTGCCCCAGTAGGTCATGTCGGGGCTCTCGCTGTAGAAGATGTCGCCGAACGGCGTGTGGCCAGTGTCGCTCGGGCGGCTATACATGGCGTAGTTGCCGTTGATCTTGCGCGGGAAGATCACGCCGTTGCGGTTGTAGGGCAGGAAGGCGTTCTCAAGCTGGTGGAAGGTCTTGAAGTCGTAGGTGTAGCCCACGCCGATCGTCGGGCCGTGGTAGCCGTTGCACCACGAGATGTAGTAGCGATCCTCCAGCCAGGTCACGCGCGGGTCGTAGCGGTAGACCAGCTGCGTCACCTCGGGGTCGCCCTCGAAGGTGATCGGGGTGGGGTCCAGCTCCCAGCTGATGCCATCCTTGCTGAAGCCGCGGTGCAGGTTCATGTCGCGGTTGCGGTTGTCGCAGCGGAACACGCCGGCGAAGCCGCCCTCGAAGGGCACCACGGCGCTGTTGAACACGCTGTTGGATGTGGGGGTGGCGTTGCGCGGGATGATCGGGTTGGCGTCGTAGCGCCATACCACGTCGCTGCAGCCAGCCGGGCGTTCCTGCCAGGGGATGTTGGGCAGTGCGCTGCCGAGGATGGTCGGTTCTGTGGTTGTGGTCGTCACCATTGTGGTAGTACTCCTCATTGAAGTAGAGATGTGCGCGCACTGGGCACCAGCGATAGCGGCAGGGCAGCCTTCAGCGGCATATCGGGCGCTAGGCAGGGCGAGGCCCCTGCACCGACTGCCGTTCGATCAGCAGCGGGCGGATGACCGATGTCACTAGGCCAGCGTCCGTCATCTCGATGCGGTTCATCAGCAGCTGCACTGCGATGCGCCCGAGGCCGACTTTGTCCACCTGCATGGTCGTCAAGGCTGGTACGACATATGCTGCGGGGTCAGTATCATCAAAGCCAATAAGCGAGATATCTTCGGGCACACGCCTTCCAGCGGACTGCAGGGCCTGAAGCACGCCGATCGCCGTATCATCGTTGCAGCAGAATAGCGCAGTGATGTGGGGCGAGTCTTCGA
The DNA here is from genome assembly GCA_009268125.1 of Chloroflexia bacterium SDU3-3. Classification (NCBI taxonomy): domain Bacteria; kingdom Bacillati; phylum Chloroflexota; class Chloroflexia; species Chloroflexia bacterium SDU3-3. The sequence continues at coordinate 191,102 of WBOU01000001.1, read as the reverse complement.
GCAGCTGGAGCGTGGCCTCGGCTGCGTCGGCGCGGCGCAGGTGGCTGTCGGCGAAGTAGCATGCGGCGATGCCTCGATCGGCGAGCGCCTGGATGTAGCCCCGCCGTCGCTCGGAGATACTCGGGTAGGAATGCGGCAGGCTGGCCACCAGCCCGATGTCGCGGTGGCCCTTGTCGATCAGGTACGATACCGCCTGGTAGGCACCGGCGAAGTTGTCGGTGATCACCGAGTCGTAGCCGTTCTCGGCGATGTAGGCATCGACCAGCACGATCGGCTGGGCATCGTTGTGGATGATCTGGGCCAGCGTGGTGTCGACAAAGGTACCCACCAGCAGCATGCCGTCTAGCGCCTGCTCCTGCAGGATTCGCGGCAGCTCGGCCACGTGGTTCTCGGCATCCACCGGCACCGTGGCGTAGAGCAGGTTGATATGCTGCTTGCGGCAGACATATTCGATGCCTGCCAGCACAGGGCTGTAGAAGGGGTTCGACTGCGGGATGTCATCGGCTCGCGCCTTCATGATCACCCCGATCTGCTGGATGTCCTTCTGGCTGGCCTGCTCGGTCGAGCGTTTCTTGCGATACCCTAGGTCGCGTGCCGTCTCCAGCACGCGGCGGCGGGTCTCGGCGTTGACGCCGGGCTTGTCGCGCAGCACCAGAGAAACTGTCGCAAGCGAGACACCACTTTCCCGCGCGATCTCCTCAAGCGTGATCCGTCGCGCCATACGATCGTCCTTCTGTATCATTGGTCGTAAAAATTGAACCATAGTATAGCGCAGGTCGTTGCTCGCCTTTGATCTGATGAAAATGTCGGTGCTTTGCTGGTTCTGGTGCGGTGACGCAAGCCCTGCCGATGATCCGAGGCTGGTTCCAGAAGGCTACTGCCGATGCGTGAAATTTTATCTAAAGTTTTAAGACAACCTCCTTCGGAACCGTGATCGAAATGATCCGGACTTTTCATAAGAATAGATATCGTTTTAGCCATTGTGAATGCCTAAAAACGCTTCTGTCTGTGCATCTATGCCTATGAAAGTTTCTGGCCCCTGTAGGAATAATTATAGATCAAGCGATCTAAATGGTCAAGTGTCTTTTAATTAAAATTTTTAGTCTCAGGCTGCGCTATGGTTTCGAAATGCTCACCGGAGCGGGGCCATATGGGGAGCGATAGCCCCGCACGAGCTGGCATGCGGGGCCTGGGGTGCTACCGCCCGAGCTGGGCGCGGCTCCACGCCAGGCTTTCGCCCAGCGCATCGCGCAGCGGCGTCGGCTGGCTGCCGAAGGTCTGGCTGAAGTCGCGGCTGTCCATCACAAATGGCTGGCTCCACTCGTAGAGCATCTCGACGCTCTCGGCCACGGCTGGGCTGGCCAGGTCCACCAGCCGCAGCAGCAGCGCCCCCGCGCCGCTGGCCCGCACGGGCCGCCCCAGCAGCTCGGCCAGCAGCGCCGCCAGCTGAGCCTGGGTGACGGGCGGGGCGCTCGGCACATGCCAGGGGCGGCCCAGGCCCCGGTCGTCGGTGCCCAGGGTGGCCAGCGCCCTGCCGAAGTCGGCCACATAGGTGAAGGTGTGCGGCTGATCGAGCCTGCCCAGCATGGTCAGCCGCCTGCCGCGCAGCGCGGGCTGAAAGATCATCTGGTGCGAGATCTGGTCGTGTGGCCCGAAGAAATCGGAGCCGCGCGCGCTGGCCACGCGCAGATCGCCGCGCCGGTGGGCGGCAAATAACGCCTCGGTCATGGCCTGGCGGATGCGGCCCTTCTTGGTGTGGGCGGCGTAGGGCGTCTGCTCGGTGAAGGCCTTGCCCGCAGGCTCGCCGTAGGCGTAGAGATTCTCGGCCACGATCAGCTTGGCTCCCGCTGCAGCCGCGCCCTCCAGGATGCGCTGCTGCAGGCGCGGGAAGTTGCCCTCCCACTGGTGGTAGGGTGGCTGGGCGCACTGGTAGACTGCCGTAGCCCCTGCGGTCAGCTGGCGCACGCTGGTTTGGTCGTAGGCGTCGCCCTGGGCAAGCTCGGCCCCGGCGGGTGCGGCGGCGCTTGTGCCGCTGCGGTTGACCATGCGCACGCGCCTGCCTAGGGCCAGCAGCGTCTTGGCAGTCCAGTGCCCCAGCGGCCCGGTTCCAAAGATGACATGGAGCTCTGCGCTCATAGGGTTGCTCCTCTTGACAGATTAGAGTAAATGCTCTACTCTCTATTTTAGAGTAAATACTCTATTTTGTCGAGGAGACTATGGCCACACGCGAGCGAATTCTGGATGTAGCGCTTGAGCTTTTCAACGAGCAGGGCACCGCGCCAGTGTCGACCAACCATATCGCCAGCCAGCTGGGGATCAGCCCAGGCAACCTGTACTACCACTTTCGCAACAAGGATGCGATCATCCGCGCGATCATCTGCGAGCGCCTGTTTGGGATGTGGGATCAGATCTACGATCTGCCCGACGGCCTACCGCCCACCCTGGCCGACCTGCGGCGGCTGGTGCAGGCCAACTTCGCGGGGCTGTGGCAGTACCGCTTTGTGTACCGCGAGCTGATCGTGCTGCTGCGGCGCGACGCGGCCCTGCACGAGGCCTATATGGCGGTGCGCCAGCGCGGCTACCAGGGCTTCGAGCAGCTCTTCGCGGCGTTTGTGGCGGCGGGGGTGCTGCGCTCGCCCGCCGACCCGCAGGAGCTCGGCCGCGTGGCCGAGCTCTGCTGGATCGTCACCGAGTTCTGGCTGCCAAACTTGGAGGTGAGCGGCCGCGCGGTCGATGAGGCCCAGCTTGCCTACGGCGTGGAGCTGATGATGCAGGTGCTTAGCCCGCTGATTATCCGCTAGCATATTGATTGATCAATAAGGAGAGGCGAATGGAGAAGCTGTCTATCCAGCGCATAACCGGCGTGCTGCTGATCGGCATCCCGATGTTGTTTATGGTCTGCTTTACGCTGCTACAGGTGCTGTTCGACTATCCGGCGATCCTGCGGCAGCCTGTGTCGGCGGTGTTTGTGCAATTTCAGGCTGGCGGCCCGCGCCTGATCGCGATCTGGTACACGCTCACGCTCACGGCGCTGCTGTTCATCCCGGTGGTGGTGCTGCTGCACACCGCCCTGGCCGAGCGCCAGCCGCCCTGGTACCTCGGGCTGGCCTCGGTGCTGGGTGTGCTGGCCGGGCTTGTCCAAGGCCTCGGCTTCCTGCGCTGGAGCTTCCTAGTGCCCTCGCTGGCTGGATCGTACCTGGACCCGGCGGCGACGGCGGCCCAGCGCGATATGGCGGCGCTGATCTTTGACGTGTTCAACCGCTACGCTGGCATGGCCATTGGTGAGCACCTGGGCTATCTGTTCACCGGCCTGTGGACGGTGCTGATCGCCGGGGCGCTTGGCCGCACGCGGCTGATACCAGCGTGGCTGGGCTGGCTGGGGGCGGCGTGCGCCGGAGGGGTGCTTGTCGGCCTGCTTGAGCCAGCCGGGTGGAGCGCCGCAGGCCCGATCAATGCGGTGAGCTACATGGTCTGGGCGATCTGGCTGGTGGCGGTGGGCGCGCTGCTGCTGCTGCGCGCCGGATCGCGCGGCGGGGCGGGCTAGGCGACCCAGCGCGATCTTTCCAGGGGGATGGGCAGCTACGCCCATCCCCCTGCGCGTTGAGCGGGCATAGCTCTGGCGGCACGAGGCATACCCGGCATCGATACATCACCAGCTTGTGCGTGTTCGCACAAGCTGGTGATATATCACTTTGGTATCGCTGGCTATATCGCAAGAGCACTTCCCCGCCCACATGCCCTATGTTTTAATAGAGAGTGGTCTATAGCGCATTCAGATGCGAACTTTTTTGTTGTCGCTGCGGGCGCTGTGGGCACGCACGAGGCCCAGTGCGGGTAAATTGCGTTTCTGGAGGTCTTGTGGTTTAATCGGCGCTGCGCTGTGGCGTGCTGCGCCGTGGGGTAAAGCGGCTTATTATCTGTAGATCCACACAGCTTTATCCCCCTACGATTGGTGTGGGTATGTAGTGAATCAAGGAGATTCGGTCTATGCGCTATGGCTTTTTCGATGACGAGCAGCGCGAATACGTGATTACGCAGCCCGATACGCCGCTGCCCTGGATCAACTACCTGGGCTGCGAGTCGTACTTTGGTCTGATCTCCAATACGGCGGGCGGCTACTCGTTCTACCGCGACGCCCGCCTTCGCCGCCTGACCCGCTACCGCTACAACAATGTGCCCTTCGACACGGGCGGTCGCTATCTGTACCTGCGCGACAACGCCTCGGGCAGCTTCTGGTCGCCCTCGTGGCAGCCGACCCAGAACGAGCTTGAAGATTACACGTGTCGCCATGGCATGGGCTACACGATCATCGGCTCGACCTACCAGGGCATCAAGGCCTCGACCCGCTACTTTGTGCCGCTGGGCGAGAACCTGGAGATCTGGCAGATCACGGTGACCAACCAGCGCAGCCAGAAGGCCGCGCTCTCGCTGTTCTCCTCGATCGAGTTCTGTCTATGGGACGCTCAGGACGACGCCACCAACTTCCAGCGCAACTTCAGCACCGGCCAGGTGGAGGTTGAGGATGGCGTGATCTACCACAAGACCGAGTACCGCGAGCGGCGCGACCACTTCGCCTACTTCGCCTGCTCGGAGCAGCTGGCGGGCTTCGACACCCAGCGCGAGTCGTTCCTGGGCGCGTACCGCGGCTGGGACCGCCCCACCGTCGTGGCCAGCGGCGAGTCGCGCGACTCGATCGCCCACGGCTGGGCGCCGATCGGCTCGCACCACGTGAAGCTGGAGCTGGCCCCCGGCGAGTTGCGCACCGTCACCTTCGTGCTGGGCTACCACGAGAACCCGCGCGACCAGAAGTTCGACCCGCCCACGTCGCAGACGGTCAACAAGCGCACGGTGAAGCCCACCATCGCCAAGTACCTGGATGCCAGCGCGGCGGATGCGGCCTTCGCGGCCCTGCGCGCCTACTGGGACAAGCTGCTGGGCCTGTACCAGGCCAGCACGCCCGACGTGCACACCAACCGCATGGTGAACATCTGGAACGCCTACCAGTGCATGGCCACCTTCAACATGTCGCGCTCGGCCTCGTTCTACGAGTCGGGCATTGGCCGCGGCCTGGGATTCCGCGACTCGAACCAGGATCTGCTAGGCTTCGTGCACATGGTGCCCGAGCGCGCCCGCGAGCGCGTGCTGGACATCGCGGCCACCCAGCTGGAGTCGGGTGGCGCGTACCACCAGTACCAGCCGCTGACTAAGCGCGGCAACAACGACATCGGCGGCAACTTCAACGACGACCCGCTGTGGCTCATCCTGGGCGTGGCGGCCTACCTGAAGGAGACCGGCGACTGGAGCATCCTAGATGAGCTGGTGCCCTACGACAACCAGCCCGGCTCGGAGACGCCGCTCTACGAGCACCTGCAGCGCAGCCTGCGCTACACCACCGACCGGCTTGGACCGCACGGCCTGCCGCTGATTGGCCGCGCCGACTGGAACGACTGCCTGAACCTGAACTGCTTCTCGGACACCCCGGGCCAGTCCTTCCAGACCACCACCAACAAAGAGGGCAAGGTCGCCGAGTCGGTGTTCATCGCCGGTATGTTTGTGCTGGCCGCCAAGGAGCTTGCGGGTATCGCCGAGCAGCGCGGCCTGGCCGACGAGGCCGCCGCCTATCTGGCCGAGGCCGCCAAGATGGACGAGACTGTCCACGCCCACGGCTGGGATGGCGAGTGGTTCATCCGCGCCTACGACGACGCTGGCCAGAAGATCGGCTCGCACGAGAACGCCGAGGGCCAGATCTACATCGAGCCGCAGGGCTTCTGTGTGCTGGCCGGTATCGGCCTGGAGGATGGGATCGCCAAGAAGGCGCTCGACTCGGTGAACCAGCGCCTGGCCACAAAGCACGGCATCGTCATCCTGCAGCCCGCCTACACCCGCTACTACCTAGAGTACGGCGAGATCTCCTCGTACCCGCCCGGCTACAAGGAGAACGCCGGTATCTTCTGCCACAACAACCCCTGGGTGATCGTGGCCGAGACCAAGGTGGGCAACGGCGACCGCGCCCACGACTACTACTCGCGGATCAACCCCTCGGCCCGCGAGGAGATCGGCGACCTGCACCGCTGTGAGCCGTACGTATACGCGCAGATGATCGCAGGCAGCGACGCGCCGACCCACGGCGAGGCCAAGAACTCGTGGCTCACCGGCACGGCGGCCTGGAACTATGTGGCGATCACGCAGGCCATTCTGGGTGTGCACCCCACCTACACCGGCCTGGAGATCTCGCCGGTGATCCCCAGCGATTGGCCGGGCTTCTCGATCACCCGCGTGTTCCGCGGCGTGACCTACCGCATCGTGGTGGAGCGCGCTGGCAAGGGCAACACAGTGGCGCTCTCGGTGGATGGCCAGACGGTGAGCGGCAACGTGGTGCCGCTGCCCACCGACGGTCGCACCGAGGTCGCGGTGCATGTGACCCTCTCGTAGTCGCACGCTTGGTCAGGCGCGGCCCAGCCGCGCCTGACCGCTGCCCCTTCTGGCAGGCCGGGGTGATCTCGACCGATCACCCCGGCCTGCGCACTATTTTTTCCTTATGGGTATATGTCACATCTATGGCTTCCAGCGGCCATGAACGTGGGCGCGATAAGCGCCAGGGGTCGTACCTTTTATGATCGACACGATACAGCTACACACCTACGCGCTCAGGGCCGAGCGCGAGCTGCGGGGCAACATCCTGCCCTTCTGGATTCAGCATACGGTTGACATGGAGCGAGGCGGCTTCTATGGCGGTATCTCGAATGATCTCCATGTCGATCTGGAGGCCCCCAAAGGCGCGCTGCTCACCACCCGCATCCTGTGGGCCTACGCGGCGGCCTACCGCCGCTACCAGGAGGCCGAGTACCTCGTGATGGCGCAGATGGCCTATGCCGACCTGATCGACCGCTTCTGGGACCATGCCCACGGCGGTCTGTACTGGGCGGTCAGCCCGACCGGCGAGCCGTTGCAGCCGCACAAGCAGATCTTTGTGCAGGCCTATGGCATCTACGCGCTGGCCGAGTACGCGCTGGCCACCGGCTCGCGCTACGCGCTCGATCGCGCTATCGCGCTGCACCGCCTGATCGAGGCCCACGCTAGCGATGCGCTGCACGGCGGCTACCGCGAGGCCTGCGCCGCTGACTGGCAGCCCCACCAGGCCGCGCTGGATGCGGCTTCGGCTAGCGCCGAGAAGACCTTCAACACCCACCTGCATGTGCTTGAGGCCTACGCCAACCTGCTGCGCAGCTGGAACAGCCCCGAGCTGCGCACCCGCCTCGCCGCGCTGATCGACCTGATCGCGTCGCGCATGATCGACCGCGATAGCGCACACGCGCGCCACTTCTTCACGAACGACTTTACGCCGTTGCCGGGGCCGCTGTCGTTTGGCCACGACATCGAGGCCAGCTGGCTGCTGCTGGATGCCGCCCACGAGCTGGGCGACCGCGCGCTGCTGGCCCGGGTCGAGCCGCTGGCGCTGGCCATGGCTGACGCGGTGTACGCGCAGGGCCTGGGCGGCGATGGCGCGCTGCCCTACGAGTCCGACTGGCAGGGGAATATCGTGCAGGCGCAGCGCGAGTGGTGGCCGCAGACCGAGGCGGTGGTCGGCTTCCTGCGGGCCTACTGCGCCTCGGGCGAGCCGCACTTTCTTGAGGCGGCGCTGCGCTGCTGGGAGTTTATCGAGCAGCGGCTGGTGGACCGTGCTGGCGGCGAGTGGTTCAAGGCGGTGACGCCGGAGGGCGAGCCGCTGCGCGACGAGGCCAAGGTGAGCTTCTGGAAGTGCCCCTACCACAACACCCGCGCCTGCCTAGAGATGGTCGCGCGGCTCCAGCAGATCAACCAGTCCAGCGTGCTGCAGATCTCGCGTGGGGAGTAGCAGAAGCTGGCCCCCGGCGCATGCGCACTGGGGGCCAGCTTCTGCTACCCAGCTTTGCCGAAGGACTGTATGGCCTCCTCCACACTGGCGTAGGGCGTAAGCGTGAGGTCGAGTGTGGTGAGGTGCAGTAGGGATCTCACTTGCTTATCTGGCCGGGCGATCCGCAGATCGCCGCCCACATTTCGCGCCGCCTTCAGGCACCCGATGAGCGACCCCAGCCCCGAGCTATCAACAAAGTAGATCTCCCCAAGGTCGATGAGAATCTGCTGCTTGCCTGTGTCGATCTGTGCCTGCACTGCCTGCCGCAGCTGCCCCGAGCTGAGCATGTCAAGCCGCCCTCTGAGCTGCAAGATGCTCAGCCTCGTATTATCGTTGCTCACATCGATATGCACAGGTCACCTCCTCATTGGTAGCCATGTTTAGCGTTAGCAGAAGCCCATGGTTCGGCTTCTCGGTCATCCACTCGGCCAATGTAGATGAGCTGCATTGCAGCCCCTGAAATGTGCCGCCTTACTCCAGGCAGCGAAGGGCCATAATGGTGAAGTCATCGGGTGGGACGCCGATAGGGCTAAGCAGCCCAACGATGCGGTCAACCATGGCCCAGGCGCTGCCTGCGCCGTCGAGGTGTCTGGCCAGCGTCTTCGGCGTCAGCTCCAGCTCGGGTCGGGCGTCGATCACGCCATCGCTGTAGACCAGCAGCGCGTCGCCGGGGCTGAAGGTGATGCTGCCCTCGCCATAGACGGTGTTGGGCATCACCCCAACCGGCATGCCGCGCTCGCTCAGCATCTCGATCTTTCCGCTGGCCCTGCGCAGGAACACGTGGCCGTGGCCCGCATCCACATAGCGGAGCTGGCGCGTTGGGCCATGCAGCTGGCCGAGAAAGAGCGTCACGAAGCGGCTGGTGCGGTCGAAGTCGTCATCGAGCGCGGCGGTGACGTACTGCATGGCCTCGCTGGGCGTGCTGTGTCGCACCACCGCCCGCATGACAGCCCGCACCGTGGCCATCAGGAGCGCCGCCGACATGCCCTTCCCCATCACATCGCAGAGCCAGAACGCGGTGGTGTCGGCGCTCGGCTGCCGCCAGTCGTAGAAGTCGCCGCCGACCTCGCGGGCGGGCACGCACTCGGCGGCCAGCTCGAACCCTGGGATGATCGGCATGGAGCGGGGCAGAAGGTCGGACTGGACCTTGGCGGCGTTGGCCAGTTCCTGCTCAAGCTGGGCGCTCTTCTCCTCCAGCTGGTGGTGCAGCATGGTGTTCTGGCGGTTGAGCAGCAGTCGGGCGGTGGTGCGTCGCAGCACCGCTTTGAACTCGATCGGCTCGAAGGGCTTGCGCAGGTAGTCGTCGGCCCCGCGTCGCAGCGCGTCGATCGCCACCCGCTCAGAGCCGTAGGCGGTGGTCATGATCACGGCGGTGTCGTAGCCGCTGCTGCGGATGCTGTCGAGCACCTCTAGCCCGCTGATCCCCGGCAGGGCGACATCCAAGAACACCAGATCGGCGGGCTTGTCGGCCATCAGCCGCAGGGCAACCTCGCCGTTGGGCGCGGCGGTGATGGTGAAGCCAAGTACGCTGAGCCGCGCCAGGATCAGGCGGTTGATATCGGGGTCGTCGTCGACGACTAGGGCCGAGAGCCCATGCCCGGATGGGATTTCGTGGGTGTACGTATGCATACAGCTAGTTCCTTGGTAGTGCTAGGGCTGCGATCCGTGATGGATCGGCAGCATGAGCGTGAAGGTGGAGCCGACATCGAGCATGCTCTCGACGGTGATGCTGCCGCCGTGCATCTGGGCGAGCCTCTGGCTGATGGCCAGCCCCAGGCCGGTGCCGACCGCCTGCTTCGCACGGTTTTTGGCGCGGAAGAACTTGTTGAACAGCCGGGCCTGGTCTTCTTTGGCGATACCGATGCCGTTGTCGATGATGCTGATGTGGATATACTCGGGGCTATGCCAGGCCTGCAGCGTGATCGCGCCGCCCGCTGGGGTGTACTTATGGGCGTTCGAGATCAGGTTGGTGAGAATCTGGATCACGCGGTCGGCGTCGCAGCGGATGCTGGGCAGGTTGCTGCTGATGTCGACGAGCAGCTTCTGCTGCTTGGCGTCGATCTGCGGCTGCAGCAGGTTCACCACATTGCGGATGATCGGCGAGAGCTGGTGGCGGCGGAAGATGAGCTCGATCGCCCCTTCCTCGATCCGCGCCACATCGAGCAGATCGCTGATCAGGGCCATGAGCCGATCGGTGTTGGAGCTGACGATCTGCAGAAACTCGCGCCGCATGGGGTCGGGCAGCTCCTGCTCCAGCAGGATGTCGATATAGCCCTTGATCGAGGTGAGCGGGGTGCGCAGCTCGTGGGATACCATGGCCACAAAGTCGGATTTCATGCGGTCGATCGCGCGCTCGTCGGTCACATCGCGCACCACATACAGCCGTCCGATATAGCCCTCTTGGCTATGCACTGGCATCGAGGTGAGCGCCAGCTCGCGCGCGGGCGGCCCCGGCTGGGCGATGATCTCGTGGAAGTGCTGGCCCTGGTTGGCGGCCAGCGTGGCGTAGCGCGCCGAGAAGTCGCTGATGCTTAGGATCTCGCCCGGCTGGGCGCTTTCGGCTTCGCGGCTGTTGGCGAACAGCTCGCCGAAGCGGCGGTTGGTGGAGAGCACCCAGCCCTCGGGCGAGATCAGGGCCATGCCGTCGTTGGTGGCGTCGAACACAGCGCGCAGCTCGCTCTGGGTGCGGCGCACCGCGCGGTACTGGCGCTTCAGGGTGTCGGCAGATTCCTGTCGCTCGATCTCGCTGCTGAGCCACTGGGCCATCAGGCGCAGCACATCCTTTTGATTCTCGCTAAAATGGCTGGTGTGGGGTGCCTGGTTCGAGAAGCAGAGGGTGCCGTAGATCTGGCCATGCACTACCACTGGCGCACCAAGGTAGGACTCGGTCTGGTAGCGGGCGTAGCACGGGTGATCGCGCCAGGCCGACCTACCAGCGTGCTCGATGGCGACCAGGGCTACCTGGCTGATAGTGGCGCTGCAGTAGACCTCGTGGGTGACTAGGGTATCGCCGGGGCGGAGCGCCACCCCATCTTCGCTGCTATAGCTGCCGACGATCCGATACTGATCGCCCTCGATCTGCGAGAAGATGCCGGTGGGCATGGCGAAGTGCTCGCAGCCCATCTTCAGAAACGCCTCCACCCGCTGGGCGAAGGTGAGGTTCGGGCTGGCGGCGATCTCGTAGAGCGCGCGCATGGCCATCTCGTTCTCGTGCAGCGCGGCCTCGGCCCGCTTGCGCCGCGTGATGTCCTTCGCGACGCCGATGATCCGGTAGATCTCGTTGGCGCTGTTGCGCGCGGTGAAGCTCTGCGTCTCGATCCAGCGCATGCTGCCGTCGGGGCGCACGATCCGGTACTCGCCCTCGTAGAGCGTGTTGTCGCTGGCGCTTTCGATCGGGGTGGCCTGCTCGAGGTCGAGCGGGTAGATGCTCTCGAACAGCAGGCTGGGCCGCTCGTAGAGATCGCTGGTGCTGCGCCCCCACACCTGGCTGAAGGCGGGGTTGACATAGATGCACTGGCTCAGGTCGGGGTTGCAGACCCAGATCACATCGCTCATGCCCTCGGTCACCTGCCGCGAGCGCATCTCGCTCGATCGCAGCGACTCCTCGATCAGCTTGTGGGCCGAGATATCGCGGAAGCAGACCGCGTAGCTGATCGCTTGCCCCTGGCTGGCCTGGCGCACGATCAGCTCAAGCGGGAATTGGGTGCCGTCGTGGCGCAGGCCGCTGGTCTCGTAGGGCTGGGCGTAGGCGCGGTCGAGGTGGGCCAGGGTGCCTGCGCGGTTTTCGGGGGCGATCAGCTGCTGGATGGGCATGCCGATCAGCTGGTCGTGCGGGTAGCCAAACAGCGTGGCCATGGCCTGGTTGGCCTCGGTGATGCAGCCGCCCTGGTAGCGCACGATCCCCTCGGCGGCGAGGTCGGCGAGGTCGCTGGGCGACGCGGGCCGTCGGCTGCGCCACAGCAGGATGCCCACACACGCCGCGCCGCCGCATGCGGCGGCGATGCTGGCGTCGCGCATGCCGCCCAGCGCGAGCGCGACGCTCAGGAGCATAAGCAGCAGCGCGGCGGCGCTGATCGGTGTGCTCGGGCGGTTGTCTGGCGATACTTCCATAGCTTCCTGTGATTGCGGATGGATGTGTTCTAGAGGAAGTATAAAGATGCCGTCCTGAGATGTTATGGGGTTTTATGATCAATAGCGATACAACTATATTGCGTTTTTTTGTGGAGATGCTACGTGGCTCGTACTATATCGAAGATGAAGTGGATATATTGTATATGGTTCAGCCGCCAAAACCAAAATTGACGTAGTCTAGGGCCTCTGCTACAATCTGCGCAACAAGCAAAAGAGCGATGTGGTGCGCGAAGCCCGGATGCGACGCGCAAAATGGGGGAAGCCGGTGCGAGTCCGGCGCTGTCCCGCAACGGTAAGGTAACCCCGAGCCCGATTACCCACCATATCGTGCGTGCTCCGGTGTTCCCTCGTGGATAAGGGAAGGGAAGCGCTGCACATGTGGCAGGCTCCTTTTCCCCTTTGGCATGCGCTAAAGGGGCTTTTTGTTCCCTTCGCCGCTGGCGCTGGCACGCAGAAGAAGGAGCTGCTATGACCACACCCGAGAGCGACCCCCAGCCCAGCGACGAGCTGGATGAGACCACCACCCTTGAGTCGAGCGATGAGAAACGCGAGCGCCGCAAGGCCGTGCGCAAGGCCAATGTGCGCAAGGGCTTGGTGATCGTGAACACCGGCAATGGCAAGGGCAAAACCACGGCGGCACTGGGCATCGTGCTGCGGGCCTGGGGCCGCGATATGCGCATCGGCGGCATCCAGTTCTTCAAGCACGAGAACGCCCACTTTGGCGAGCTGCGCGCGCTGGAGCGCATGGGCGTGACGCTCACGCCCATGGGCGATGGCTTCACGTGGATGAGCCGCAACATGGATGAGACCCAGGCCAAGGCGCTGCACGGCTGGGAGACCGCCAAAGAGCGCATCCTCAGCGGCGAGTTCGACATCTTCCTGCTCGACGAGTTTACCTATGTGATGCACTTTGGCTGGCTCGACCCGCAGGAGGTGATCGGCTGGCTGCGCGAGCACAAGCCGCCCGCGATGCATCTGATCATCACGGGCCGCAGCGCTCCCGACGCGCTGGTGGAGTTTGCCGATCTGGTGACGGAGATGCGTGAGATCAAGCACCCCTTCAAGGAGCAGGGCGTCAAGGCCCAGCCAGGGATCGAGTTCTGATGCGTTTCCCCCCCCTGCTCGGCGAGCGCGGCGCGGCGCTGCTGCTGGCGCTGGCCCTCGACTCGCTGCTGCCCGAGCTGCCAAACGATGTTCACCCGGTGGTGTGGATGGGCCGCTGGATGCGGCTGGGCGAGCGCCTGGCCCCGCAGCGGCCTGAGCTGCGGCTGGCCTGGGGCGCTGGCTGGCTGGCGCTGGGCGGCCTGATCGTGGCGCAGCTGGCGGGGCGGCTGCCGCGCCACTGGGCGGTGCGCGGCGCGCTGGCATCCACCCTGCTGGCCTATGCCGCGCTCGATCGGGCGGCAGGCCAGGTGCAGGCGGCGCTGGCCCAGGGCGACCTGCCCGAGGCCCGCCGCCTGCTGGGCTGGCACCTGGTGAGCCGCCCCACCGCCGAGCTGCGCGCCGACGAGGTGGCGGGTGCGGCCATCGAGTCGCTGGCCGAGAACTTCTCGGATAGCGTGGTGGCCCCGGCGCTGGCCTACATAGCGGGCGGCCTGCCTGGGCTGGCGGTCTACCGCCTGAGCAACACCGCCGATGCGATGTGGGGCTACCATACGCCGCGTTTCGAGCACCTGGGTAAGGCGGCGGCCCGCTGGGATGACCTGCTGAACCTGCTGCCCGCGCGGCTGGCCGCTGGCCTGATCGCGCTGGCGGCGGGCGAGCATGGTGGGCGGGCCTGGCGCGTGGCCCTGCGCGACCACCGCAACACCGCGTCGCCCAATGCGGGCTGGCCCATGGCGGCCATGGCGGGCGCGCTCGACACCACGGTGACCAAGCGCGGCCACTACGCGCTTGGCGACGGTGCGGCGCTCCCCGATGCGGCGCTGCTCGGGCGGGCGCGGCGGATCGTGCGCTTGGCTTTTTCGATCCTGCTGGCGCTGCTGAGCCTCGGCGCGGCATCCAGCCTGATGTATAGATTGCGAGAAAAGAGACCATGAGACAGATTGTTCAGAAGAGCGTGCTGCTGCTGGCCCTGCTGCTTGGTGCGTGCGGCGCGCCTGCGGCGGCGGTGCCGACCATCCCCGCCGCCACGGCTCCTGCCGCCACGGCAGTGGCTACCGTAGAGGCTACCGCAGCGGCCACGGCGGCGACCACCGCGCCTGCAGCCACCGCCGAGAGCACGCCTGCCGAGGCCACCGCTGCTGCGCTGCAGGGCACGCAGGTGCTCACCGACAGCCTCGGGCGCACGGTGGAGCTGCCCGCCGCGCCCCAGCGCATCATCTCGCTGGCCCCATCCAACACCGAGATCCTGTTCGCCGTGGGCGCGGGGCCGCAGGTGGTGGGCGTGACCCAGTTCTGCAACTACCCGGCGGAGGCCACCAAGCTGCCGCAGGTCGGCGGTTTCTCGGCCAAGACGATCAGCGTGGAGACGATTGTCTCGCTGAAGCCGGATGTGGTGTTCGCAGGCGACGAGAGCCAGCAGCAGGTGATTGAGGCGCTGGAGCAGGTGAAGATCCCAGTGGTGGCGGTGAAGGCCAGCACGCTGGATGAGGTCTACCAGAACATTGCGCTGGTCGGGCAGGCCACCGGCCACAGCGCAGATGCGGCGACGGTGGTGGCCGACATGCAGGCCAAGGCGGCAGGGGTGGTGGCCAAGCTGAAGGATGTGGACGCCAAACCCAAGGTGTTCTACCAGGTCTACGACGAGCCGCTGATGACGGCTGGCCCGCGCACCTTCATCGGACAGCTTGTCGAGCTTGCTGGCGGCCAGAACATCTTCGCCGATGCGCAGGACGACTACCCGCAGATCAGCGCCGAGGAGGTGGTGTCGCGCAACCCCGAGGTGGTGCTTGGCCCTGAGTCGTCGAGCAGCACGCTGACGGTGGAGCAGATCACGCAGCGGCCCGGCTGGCAGAATATCGCGGCGGTGAAGGATGGCCGCGTGGTGCTGGTGAACGACGACATTGTCTCGCGCCCCGGCCCACGGCTTGTGGATGCGCTGGAGGCAATCGCCAAGGCGCTGCACCCCGACCTGTTCCAGTGAGCGCCCGAGCGATGATCTGGTCGCGTGTGCGCGCTGCTGGGGTGCCCCGCATGGTCTTGGTGGTCGCGCTGATGCTGCTGGTGCTGGCTGCCGCCATGCTGGTGAGCATCGGTGTAGGTGCCGTTCAGGTGCCGCCCGCCAAGGTACTGGCCGTGCTGCTCGCGCCGGGCAGCGACCCCACCGCCACCACCATTGTGTGGGATCTGCGGCTGGCGCGGGTGCTGCTGGCCGCGCTGATCGGTGCGGCGCTGGCATCCTCGGGCGCGGCGTTCCAGGGCTTGTTTCGCAACCCGCTGGCCGACCCGTATGTGATCGGGGCGGCGGGCGGCGCGGCGCTGGGCGCGACCATCGCCATCGTGATGAACGCCAGCTGGCAGGGCCTGGGCTTCAGCCCGGTGCCGCTGGCCGCGTTCATCGGCTCGCTGGCGGCGGTGGCGCTGGTCTACGCCGTGGCCGAGATCGGCGGCAGCGTGCCACCCACCGCGCTGCTGCTGGCGGGCACGGCCCTGGGCACGCTGCTCTCCGCCGCCGTGTCGCTGCTGATGATGCTGCACGACCAGACGCTTCAGGCTGTGGTGGCCTGGCTGCTGGGCGGCCTCGGCGGGCGCAGCTGGCCGCACCTTGTCTCCAGCGGCCCCTACATGCTGGCGGGCATCATTGCGCTATGGCTGTGCGCCCGCCCGCTGGACGCGCTAGCGTTTGGCGAGGAGACGGCGCGCAGCCTGGGCCTCTCGATCGGCTGGATGCGCGTGGCCGTGCTGGCCTCGGCCAGTCTGGCCACGGCGGCGGCAGTGGCGGTGGGTGGGATCATCGGCTTTGTCGGCCTGATCGCGCCGCACATCGCGCGCCGCCTGGTGGGGTCGAGCCACGCGCGGCTGGTGCCTGCCAGCGCCATGGTGGGCGCGCTGCTGCTGCTGCTGGCCGACGACTTCGCCCGCACCGTCCTCGCGCCCACCGAGCTGCCGGTGGGCATTGTGACGGCGCTGCTGGGCGGGCCGTTTTTTCTGTACCTGCTGAAGCGGCGCGGGCGGGAGGTGACATGAGCTACCTGCTTGAGGCCGTGGATCTCTCCGGCGGCTATGGCGAGCGCCCGGTGGTGCGCGGCGCGAGCCTGGGCGTGCGCTCCGGCGAGGTGCTGGCGCTCGTCGGCCCCAATGGCGCGGGCAAAACCACGCTGCTGCGCCTGCTGGCGCGGCTGCTGCGGCCCAGCGCTGGCGAGGTGCTGCTGGAGGGCCAGCCGCTCTGGTCGCGCCCGCCCAAGGATGTGGCCCGCGTGATCGCGCTCGCGCCGCAGCTGGAGCAGCTGGCCTGGCCGCTGACGGTGGCCCAGGCGGTGGAGCTTGGCCGCGCGCCACATCGTGGCTGGCTCCGGCCCTTCTCGGCCAATGACCGCGCGGTGTGCGCGGCGGCGATGGAGCGCATGGGTGTAGCGCGCTACGCCGATCGGCTGCTCAGCGAGCTTTCGGGCGGCGAGCGCCAGCGGGTGGTGCTGGCCCGCGCTCTGGCCCAGCAGCCGCGCCTGCTGATTCTGGATGAGCCGACCGCCCACCTTGATCTGAAGTACCAGACCGAGCTGCTGCTGCTGGCGCGAAATTTGGCCCATCAGGATGGGCTGGCCGTGGTGCTAACCCTGCACGACCTGAACCACGCCGCGCTGTGCGCCGACCGGATCGCGCTGCTGGCAGGTGGCGAGCTGCGAGCGATCGGCACGCCCACCGAGGTGCTAGAGCCGCAGCTGCTGCGCGATTCCTACGGCGTGGCGGTGCATGTGGCGCGGCACCCTATCGATGGTACGCTGCTGGTGACGCCAGCGCTTGATGGAGCCTTGGAGGCCGTATGAGGTGTGTGCTGTTCACGGGCGGGGCGCGCAGCGGCAAGAGCATGTGGGCCGAGCGCTACGCGGCGCGGCTGGGCTTCCCCGTGGTGTATCTGGCCACCGCAGGTATCGGCGACGCCGAGATGGGCGAGCGCGTGGCGCTGCACCGCGCCCGCAGGCCTGCCGAGTGGGGCACCGTCGAGGCCCAGCGCGACCCGGCACGGGCGCTTGCCGACATCGCCCACGGCACGGTGGTGCTGCTGGACTGCCTGACGCTCTGGACCAGCAATGTGCTGCTGGCCAACGAGCAGACGGCAGAGCAGGAGCTTGCCGCCGAGGTTACGGCCCTGCTGGGTCTGGCCCGCGAGCGCGACCTAACGCTGATCGTGGTGACAAACGAGGTGGGCATGGGGATTGTGCCCGAGTATGCGCTGGGCAGGCTGTACCGCGATGTGCTTGGCCGCGCCGCCCAGCAGATCGCCCGCAGCGCCGACGAGGTCTACCTGGTGACGGCGGGCATTCCGGTGGAGCTGAAGGCGCTGATGCCCGACTGGGCGCGGCGGGAAGAGGGCGCATGGTAGCCCACGGCGCGCTCGACTACGCCGAGCTGGCGCGGCTGGGCATCGCCCCCGCCGATGTGTGCGACTTCAGCAGCAATATCAACCCGTTTGGCCCGCCCGAGGCGGTGCGCCGCGCCCTGTCCCAGCTCGACCCCGCGCCCTACCCCGACCGCGCATGCATCGCGCTGCGCCAGCGGCTGGCCGATTCTCACGGCTGCGCGCCCGAGCACATCCTGGTGGGCAACGGCTGTAATGAGCTTATCTACCTAACGTCAAGGGCCATGCTGCGCCCTGGCGACCGCGCGCTGGTGGTGGGGGCGACCTACGGCGAGTATGCGCGGGCCAGCGAGCTGTGCGGTGCGCAAGTGTGCCACGTGGGCGCGGCTGGCGATTTCGCCCTTGGCGATGCGGCGATCGGCGCGGCGGTGCGCGAGCTGCGCCCCAGGCTCACCTGGGTGTGCACGCCCAACAACCCGACGGGCGCGCGCTTTTCGCCTGATGCGGCTGAGCGCATTGCGATGGCCTGCGCCGACGCTGGCGGGCTGCTGGTGCTCGACCGTTCCTACGCCGCGCTTGAGCGCCCCGCCGATGTGGTTGATATCGACATAAAAAATGGCGCCCTCGCGCTGTTTTCCCTGACCAAATCCTACGCGCTGGCCGGGCTGCGCCTGGGCTATATGTGTGGCGACGCGGTGCTGTTGGCCCAGATCGCGGCCTTTCAGCCCACCTGGAGTGTGAGCAGCGCCGCGCAGGCCGCCGGGCTGGCCGCACTGGATGACCGCGCCTTTCTGCCCCGCACGCTGCCGCTGATTTGGGCCGAGAGCGATGCGCTGGCTGCTGAGCTTGGCTCGTTTGGCCTAACCGTTTGGCGCGATCGCCTGCCCATGCTGCTGGTGCGGGTGGGCGATGCCGCAGCTGTGCGCACGCGCCTGCTATCCCAGGGCATGCTGGTGCGCGACTGCGCATCGTTTGGCCTGCCAGAATGGGTGCGCGTCGCGCCGCGCCTGCCCGAGGAGAATAGACGGCTGATCGCCGCGTGGAGGAGCACCCTATGACAGCGCCTGTGGTGATGGTGGTGGGCACGGCTTCGTCGGTGGGCAAGAGCACGCTGGTGGCGGCGCTCTGCCGCATCGCTGCGCGGCGCGGGCTGCGGGTCGCGCCGTTCAAGGCCCAGAACATGAGCAACAACGCCGCCGTCACCGCCGACGGCGGCGAGATCGCGCGCAGCACCGCCACCCAGGCCGCCGCCGCTGGCGTGCCGCCCACGGTGGCCATGAATCCCATCCTGATCAAGCCCGAGAGCGACCGGCGCAGCCAGGTGGTGGTGGAGGGCAAGGTCTGGAAGACGCTGAGCGCCGCCGACTACTGGCGCGACCGCATGCCGCTGTGGGATGTAGTGGCCAAGAATCTCGACGCGCTGCGCGACGAGTACGATCTGGTGATCGCCGAGGGCGCGGGCAGCCCGGTGGAGCTAAACCTGAAGGCCCGCGATATCGTGAATATGCGGGTGGCGCGCTACGCCCAGGCCCGCACGCTGCTGGTGGGCGATATCGATGCGGGCGGGATCTTCGCCGCGCTGCTGGGCACGCTGATGCTGCTGGATGCGGAGGAGCGCGCGCTGGTGCACGGCATGGTGGTGAACCGCTTCCGCGGCGACCCCGCACTGTTCACCGAGGGCGTGCGCATGCTGGAGGAGCGCGGCGGCGTGCCGGTGCTGGGCGTGGTGCCGTGGGTCCACCGCATGGATCTGCCGGAGGAAGATGCGGTGGCGCTTGACCGTGGCCGTTCAGCCGCCGAAACGCACGCGCTGACCATCGCCGTGCTGCGGCTACCACACATCGCGAACTTCGACGACTTCGACCCGCTGGCCCAGGAGCCGGGGGTGAGCGTGCGCTACATCACCAGCCCCGCCGAGCTGGCGGGCGCTGCGGCGCTGATCATCCCAGGCACCAAGGCCACCCGCGCCGACCTAGCGTGGCTGCGCGAGCGCGGCTTTGCGCAGGCCATCGCGGCGTTCGGCGGGCCGGTGGTGGGTATCTGCGGGGGCTACCAAATGCTGGGCGAGTCGATCGACGACGCGCTGGGCACCGAAGGCCCGGCGGGGCGCGAGCGCGGCCTGGGGCTGCTGCCGGTGGCCACCAGCTTCGCCGCCGAGAAGCGCACCGCGCCCATCCAGGCTCGCTCGCTGCTGCCCTGGGCGCACGGGGCAGCGCTGGAGGGCTACGAGATCCACATGGGCCGCACGGTGCGGTTGGGCGGGGCCAGCCCCAGCGCCACGCTCACCGCGCGGCGCGGCCAGCCCTGCCACGAGGATGACGGCTGCGCCAGCGCCGACGCGCGCGTGTGGGGCTGCTACATCCACGGCATCTTCGCCAGCGCTGCGTTCCGCCATGCTTGGCTGGCCACCCTGGGCTGGCAGGGCGGCACGCCCGCCACGCCCGCGCCCGACCCCTACGACCGCCTGGCCGATGTGGTCGAGCAGCACCTTGATGCGGCGCAGCTCGCCGCGCTGTTCCGCCCGCTCTAGCCCTGCTGGAAGCTGCGCAGGATGGCCATGGCCTCCTCGCGGCGCTCCCACGGCACGAACAGGTGGTCGTGGAAGTAGGCCGACACGGGGTTCACGCTCAGGCCGGCCTGGGCCAGCCGCCCGCTGATCGCGGCGATGAACCCCACCGCCTCCAGCGAGGAGTGCACCGCCAGCGTGATGCAGGCCCAGCGCGGCGCATCGGGCGGGGCCAGATCGCCCGCCGCATCCTCCTCAAGGATCAACGTCACTCCCTCATCCTCCACAAACAGCCCCTTGGGTAGCCGCTCGCCAAGGCGGTACGCGCCCGCCGCGACGGTGCAGAAGCAGTAGGCGCGTTCGTCCAGTGCTGGGCGCATGCTGCCAAGCAGCTTGGCTAGGTCGGTCTCTCCGCTCATTTAATCACCCCGCTCAATCTGATATCCGCACGAGCATACCACACAGGGTCTATGTGTTTTGTCTGATGCCTTGTGCGTTTTGGTGGCGAATCGCTTTTTCCTTCGCGCCTTTGTGGTGTTCGTTTTTTGTCGCTTTGGTGTCTTGGTAGTAAAAACCTTCTGGGTATTGAGAGCACCTAGACACTGGAGTTTACCAGGTTTTGCTTGACTTTCACCCTGCCTGAACGTGTACCCTTCACGGTGGGATATGGCTAATCTTGTACAAAGGGAGGTGTGATGCTAAAGATTCGCGACTTTGCCAAGCTGGCCGACGTGTCGATGGTGACGCTGCGCTACTACGATGAGATCGGCCTGCTGCGCCCCGCCCATGTCGATCCCGATACTGGCTACCGCTTCTACACCGTCGATCAGCTGCCGTCGCTTCACCGCATCCTCGCCTTCAAAGATCTGGGCCTTGGCCTGACCCAGATCGCCGAGCTGCTGCGCGAGGGCGTCACGCCCGCCGCCCTCGACGGCATGCTGCGCATCCGGCAGGCCCAGCTGGCGCGGCAGATCCAGTCGGATCAAGAGCAGCTGGCGCGGGTTGAGGCCCGGCTGCGCATGCGGGCCGATGGCGGCGGGCCAGCCTACGAGGTGGTGTGCAAGCCGGTGAAAGCCATGACGGCGGCTGCGCTGCGCATGACCGACCAAGATATCGAGGAGTTTGCGCACTGGGTCGACCTGATCGAGTCGCTGCTGCGGCGCTACGACGCGCGGGCCAGCGACCACCTGATGGTGCTGCATGGGGAGCATGCCGATGACTACGACCAGCAGAGCGTCGAGCTGATCGCGCCCATGCCTCTGGGCGATGCCCGCGCTTTAGCGGCACACAGCCAGGGGCGGCTGCGTGCCTGCACCCTGCCCGCCTGCCCCCAGATGGCCAGCGTGCTGCACCACGGGCACCCCGCGCTGGCCATCCTGGCCTACCAGTCGCTGGGAATCTGGATGGACGCCAACGGCTACACCATCGTCGGCCCGCGCCGCAAGATCGCGCTGCGGCGCGGAGCAGATCTGACCGACTCGCTGACAGAGATCCAGTTTCCTATCGAGAAGCTTGATTCGTTGGGAAGATAGCAGCTACGCTGAGAAGGAGCAAGCCATGATTATCGTGACCGGTGCAAATGGGAAACTGGGCCGCGCCGTGGTCGAGCAGCTGCTCGCGCGCGTGCCCGCCGCGCAGATCGGCGCGAGCGTGCGCAGCCCAGAGCAGGCGGGCGAGCTTGCGGCGCGCGGCGTCGCAGTGCGCCAGGGCGACTTCGCCGACCCCGCCAGCCTCGCGCGGGCCTTCGCAGGTGCGGCCCAGGTGCTGCTCGTATCGGCGAGTACCACAGGCGAGGAGGCGCTGCGGCTCCACCGCAATGCTATTGACGCGGCGGCCCGCGTGGGGGTGGGGCGTATCCTCTATACCAGCCACATGGGGGCATCGCCAGCCTCGCGCTTCGCGCCCATGCCCGACCACGCCGCCACCGAGGATCTGCTGCGGCACACGGGGCTGGCTTTCACCTCGCTGCGCAACGGCTTCTATGCCAGCTCGGCCATCCAGCTGCTGGGCGATGCGGTGCGCACCGGCGAGCTGATCGCTCCGGAGGATGGCCCGGTCTCCTGGACCGCCCACGCCGATCTGGCCGAGGCCGCCGCGCTGGCGCTGAGCGAGGGCGGCCTGGATGGCGTCACGGCTGCCCTGACCGGGGCCGAGGCGCTGGACCTGGCGGCGGTGGCCGCGATCGCGGCGGAGCTGACTGGCCACCCCATCCGCCGCGTGGTGGTGCCCGACGCCGCCTACAAGGCGGGCATGCTGGCCCACGGCGTGCCCGAGCACCAAGCCGAGCTGCTGCTGGGCATGTTCCGCGCCAGCCGTGCGGGCGAGTTTGCCCATGTCGACCCCGCGCTGGCGCGGCTGCTTGGGCGCCCACCCACGCCCTTCCGCGATGTGCTGGCGGCGGCGCTCGGCATCTCATATTCGACGTGAGCGTCTCGCGATTATTGAACCGCCACCTGGCTTGCCTCACCGCGCAGCTCGCCCACGAGCTGGCCCACCCAGCGCTCGATCCGGCCTGCGGTGAGCTTGTCCTGGTTGTCATCATCGATGGCCAGGCCAAAAAACATGCCATCTTCAACGCCGAGCGACTCGTAGAGATCGTAGCCCTCGGTGGGCCAGCGCCCGACCAGCGTGGCCCCGCTGGCGATTGCGGCCTTCGCCAGGATTCCCAGCGCATCCTGGAAGGTGTCGGGGTAGCCAAACTGGTCGCCGCAGCCGAATAGGCCTACGCGCTTGCCCATCAGGTCGAGCTTCTGGAACAGCGGGAAGGCGTCGTACCAGTCGTCCTGCAGCTCGCCGATGTTCCAGGTAGAGCAGCCCAGCAGCAGCGTGTCGTAGGCCAGCAGCGGGGTGAGGTCGCGCTTGATGGTGGCGACGTTGATCAGGGTTGTGGCCACCTCGTGGCTGTTCAGCGCGGCGGCGATGGCCTCGGCGGCGTCCTGGGTGTTGCCCAGCGAGGAGCCATAGACGATGGCGATCATTGGGTATCTCCTGTATCTCAATCTCAGCAGAGCGATTACCTGCGTGTTAGTATAGGCTAATATATGCTATTTCTCAAGATAATACTTTTCAAATGAAGTTAAAAAACGGCAACCGGCGGTTATTTTCGGCTGCGCCCAGGCCGATGTCCACGCGGTATAATAGCCCAGTCTCGCGCTGGCGAGCCGCTCTGCCTGGCGCATGTGGGCAGGCCTGAATGGATGTAATCGTATCGCTATGGAATCGTTTAAACAGCCGTGGGTGCTCTACGCGCTCGGATCGGCCCTCTTCGCCGCGCTGACCACGATCTTGGCCAAGGTCGGCATCAAGAACACCAACTCGGATGTGGCCACCGCCGTGCGCACCATCGTCATTTTGGTGGTGGCCTGGGGCATCGTGGCCTACCGTGGGCTGGGCCGCGAGGTGACGCAGCTTTCGGGGCGCACGGTGCTATTTCTGGTGCTGTCGGGGCTGGCTACCGGGCTGTCGTGGATCTGCTACTTCCGCGCGCTGCAGCTCGGCCCCACCGGCCCGGTGGCCGCGCTCGACAAATCCAGCCTGGTGTTCGTGCTGCTGCTGTCGCTGCTGGTGCTGCACGAGCCATTCTCGTGGCGTACGGCGCTGGGGATCGCGCTGATCGTGGCGGGCACACTGGTGCTGATCAAGTAGGGGCTAGAGTCGGGCGGTATAATCAGACCTGATGCGAGCGAGTAGCTCGCATCAGGTCTTTCGCTGTCTATGGCGCAATCCTCGCGACTATGATCGGATCGGCCATGGAAAAGAGATCGACAATGGCGCTGCCGTCGGCGCGCGCTCTGCGCATAACGGATGCGCTCTCTCGCTGCTGCACATAAAGAATCATACCGCTGCGATCTCTGCCCACCAGCAAGTTCACGCTAGGATCAAGGATCTGGGGCTGTGCGCCTGCTGTGATAGCGAGGCGGATCAGGCGGTTTTGCTCGACATAGATAATTGCGTCGCTATCTTTTGTCCAGATAAACGCTCCCCGTTCGTTATGGGGGCCTGTGATGGTGCTCTCTGCGCTACTCAGCACGCGATAGGCTGTGCCATCGGAGTTCATGATCTGTATCACCCAGCGCCCATCTTGCTCAGAGGTAAAGGCCACCTGCCGACCATCGGGCGACCAGCGGAGCACGCTGACAGCGGGAGTCTCTTTGAGTATGCGCACCTGTCCATCGGCGCTGGCTATGCACACCCCCTTTTCCCCACCGGTCGCAATGAATTGGCTGTTTGGCGACCACTCATATACGGAGAACCCATATTCACGCGATATGCCCCACCCGTCTTGATGAGAATCGATGGGATAGATAATAATGCCTGCGTTTGGCTCTTCAATAGGGCTATACATACTAAATCGATAGGCGAAGCGGGTGCTATCTGGCGCCCACCTTGCACCAGATACGGATACCGTATAGGAATCTGGCACAGAGATGTTGTGCTGATCGCTTGTGTGGCGTGCTTGTGTGGTGGCATACGGGTAAAGGATGTACATTTGTTGACTCATGACGAAGGCGACGATCATAGTGCCATCAGGCGACCAGGCAGAAAGAGTGTAGGGGGCCCTTGTTGGAACGTTAATCGTCTGCTTCTGACCTGTATCTGGATCGAAGAGATAGATAGGCGGCGTAAGTGAGATTATATCGGTATATGCTATCTGATGCCCGCCAGGTTTCCATAACATACTCCTGATCTGGCTGAGCGGATACTGCTTGTGCGTCTCAGCCTGAAAGAGTTTCATCTGTGAAACGAGAAACCGCCCGTCACCGGACCATGCTGGCGCATCGCTACAACATGATGATGCTATCGGTGCAAGCCCGCCGTATGGCGGGTTAAAGATCGATAGATTCCGGATGGATTCTGTTCCTTCCTGGTGCTTCGTGTAGAACGCGATCTGCGGAAGATACTCGCCCTCGATCAGAGGAAGGTAGGTGGTGTTGTCTACTGCCGTTGCTTGCAGTAGCTGCGGCGATAGGCTCGTACTGGCGACCACTGCCCATACCATCCAGAGAGATGCCAAGCGAGTGAGCATGTGTTCGGAACGATGCATGATTTCACTCCTTAACACGAGGTTTGATAGCGGTGAGGGCTTGAAAGAAGGATTTTAACCCTCTGTGCTATAGATTAATCTGCTCTTTCATCATGAGTATACACCTTTTTGGGAAGAAGTCGATGATCTTCTATCTATGCTTCTATTTCTCTGTGAAAATTGGCGCATATTATGATATCGTAAGTAAATTTGTTTTGCCCAACGATACTTCAGCGGGAAAGCGTGCCATGAACAGGGGCTTTATTCATCCGCCTAGTGGTAGCGAATGATCACCTGCGGGTGGCGGCGCATGAAAAGCGCGATCTGCTCGGGCGAGATCGAACGGTCGACGACCAGCCTGCGGATGCTGGGCAGCGTGAGCGCGGGCAGGTCGCCCACGGGGTTTTCGTTGATCCACAGCTCCTCAAGCGCGGGCGCACCGCTGAGCGGGGCGATCTGGCTGATCTGGCAGTGCGATAGCTCAAGGAATGAGAGCCTGGGCAGGCCGGAGAGCGGGGCCAGATCGCGCAGCTGGTTGCCGTACAGCGTGGCGAACTGCAGGCTGGCGATCTCGGCGAGCGGGGCTAGGTCGCTGATCTGTTCCTCGGTGCACCACAGATCGGTTAGGCTGCGCATCCCAGCTAGGGGCGCGAGGTCGCGGATGTTTCCATGGCTGATGCGCACCGTCCGCAGCCCGGTGAGATCGCGGATCGGCGCGAGGTCGTTGATCGAGTTCTCGTGAAGGTAGATATGGCGCAGCGCGGCGAGATCGGCCAGCGGCGCGAGGCTGCGCACCCCGCAGGCGATGGCGTCTAGCCTGCGCAGGCGGCGCAGGCCGCGCAGCGCGGCGAGGTCGTTGATCGGGTTCATCTGCAGGCTCAGATTTTCGAGCGATCGCAGCCGCGCCAGCGCCTCGATGTCACCAATTTGATTTCGGCCTAGGTGCAGATGGCGCAGGCGACTGCAGTTGCCCAGCGGCGCGAGGTAGGAGATACCCGCCTCGTAGAGCTCGGCGTGCTCAAGCATGGCCAGCTGCCCCAGCGGCGCGAGATCGCCCAGCGGCGTGTTTCGGCACACCAGCGTGCGCAGCGGCAGCCCCGCCAGCGGCGCGAGGTCGGCGAGGCCTGGGTTGTTGCTCAGGTTCAGCGCTGCCAGGTTGGGCAGCGTGCGCAGCGGCTCAAGCGAGCTGATCCCGGCCTTATTGCATGTGAGCCGCGTGATGCCGGGGATCTGGCCCAGCGCGGCGTCGCCCGGTTCGGC
The DNA here is from genome assembly GCA_009268125.1 of Chloroflexia bacterium SDU3-3. Taxonomy (NCBI): domain Bacteria; kingdom Bacillati; phylum Chloroflexota; class Chloroflexia; species Chloroflexia bacterium SDU3-3. The sequence continues at coordinate 164,830 of WBOU01000001.1, read as the reverse complement.
GTGCGGCCTGAGCCTGAGGGCCTTGCGAAACACGCGCCGCCATTCCTCGGGCAGGTTCTGCCACCATGATCGCATTGTCATTCTTTTCTCCAGACATGATATGGTTCAGCCCCCGCCACTTTCCGCTAAATATGCGCTAGAGCGGAGCTGCTGTGTTCCTTTTCTTCCCATGCCCCCTCCTCGTGCTCTGGGCTAGTAGGCCAGCGCCAGCAGCAGCCCCCACTCGCCGCGCGCGCGGATGTCGCGCAGCAGCGCCACCCAACTTTCAGCGTAGCCGATCAGGGTCTCGCAGGTGTTGATATAGGTGTCCTGCGGGCGCGGCAGCCAGGCCCGCTCGATCTCGACGCGCAGCGCTGGCCGCCACAGCGCGATCAGCTCGTCGGCTAGCGCCGGGCCGATGCTGTGGCTGAGGTCGGCAGCCTGCGGCGCCTGCTTGGGCGTGCTGCACATGGCCTGTTCGGCCCACTCATCGTCGCTCGCTATGCCGAAGGTCAGGCCGAACAGCCTGTCGGCCTGGGCGCGGGCATCGCCGGGCAGCGCGTGGCGGATGCTCGTATAGGCCTCGGCGGCATCAATGGCGACCTTCCAGTTGCTCTCGACGGCCTGCTCCTCGGCCAGCCAGCCCGCGCAGGCTGGCAGCAGCTCGCCCTGCTCATCGCTCCAGGTGTACCAGGGCGATGCGGCCAGCCTGCCGAGCTCGGCCCAGCGGATGCTGAAAAAATAGGCGTCGATCCGGGCCATAAGCCTCCCCTGATCGTATGGTTCGCTCTTGTTGGGTGAAAGTTCGTTTGGTATCTGCCTCGAATTTCTTCAAAGCAGATGTGATTGTGCCATAGATCTATCGCTCTAGCAATGATCGAGTTCCACATGTCATTCATCTTGTGAGGTGAGCTGGTGGCGGCGATGTGCGGTAGGTGTTGCATATTGCTCAGAGAGTATGAGGCATGATCGTACGGACGTGTTGTGGCAATCAGCAATCGCAATCAAGGCGTACCACATCTGCTGCTATTTTGTCCGCATCGGTGGAGCATGCTATGGCATAAATAGAAGGTGCGCCATGGTGCAGGGGCGGGGATCCAGCGGGTGGGCGCACGAACATAAAGGAGCAAGCTATGTCTCTGATCGCAGGCGCAGGTCTAAGCGCGATAGGCGACTCGCAGCGGGCCGGGGCGGCGGCCACCGAGCAGGCGCTCGCAGCGCTTGGCGGCGTGCCGCCCAAGCTGCTGATCGCCTTCACCACCGAGCAGCACGATCAGGCCAAGGCCGTGCGGGGCATCCGCGCCGCAGGCGGGGGCGCGCCTATGATCGGCTGCTGCAGCGGCGGCCTGATCACCGCCGAGGGGCACACGCCATCGGGCGTCGCTGTGCTGGCGCTCGGCGGCGAGCTAGAGGTGGCGCTCTCGATTGCCTCGGGCCTGAGCACCGCGCCCACCGCAAGCGGCGAGCAGGCCGCCGAGGCGCTTGAGCCGCTGCTGGCCTGCGCCGAGGGCCAGCACAACCTAGCGCTGATGTTTGCCGACGGCCTCACCGGCGCGATGGCCATGGACTCGGCGCTCTCGTCGATCAGCGCGGTGTTTGGGCCGCTCTGCCCCATCCTGGGCGGTGCGGCTGGCGATAACCTGAATTTTGGCCACACCTCGCTGTTCGCCAACGATGTGATCGAGAATGATGCGGTGGCGCTGGCCCTGCTGCGCACAGGTGCATCGCTGGGCTATGGCGTCCACCACGGCTGGAAGCCCACTGGGCGGCGGCTGGTGATCACCGCTAGCGAGGGCAACATCATCCACGAGTTTAACGGCAGGCCCGCCTTCGAAGTGTATCGGCAGCAGATCGCCCAGCTCGGCCATGCCGAGCAGCTTCACACCGTCTCCCGCTTCCACCCGATCGGCTTCCCGCAGATGGGCGGCGAGTACCTGGTGCGTCTGCCATTTGGCGTCACCGACCAGGGCGGCATCAAGTGCATCGGCGCGCTGCCCTCGCACGCGATCGCCCATATTATGGAGGGCGACCCTGGCTCGCTGGTGGAGGCCGCCACCGTGGCGGCGCAGCAGGCCATGCGCGGGGTCGAGGGTAAGCCTGTGGCGGCGCTGGTCTTCGACTGCGTGACGCGACCGCCGCTGCTGGGTGAGCGCAGCAGCGAGGAGCTTGCCCGCATCCGCGAGGTGGTTGGGCAGGATGTGCCGCTGGTGGGCATGTATAGCTTTGGCGAGTTCGCCTCGGCGGAGGGCGCGCCGAGCTTTCACAACAAGACGATTGTGGTCTGTGTGATCGGGCAGTAGGCTGATCGCACGCGGGCACGGTGAAGAAGCGAGGGAGCATGGAATCAGGTCTGTCGGCAGATCAATCCGCGCGCGAGCACGAGCTGGCGATCTTGTATGAGATCGCCTCGATCTCAAAATATGTCGATAGCCGCGAGCGCGTCTTCGAGCTGACGCTGGATAAGGCGTGTCGGCTGCTGGGATCGGAGATCGCGATCTTCTACGTGTTCGACGACGAGCAGGGCCTGCTGCGCGCGCGCGCGGCGCGCGGCGTGCGCATGAAGCACGTGGCCGCCAGCATGGCGCCGAGCGAGGGCGGCTTCGACCACATGGTCTCGGGCGCGTGCGACGATCTGCCGAACCCGCTGCTGCAGCAGTACCCGCTGCGCGCGGCGCTCAGCATCCCGCTGCGGCAGATGGGCAAGCTGCTGGGCTGGCTGTTTGTGGCCCGGCTGCGGCGCGGCAGCTTCGACGACTACGAGCAGGGCCTGTACATGGTGTTTGCCGAGCAGGTGGCCAGCGCGCTGCATATGACGCTGGCGTGGGAGCAGCAGCGCGCGCAGCAGGCGGCGCTCCAGCTTGCCAACGACCAGCTGGAGCACCTGGTGGCCGAGGCGACCGCCACCGCGCAGAAGCAGGATCAGCTGCTGCAGACCGTGCGCGCGCTCTCCACGCCGGTGCTCAACATCGACGCGCACATCCTGCTGCTGCCGCTGATCGGCCTGATCGACGCGGCGCGGGCCGCGCTGATCCAGCAGCGGCTGCTGGAGGAGATCGCCGAGCACCACGCCCGCGTGGCGATCATCGACATCAGCGGGGTGGCGGTGATGGATGCGCAGGTGGTGTCGCTGCTGATGCAGACGGCCAAGGCCGTGCAGCTGCTGGGGGCCACGGTTCTGATGTGCGGGATCGCGCCCGAGGTGGCGCAGTCGATGGTGGGGCTGTCGGATGGCTTCCAGATCACCACTACACACGATCTGCATAGCGCCATCCGCATGTCGTTTCGGATCGCTGGGCGCTAGCCAGGGGCGCGAGGCAGCAGAAAGCGGCCCCCGCAGTGGGGGCCGCTTTCTGTGTAGGCTGCTAGCTGTCGAGCTGGCGGGCCAGCCGGGTGCTCGTCGCACCGTTGCCGCCGCTGATCACGTAGCGGCAGTCGAGGTCGGCGCTGGCCAGATCGCTCAGCAGGCGCTGGCGCAGGCTGGCGTCGGGCAGGGCGCGCACCTCGGCCAGCAGCTCGTCGATCTGCTGGGCTAGCCGCTCGGCCTCGGGGAGGGCCTGCTGGGCGGGCTGCTCGCCGCGCGCCACGGGCAGGGCCATGGCCACAGCCTGGCGCACTAGCTTATCGGCCTGGCGGCGGGTGAGGGTCTGCTGGATGCTCGCCACCCGCTGGTCGGGCGGCTGCCCCTGGGTGGCGCTGGCCAGATCGTCGATGCCGATCTGCACCACGTCGGCGGGGTCGGCCTGCGCGCCATCCAGCCACAAGTCTATCAGCGCGTGAAGCGCCTGCTCGCCTGCCTTACGCTGCTCGCCCTCGGTGCCCTCCAGCAGGGCCTCGGCTGCCTGGCGATGGTATGCGCTGTGATCGTTCATGCTACTTTGTCTTCTCCTTGGCCGCATCGTCCTTCTTGGGCTTCAGCAGCGCCTTGGCGTCTTCCCAGCGCGTGTCCTGCATGGCCTTCTTGAAGTTGGCCCAGGTTCCGCTGCACTTCTTCTCCATATCCTCCTGCAGCGGTTTGACCGCACCTTTAAAGTAGGCGTTCAGGATCAGCTCCTCGCCCACCACGCCGACCAGCGCCTGCACCACGCCTTCTTGGTCGGGGTAGCTGTGCGATGCGGTGTAGCCTGCGGCGGTGACGGCCTTGATCGTCAGGTACTCGGTGGTGCCCTCGTTCAGCTCGGACCCCGCGAAGGGCGTCCAGTCTTTGTTGGCGTTGTTGTGCAGCATCTCGTGCGGCACCACGTCGACCGAGCCGACGTTTTTATTGATATAGTTGGTGCCTTTGTGGGCGAAGCCCTCAAGGTTGCCGAATTTCGTGGCGACATATTTATCCCAGGCGTAGGCTGTCTTGCCGTAGATCTTGTCGTAGGCGGCCTGGAATGCGGCCTGCTCAAGCACTTCGACCTTGCCGCCAGTGATGGTGGTGTAGCTGCCGTAGGATGTGGTGAGGATCTCGACCGACTTGGCCTTGTCGATCATAGAGGGCGCACTTTTGTCGCCGGTGGCGGGCGCGAGGTTGGGCGCTTCGATGGCCTCGGCCTGCTGCTCGGCGGGGGCAGGGGCGGCCTTCTCGCCAGGCGAGCCGTTCTCCCGGGCCATCAGCTCTTGCCCCTCGCTGGCGGCGGTGGGGGCCTGGGCGCTTTCCTCGCCGCGCAGGTTGACCTTGCGGAAGTCAAGCGTGGGGGTCTGGGTGGCTCCGCCGCCGCCCCAGCCGAGCTGCTCCTCGGTGGCGACCGGGGCTGGCTCCTCTTTGCGGCGGGGAACTCGTACAGGCTCGCTCATGGCTTCTCCTCATCGATGCGCGGCTGCGGCGCGTCTGTCGGCTGGCGTATCAGTGCCTAATAAATTCATCATAGCACGGGCGCTGGCCTCATTCAAGACATAAGAGAGCGACCACTGCCGATATCTTTGCTCTTCTGAGCGCCAACAGCACGCATATGGAAAAGAACGTATCAAGCTGTTTTTTTATCGCGATACGCTGTTTATTTTATGCCTCGCAGCCGCGCCGCAGCGCCTCCACCCCGCCCTCGGCCTCGGGGCCGACCACGGCGGTGATGCGCATGTGGGGTACCAGGCGGGTGCGCGCGGTGGGCACATGCTCGCGGCCATCCTCCACGCAGCGCACGATGATGCAGCCGGGCGGCAGCCCCAGGTCGCGGATCTGCCTGCCCGCAAAGGGCGACCCCGGCTCGACCTCTCGCTCGACCACCACCGGCTCGCGGTGCGGGCTGGCGCTGCCGCCGCGCCGCAGGTCGCGCTCCAGCAGCGCTTCGTACACTGGTAGGTCGCGCAGGTACTCGGCCACAGCGTATGCGCAGAAGCAGCTCACCAGCAGGGGCAGCATCTGGCTGTAGCTGCCGGTCATCTCCATGATCAGCACGATGCCGGTGAGCGGCGCGCGCACGATGCCGGTGAAGTAGGCGGCCATGCCCACCACTGCGAACACGCCCGGCTGCGGCACGGCCTCGGGGGCAACCATATGCGCCAGCTGCCCAACGGCCAGCCCGAGCAGCGCGCCCAGCACCAGCAGCGGCGCGAAGATGCCGCCCGGCGCGCCCGTGCTGTAGCTGCCCATGGTGAGGGCGAAGCGCAGTAGGAACCACAGCGGCAGCGCGGCCAGCGCCACATTGCCCTCTAGCACCAGCTCGGTGAGCGTGTGGCCGCCGCCTACGCCCATGGGGGTGAACCAGGCCACCAGCCCCACCAGCGCGCCAACGATGGCGGCGTAGGCCAGCCCTGCGCCACGCCCCCTGCCCTGGAGCAGCGCGCTCAGGTCGAGCGTGCGCAGCAGCACGCGGTTGAACACCACGCCCATGCCGCCTGCGATCACGCCCAGCGCGGCGAAGGCTGGCAGCGCGGCGAGCGGGGCCACCGGGTAGGCCGGCACGCTGAACACCGGCTGCTGGCCCGCCGCCAGCCGCGCCAGGATGTCGGCCACGGCGGCGGCGACAAAGGCCGCTCCCAGGACGATGGGCCGGAAGTCGCGCTGCACCTCTTCTAGCACGAACAGCACGCCCGAGAGTGGGGCGTTGAAGGCCGCCGCTAGGCCCGCGCCCGCGCCCGCCGCCATCAGCGTGCGGCGCTCCTGGGCGGGCGATCTGAGCAGGCTGGCCACCGCGTCGCCTGCCGCGCCGCCCATCTGCACCGTCGGCCCCTCGCGGCCCAGCACCATGCCCGCGCCGATGGCCAGGGTGCCGCCCGCCAGCTTCACCGGCAGCACGCGCCGCCAGTCGAGCGTGCGCAGGCGGTGCAGCACCGCCTCTAGGTGGGGGATGCCGCTGCCGCTGGCCTCGGGGGCGTAGCGCCGCACCATGTAGACCGCCGCCACAGCACCGAGCGCGCCAAACAGCATGGGGAAGATCCAGCCGACCGTGGGCATGGTGTGCGCCCATGTGAGCAGCGCCGCGCGCACGTCGTCGCCGCCCGCCAGCAGCCAGCGGAAGACCACCGCGACCGCGCCAGCGGCCAGGCCCACCAGCGCGGCGCGCGGGAACACCTGCCGCCGCAGTGCGCTGGCGGCGAGGTACTCCTGAAGCTCGGATTGGGCCTGCTCGCTGGGGTTGTTCTCGTTTGCCTGCTCGTTGGGGTTAAGAGATTCTGCTTGATTCTGCATGGGGCTTCGATTGTGCCTCGCTTGCTAGCTGTTGCCGCCCCCAGTATAGCGCGGCGGCAGGCAAGATTGTGCGCCGCACGCTATTCAATTTTATCTGCGCTTTTGTGTCTTTGTGGTAGGTGTCTTGTCTCTTCCCTTGGAGTCTCGGTGGTGAAAGATGTGCTACTCAACCGCCAGCCGCAGCCCGAATCCGATCAGCACCACGCTGGTGATGGCCTCCAGCCGCCGCTGGACGGCGGGCCTGCGCAGCAGCGCGCGGAACTGGCCGAACAGCAGCACGATCAGCGAGAGCCACGCGGTGTTGAGCGCGGCGTGGATGCCGCCCAGCAGCAGCGCCTGCGGCAGCATGGGGCGGGCCAGATCGAGAAACTGCGGCAGGAAGGCCAGGTAGAAGATCGCGACCTTGGGGTTGCACACGTTGGTAAGCAGCCCATTCAGGTAGGCCGAGCGCAGCGGGCTGGGGCGGGCTGGGGCTTTCTCCTCGGCAGACTGGGCGGGCGCGCCGCGCAGCGCGTGGAGCAGCGACTGCACGCCCAGCACGATCAGGTAGCCCGCGCCCACCCACTTCACCACGGTGAAAGCCATGGCCGACTGCACCAGGATGACCGACAAGCCCAGCGCAGAGAGCGCGGCGTGGAAGAACAGCCCCGAGCTGATGCCCAGCGTGGTGAGGATGCCCGCCCGCCGCCCGCCCGCGAGCACGCTGCGGATGGTGAGCATGGTGTCGGCCCCCGGCGTGATGGTGAGCAGCGCAACGATGCTGATGAAGGCCAGGATGTGCGGGTCGATAGGCATGGGGTATCCTTTCCTGGCGTTTGGAGCCGATAGAGTGTGGCTAGGGCTGGGCGGCGCGCATGCCGTCCAAGAGCAGCGCGAGGTGGCGCTCCCAGTGCTGCTTGGCGCTTGGCTCGTCGCTGCGGATCAGCATGCCGTTGGTCCAGAAGATGAAGAACAGATCCTCCACCGAGAAGTCAGCGCGCAGCACGCCATGTGCGTGCGCGCTTGCGATCAGGGCATCCCCATAGGCCATGGTCTTGCTGCACGCCGCTACAAGATGGATGGCCTGGGGGTAGATCTGCGCGATGGCATCATTCAGCGCGCGGTTTGCCCATTGCAGCTCGCTGACCTGCTGGATGTAGCAGACCAGCTTTTCCCATGGGTCGGTGTGCGCCTCAACCTCGCGGAAGATGATGGCGAAGTGGGCTTGTGCGAGATCAGGAAGCACCGCGTCGATCAGGGCCTCGCGGCTGCCGAAGCGATTGTAGAGCGTTCCGGTGCTGACGCCTGCGCGCTGGGCGATCAGCTCCAGCGGTACATTCAGCCCATGCGCTTGGAAGGCCTCGGTCGCCGCCTGCTTGAGCTTTTCGAGGTTGCGCAGGGCATCCTGCCGTAGTTTTGGTGGTGCGTCCATGGTGCCTGTGTATAAGTTGACACTAGCATCAACTTATAGTACTGTTTTCAATAAGTTGATGCTAGTGTCAACTTTGTAAACGGAGGCCATTTCTATGACAAAAACAATCGCTATCTTTGGCGCAGGCCTTGGGCTAGGCACTGCGGTGGCCCGCCGCTTTGGGCGCGAGGGCTACCAGGTGGCGCTGGTGGCGCGGCGGCCCGAGCCGCTGGCCGCCCTGAAGGCCACGCTCGCGGCGGAGGGCATCGAGGCCGAGGCCTTCCCCGCCGATCTCTCGCGCCCGCAGGACATGGCCGGGCTGGTGGAGTCCATCCGCGCGCGCTTTGGTCGGATCGATATCCTTGAGTACGCGCCGATCAGCACGGCCCCGTTCATCCCCGCCGCGTCGCTGACATCGCAGCAGCTGGCCGACAAGCTCAATCTGCACGCGCTGACCCTGATTGAGCTTGTGCAGATTATTCTACCAGAGATGATCGCCCGTGGCGACGGTGCCATCCTGGTGGGCCAAGGCTCCACGGCGGTGCAGGGCAGGCCATATATGAGCGGCTTCGGGCCGGCCATGGCGGCGGCGCGCAACTATAGCTACTCGCTGCACGGCGAGCTTGCGCCCAAGGGCATCTACGCAGGCGCGCTGACGGTCTCGGGGCTGATCGCGGGGAGCGAGGGCCACCAGATGATCACCTCGGGTGCGGTGAAGGTCGATCTGCCCAATGGCGCGACCCTGACCACCATCGACCCCAACGACCTGGCCGAGATCTACTGGGATATGCTCGCCAAGCGCGATCGGGTGGAGGTTATCCACCCGCCGCTGGGGTGATGTGCGTCGCCCTCGTGTGTCATTTCTTGGGTCACGCTGCGCGTATGCTATTGTGGCTGAGATGGCGTGGCGATGCTTTATCGAAAGTGGGGCAATAATGGGCATAGATATCTGCCTGAATATGACGATGCAGCCGATAGGGATGCAGGATCTGAGCCGATCGCAGACTATTCGATCTGCTATGACAGATATCTATGTCATAATGGGAAAATTGCAGTCTCAATTAGCACCGCTCTTTTATTTTTCGCTCTGGTCAGCAGATGAGGATTTTTCGCTAGATGCGCTTTGCTGTGAGCTAAGCCATCAGTTTTCTCCGCTGTGCGCGGTATGGCATGGAGATCATGCTGGCATCTATGGCTATAGCATATATCATAATGGGATATGTAGCCTGATCCAAGAAGATGATCATCCAATGCGCGGCTTAAATCATATATTTGGCGATGAATGGGTGATTCCAGAGGAGATTCTTGATCTTATTGATGATCATCTCGTATGCTACCACCTCAAGGTAGATGGCTCGTATCTGCCTTTGCCGAAAGATATGCTGTACAAGCTGCTTGAGGGAGATCTGGCGGCGGAGCCAGCCTTCCCCTTTAGCTGAGATAGAGGCTGGATGTCATGTTGATCGAGCGGATTCGGCGCTGGCTTGGCGTCCGGCATAAAGGCGATGGGCATGCCGACACACGCGATCTGGTTGAGGCTGGCTGGGTGCTGACCCGCCCGTGCGTCGAGCTGTACGAGGCGTCGGTGGGCGATCCGGCGGTGGCTCTTTGGGGCGGGGCGGGGGCTGTTGCCGCGCCACCAGGGCCATATCGCCATGTGATCAGCCTCGACTGCGTGGCGCTGGCGCTCCCGCAGCGCGGCTGGCTGAGTGTGTATGTCGACACGCAGTCGTGCGGCGGCGGTATTGTTGCGCAGGGGGTTGCGCCGCGCCCCGATGCGGGCGGTGTGGCACTCTGCGGTATGCCTGCCCGCTCGTTCCCGCCTGCCGAGGCACTGGGGCGCGATCTTTCGCCCCAAGAGGAGCGGGCCTATGCGCGCGCCTATGCCGATCTTTGCCCGCTCTACCGCGATACCGCTCCGGTGGCGGTGGTGGGCGGCTGGCACTTTCCCTGGCCCGATGGGGACTGGGAGGATTTTGCCAGCGCGGCGTTGCTGGTGTGGACATTTCGCGATGCCGAGCCGTGGGTGGAGGCATGGGCCTTGCCCGATGGGCGCTTTCAGGTCTGCCAGCGAATAACGTAGCTTTGGGATGATGCCGCAGCTTTTATTGAGATGGTATGTCACTTTTTGAGGCGCACCATCTTTTTTTTATTGAGCTGCGATCTCGCTTCGCGATAGCCGTACCCCAATACAGCCAAGGCTGGGGCGGCAAACTGGTTTTCCCCTTCGTGTTTTCGAGGTTATTGGTTCCCCTTGGAGTCCTGGTGGTGAAGAATCTTGACGAAACCCAGTCTTAATGATACATTGTCTAAACATTAATTGGTACGTTGTATCATTTAAGAATATGCTCTTGGCATGGAGAGGAGCGAGGGGTGACTGCTACAGCTTCAGCGCGCGTGCCGGTGACGGTGCTCACCGGCTTCCTTGGGTCGGGCAAGACCACGCTGCTCAACCGCATTTTGTCCGAGCAGCACGGCAAGCGCATCGCCGTGATCGAGAACGAGTTTGGCGAGGTGGGCGTCGACCAGGATCTGGTGATCAACGCCGAGGAAGAGGTCTTCGAGATGAACAACGGCTGCATCTGCTGCACCGTGCGCGGCGACCTCATCCGCATCCTGGGCAACCTGATGAAGCGCCGCGACAAGTTCGACTACATCCTGATCGAGACCACCGGCATGGCCGACCCCGGCCCGGTGGCGCAGACCTTCTTTGTCGACGACGAGATGCAGCAGAAGCTCCAGCTCGACGGCATTGTGACGCTGGTGGATGCCAAGCACATCAGCATGCACATCGACGACAGCGATGAGGCCCAGGAGCAGATCGCCTTCGCCGATGTGATCGTGCTCAACAAGATCGACCTCGTCACCCCCGCCGAGCTGGCCGCCGTCGAGGCGCGCATCGCCCAGATCAACAGCGCGGCCAAGATCTACCGCGCCGAGAACGCCCAGATCGACCTCGACAAGGTGCTGCACGTGGGCGGCTTCAACCTCGACCGCGCGATGGATGTGGACCCGCAGTTTATGGAGCCGGAGTACCCCTTCGAGTGGGGCGGCGCGTACCTGCTGGAGCCGGGCCGCTACGAGCTGCGCCTGCCCGTGCCCGCCGAGCCGGCCATGCAGCTGGTGGCCCTGCCGCTCCAAGGCGCGACGCCCGCCGACCTAGAGTCGGCGCAGATGGACGCGGTGCTGGCCTTCTCCGACAGCGAGCGCGAGCTGGCCCAGGGCGGTGCGATCCGCCCCGGCAAGCAGCTCTACCAGCTGCTGGTGGGTGAGGGCGCGGCCAGCTTCACGCTGGAGATCGCCAGCGCTGGGGCCTACGCCCTCTTTACCGAGCACCACCCCGACGAGTTCGACGCCGCGCTGCTGCGCGAGGGCGAGCCGCTGGCCCCCGCGCACAGCCACGCCTACAAGCCCGACCACGAGCACGACGAGGCGGTTAGCTCGGTGGGCATCACGCTGGGCGGCGACCTGGATGCCGACCGGCTGAACCGCTGGCTGGGCGACCTGCTGCGCACCCAGGGGCCGGACATTTTCCGCATGAAGGGCGTGCTGAGCATCAAGGGCCAGCCGCGCCGATTTGTGTTCCAGGGCGTGCATATGCTGTTCGACGGCAGGCCCGACCGCGAGTGGGGCGGCGAGCCGCGCGCCAACAAGCTGATCTTCATCGGGCGGAACCTGGACCGCGCGGCGCTGAACGAGGGGTTTGTGGCATGTTTGGCATAAGCGAGTCGCGGCGAGGCGCGGCCAGCCTGCGCGCCCAGTGGCAGGCCACGATTGACGACCACGTCAGCGCGCTGGCTTTCTCGCCCGATGGCGCGCTGCTGGCGGTGGCCGATGTGAACGGCCCGATCACGCTGCTGCGTGCGGCGGATGGCGCGGTGGCGCACACGCTGCGCGGCCACGGCTTCGGCACACTGGCGCTGGCCTGGTGCCCCGATGGGCGCGGGCTGCTGGCCAGCGCCGGTCAGGATGGCATGATTCGCCTGTGGGACAGCGCAAGCGGCGCGGAGCTGGCGGCCATGCCAGGTGGCGCGGCCTGGGTCGAGCGGCTGGCATGGAGCGTGCCGCAGCGCAGCGCAGCTCGCACCCCGCGCGGGTGCAGCGCCGCCCCCGAGGCGGCGGCCAGCGAACCATACACGCCGCTGTTGGCTTCTGCCGCTGGCCGCAAGCTGCGGGTGTGGGATGCCCAGGGCCAGCTGGTGCGCGAGTACCCCGACCACGCCAACACCATCTCGGGCCTGGCTTGGATGCCGGTGTGGGGCCGCCCCGCCGCAGGCACGTCGGGCGCGTCGGCGCTGCCGACGGGTAACTTTCCCATCCTGACCTCGGCCACCTATGGGAATATCGCATTCTGGCAGCCTGCGAGCGATGAGGCGCTGGGCCGCTTTTCTTGGAAAGGATCCATCCTAACTATCGCGTGGAGCCCTGATGGTAGCTTTATCGCCACGGGCGATCAGGATGCCACCGTGCACTTCTGGGTGGCCAAGACCGGCCAGGATCTGCAGATGTGGGGCTACCCCAGCAAGGTGCGTGAGCTGGCCTGGGATGCTTCCAGCCGCTATCTGGCCACTGGCGGCGCGCATACGGTGACGGTGTGGGACTGCGCGGGCAAGGGGCCGGAGGGCAGCCGCCCGCTTCAGCTGGCCGCGCACGAGGACATGGTGAGCGCGCTGGATTTCCAGCGGCGCGGTGGCCTGCTGGCCTCGGGTGGCGAGGATGGGCTGGTGGCGGTGTGGCATGTGGGCAAGGGCCGCCGCCCGCTGGCCCAGCTTGGCGGCGGCAGCGCGGTGGCCCAGCTCGCCTGGTCGCCGGATGACCGCTGGCTGGCGGTGGGCCGCGCCGATGGTACGGTGGCGCTGTATGCCGCGCCTGCGGAGCGCTGATTGCAGCCGTCGATCATAGCGCTGCTGGGCGTATCGGTTATTTTAAAAGAACGTTCAGCCGCCGAAACTGTGCGCTTACTCCAGCGAAGCGGGCGCACGGTCGAGGTGCTCGACAACGCCGACCGCCCGCTGCCCGACCTGGGCGCACCCGTGGTGCGGCTGCGCGGCGGCTGCGTGTGCTGCGGCATCGCCAGCGAGCTGCTGCGGGCCATCCGCGCCGCGCGGGCCGACGTGGCCCTGCTGGTCGCGCCCGCCGCCGCCGACCCCGAGCTGCTGGCCACGCTGCTCGATGGCATGCGTGTCGCGGGTCGGGCGGTGCTCTCGGTGGCGCTGCTGGATGCTTCCACCGCACTGCGCCTGCCGCACCTGGATGCCAAGCTGCGGCTGCACGCCGATGTCGCACTTCCCAACGATGTGCCCGCCGCAGTGTGGGAAAGGCTGATAGATGCCGTACTATGTGTATAGCTGCCCCGAGTGCGAGATCGAGCTGGAGGAGCGCCGCCCGATGGAGCTGGCTGACATGCCCACGGTCTGCCCGATCTGCCACGGCTTCTGTGTGCGCGAGGTGAGCCGCTTCAGCATCGGCGCTGGGGCGCGCGCCCAGGGCAGCCCCGCCGAGCCGCAGAGCGCGGGGCGGGTATGGCACGGCGGCGGCTGCAGCTGCTGCCGCTGGTGATGAGGAGAATGTGGATGGATATCCCAACGCTTCCGGCCCCTGTGCCGGTGATGGTGCTGACCGGCTTTCTGGGTGCGGGTAAGACTACGCTGCTCAACCAGCTGCTGCGCGCCGACCACGGGCTGCGCGTGGCCGTGCTGGTGAATGATTTCGGCAGCATCAATGTGGACACGCAGCTGGTGGTGGAGGTGGAGGATGGCGCGGTGAGCCTGGCCAACGGCTGCATCTGCTGCACGCTGCGCGATGACATGCTGGATGTGGTGCTGCAGGTGCTGCGCCGCCCTACCCCGCCTGACTATATCGTGATCGAGGCCAGCGGCATCTCCGACCCGCTGGCCATCGCGCTGACCTTCCGCATGCCCGAGCTGCGCGGCGTGCTGATGCTTGACAGCGTGGTGGCGGTGGTGGATGCCGAGCAGGTGGATGCCCGCCATGGCTACGAGGCCACGGTGATCGATCAGGTGTCCGCCGCCGACATCGTGGTGCTGAATAAGATGGATCTGGTGGGCGAGGATCGGCGCGGCTTCCTCTACACCTGGGTGCGCCAGATCGTGCCGCGCGCCCGCATTTTGGAGTCGACGTTTGGCCGGGTGCCGCTGGAGTTCGTGATGGGCGCGGGCAAGCACCGCATCGCGCTTGATGCGATGGCGATTGATGGACATAATCATGAGCATGATCATGACCACGCCCAGCAGTTTGGCACGTGGAGCTACACATCCGAAACACCGCTGGTGCTGGCCCGCCTGCGCGAGGTGCTGGGCGCGCTGCCGGTGTCGATCTACCGTGGCAAGGGACTGGTTGCCCTGGCCGACGCGCCGGAGCGGCGGGTGATCTTCCACCTGGTTGGGCGGCGGGTCTCGCTGGTGGTGGGCGAGCCGTGGGGCGCGGAGCCGCCGCGCACGCAGCTGGTGCTGATCGGCACGCCCGACGGGGTGGATGCGGCCACACTGGAGCGCAGCTTCGCCGCCTGCCACGAGGGCGCACCAGCCAGCCCGGCGCAGCCCGCCTACGAGTGGGTGCGGGCGCAACCGTGAGCGCCCCCGCCGCAGCGATCTGGCGCGATGGCGTGGAGCGGGCACTGCTGGAGAGCGGCCACCGCTCGACCACACCGCGTCGCTCGGTGATCGCCTGGATCGCCCAGCGCGATGCGCCGTTCTCTGCCGAGGATGCGGTCGCGGCGCTGGGCGGCCAGCCTGAGCGCTGCAGCCGCCCGACGATCTACCGCACCATCGAGTGGCTGCGCGAGCGCGGCTGGATCGGCAGGCTGCACCACGCGCCCAACGACTATGTGCGCATGCTGCCGGGCCACAGCCACTGCGTGATCTGCACGGTATGCGGGGTCGCCACCCTGCTCGACGGCTGCTCGGTCGAGCGGGCTTTGGCCGACACGCTGGCGGCGCTTGATTTCGCGGTGCAGGGCCACGTGCTGGAGATCTATGGCCGATGTGGCACATGCCGAGCGGAGGATCACAGACATGACTCAGACCCTAACCGAAAAGCTGGACATCCGCAGCGCCGCGCCCGCTGACTCGTGGGCTGTGCAGCTGCTGTTCGGGCGGCTGCACGCTTTCAATGCCGCGCTCGACCCGCGCTTTGCCCTGGCCGAGGGCTGGCAGGATGTGCTCGACGAGCATCTGGCCCACCTGCATGCCGCAGGCCACGGCCTCACGCTGCTGGCCTGGCGCGAGGGCGATCCGGTTGGCCTGCTGATGATGGACGGCCACACCGACTCGCCGTTGTTCCGCCACCGCCACTGGGCCGAGCTGCTGGCGCTGTATGTGGAGCCGGAGCTGCGCGGCCACGATCTGGCGCGGCGGCTGATGTCGCTGGGAGCGAGCTGGGCGCACGGGCGCGGCTACGAGCGCATCCAGCTCTATGTGACCGCATCGAATCTTCCCGCCCGCCGCTTCTACCGCCGCATGGGCTTCGCGCCCGTGCAGGAGATCTGGCGCGCCGAGCTTGGGGCCGCACCCGCGCCGCCACCCGAGGACGCCGACTGCGAGGCGATCTACGCGGCGGGGCACGATCTGATCGCGCCGCACCCCCACGCGCTCGGCATCGATGGCGTATCCTGCGAACCCCAGAACCCAGAAAGCCTATGACTAATACCGAAACCCTAGACACCAGCGCGCCGCGCTTCTACCCCAACCTGATCGGTCGGCTCTACCTGCTGAGCCTAGAGGATGTGATGGGCCGCAACGGCGTCAGCGCGCTGCTGAATCTGGCGGGCACCAAACACCTGATCGGCAACTACCCGCCTGCCAATCTCAAGCGCGAGTTTCCGTTCGCCGACCTGTCCGCGATCTCGCAGGCCACGCACGTGATGTATGGCGCACGCGGGGCCAGGGGCATGGAGCTGCGGGCCGGGCGCTACGCCTTCAACCTGGGCCTGAAGGAGTTCGGGCCGCTGCTGGGCATGGCCGACCTTGCGCTCAAGCTGATGCCGCTGACCATGAAGCTGAAGATCGCGCTCAACGCCACCGCGCAGACCTTCGACCGTTTCAGCGACCAGCCGACCCACGTGGAGGAGCAGCGCGGCCAGTTTGTCTACACCATCGACGCATGCCCGATCTGCTGGGGCCGCACCACCGAGCGGCCCTCGGGCGCGCTGGCCCAGGGTATTTTGGAAGAGGCGCTCACCTGGGTTACGGGCGGGCGCAGCTTCCCAATCGAGCAGACCGCCTGCCAGGGCAACGGCTGCGAGAAGTGCGCCTTCGCTATCGCCAAGGAGCCAAAGGACTAGCCATGGCCGATCTGCTGATCGTCGGGCGCGAGCTGCCCGACTACGAGACGCTGCAGGCGATCCACCGCGAGGGCTACCGCCTGCGGATCGAGCCAAGCGTGCTGGCCAGCGTCTGCGGCGGCGATGCCGTGGTGCTGCTGGCGCTGGATGAGGCCGCCGCGCTACCGCGCATGGGTCACGCGCTCGCGGGGCGCGGCATTCCCTGGATCGGCTGGAACACCGCCGACGACCCCGCGCTGATGCTGGCGGCCTACGCGGCGGGGGCCAGGATGGTGCTGCCCGCCGCCCTGCGCGGCGAGGTTCTGATCCAGTGCGTCCAGATGGCCTGCGGCCAGCCCGCACCTGCACACATGCCGCACCGCCACGGCCAGCGCCGCAGCTACCGCCGAGGCGAGCCTATCGACCTGGGCGATGATGAGGTGGCCGAGGTGCTAGATGGCGTGGTCGCCCAGTGTATGCTGCACAGCGATGGCAGCGAGGTGCTGATGGGCCTAGCCGGGCCTGGGCAGCTGCTGGTGGGCCACCCCGACGACGCCTGCTGCCTTCAGCTCTATGCCCACACAAATACGATGGTGTTCAGCCGCCGATGGGAAGATGCCGCCTCGACCCCGGACTTCCCCGAGCTGCTGCGCGAGC
This sequence comes from Chloroflexia bacterium SDU3-3, assembly GCA_009268125.1. Classification (NCBI taxonomy): domain Bacteria; kingdom Bacillati; phylum Chloroflexota; class Chloroflexia; species Chloroflexia bacterium SDU3-3. The sequence goes on along the minus strand of WBOU01000001.1, from coordinate 147,913 downwards.
GCATCCGCAGCCTGGAGGGCTGGGGCGCGATGCAGGCCCGCCAGCATCTCGACCAGCGCATCCTGGGCGTGCTCTCGGTGCTGGCCGAGCAGTTTGGCAGGGCGCACCCGCAGGGCACGCTGGTGGATGTGCGCGTCACCCACGCCCAGCTGGCCTCGGCGGTGGGCGCGACCCGCTCGACGGTGACGCGGCTGCTGAGCGACATGCGGCAGCGCGGCGAGCTGGCCTCGGCGGGCGCGGGCGACGGCGAGCGCCACATCCTGCGCCGCTGGGAGCACATGGGCCACACCCACCGCCACAGGCGCGCGCTGGATGCGGCGGCAGATTAGGGGCTATCCGTTCTTGATCGGCAGAATGGGTTGCCACCAAAAATCTAAGATACCAAGAAGAACATACGCAGGAGATTTCTCTGATTGTGTGTTTAAAAATGACATAGGTAAAACGTTGGGGTATCCTGCATATAGCTCATTTGCTGCGTTTCTTTTGTACCCACTATAGTCAAGTAGCTGATGTGGTGCGCTATAGCCCTACCGCTGGCTCTTAGCGCACCACATATCGCTGAAGTCTGCCCCGCTGCGTCGGTCTATTCCCCCTACTTTCTCACACAACTGATTGTTTTCGGCAAGAACGTTACACATTCCATGAATGGTGCTATAATAAGAACATATGTTTTCACCTCAAGGCAAGGTCAGGACGCCTCTATTGACGCGGAATCTTCTCAAGGGGGACAGCATGGACATATCACAGCTGAAATCGAGTGTAGAGCACGCGGCGCTGCTTGACTATCTCAATGCTCAGCGGCATCACGCATTGGGTATACTCGACGGTCTTGATGATCGAGCACTACGACAACCAATGCTGCCATCGGGATGGACATGCCTTGGGCTGATACAGCACCTTACCATCGACGTAGAGCGGTTTTGGTTTGGTGCCGTTATTGCTGGTGATGCACATGTGATTGATCAGCTGACCCCTGGTGCCAACGCATGGCAGGTTGGGGCCGATGTGCCCAGCAAGGCAATCTTCGATGCCTACCAGCAAGCGATTGAGCGCGCCAACATAATTATCTCTGCAACCCCTCTGGACGCTGCACCGGCTTGGTGGCCGAATCAACTTTTTGGAACGTGGCGGCTGGAAACGGTTCGTGAGGTCATTCTGCATGTCATGACCGAAACTGCAACGCATGCTGGCCACTTGGATAGCGTGCGCGAGCTTATAGATGGCAGGTACTGGCTCGTATTAAACCCATAACCAGCGTTTTACGCTTGATTTGCGGTACAAGCACACGGATAAATATTCATCATGACCAAAAAGCCCCATGCCAGATTGAGCTGGCGTGGGGCTTTTTGGTGCGAAAAAGCACATCCCCTCTGGTGCGATCTGGCACAGCGCACGGTGCGGCGCGGGGGTACCATCTACGCTTGGTAGAGCCAAGTGTAGAAAGAAGATCTCCTATGTCCTACGCCCGAATCACCCGCGCCGCGCTGACGGCGCTTGCGCTGCTGGCCCTGTCCGCCTGCGGCGCTTCCACGGCTGCTCCGACAGCCGCCAAGCCCACCGTGGTCGCCACCACCACCCAGCTTGAGGATGTGCTGGCCGTGATCGGCGGCGAGCGCATCGCCGTGGTCGGCCTGGTGCCGCGCAACGGCGACCCCCACGAGTTCGAGCCGACCCCCGAGCACGCCAAGCAGATCGCGGCATCGCAGGCGGTGTTCAAGAACGGCGCGGGGCTAGAGGGATGGATCGACGAGCTGGTGGCCAACGCTGGCGGCGAGCGCCCGATCTTCGACACCACCAAGGGTCTCGCGCTCAGCACCATCGGCAGCGCCTTCGAGGAGGGCGGCGAGACCGACCCGCACGTGTGGTTCGACCCCACGCTGATGCAGGGCGTGGTCGACAATGTGGCGGCTGGCCTCAGGCAGATCGACCCCGGCGGCGCGGCGACCTTCGACGCCAACGCCGCCGCCTACAAACAGCAGCTCGCCGAGCTGGATGCCTACGCCAAGCAGACGCTGGCCAGCATCCCCGCCGAGCGCCGCAAGCTGGTGACGGCGCACGACGCCATGGGCTACTTCGCCAAGCGCTACGGCTTCGAGGTGGTGGGCGCAGTCATCCCCAGCGTCAGCACCGAGGCCGCGGACACGTCGGCCAAGCAGCTGGCCGAGCTGGTGGAGAAGATCAAGGCCGCTGGCGTGCCTGCGGTGTTCGCCGAGGCATCCAACAACCCCAAGTTTGTCGAGCAGCTTGGCGCAGAGGCGGGCGTGAAGGTGGTGGAGGATCTGTACGTCGACTCGCTCGGCGCGAAGGGCAGCGAGGCCGACACCTACCTGAAGTTCTTCCGCGCCGATGTCGACAAGATCACGGCGGCGCTGAAGTGATGCGCCAGACCGCCATCGCTATCGAGGGGGCCAGCGTGCGCTACCCCGGCGCGCGCGCCGAGGCCCTGTGCGACGCCAGCCTGACGGTGGGCGCGGGCAGCCGCGTGGCCCTGATCGGCCCCAACGGCGCGGGCAAATCGACCCTGCTCAAGGCCGTGGTCGGCCTGCTGCCGCTGGCGCGGGGCAGCGTCCAGATCTTCGGTGGGCCAGCGCGGGATGCCCGCCAGCGCGTGGCCTACGTGCCGCAGCGCAGCAATGTGGACTGGAGCTTCCCGATCAGCGCTGGCGATCTGGCGCTGATGGGCCGCGATGTGTTCATCCGCTGGCCGCGCCGCCCTAGCGCTGCCGACCGCGCCCTGGCCGAGCGGGCGCTGGATGCTGTGGGCATGGCCGATCTGGCCCAGCGCCACATCGCCGACCTGTCTGGCGGCCAGCAGCAGCGCGTGTTCCTGGCCCGCGCCCTGGCTCAGCAGGCCGACCTGCTGTTGCTCGACGAGCCGTTCGTGGGCATCGACACCGCCACCGAGCGCGTGATCTTCGGCGTGCTCGATAGGCTGCGCGACGAGGGCCGCACCGTGGTGGTCGCCACCCACGACCTAACGAGTTTGGTGCGCCACTTCGACCGCGCCGCGCTGATCCACCACACCGTTGTGGCCTCGGGAAGCCCGGCCCAGGTGCTCCAGCCCGATCTGCTGGCCGGGGCCTACGGTGGCCCGCTGGCACTGTTCCACGGGCTCGGCGCGGCCCATCAGCATGCGGAGTGCGCGCTATGACATGGCTGCTTGAGCCGCTCTCCTACAGCTTCTTCGAGCGTGGCCTGCTGGTGGGCGTGCTGCTGGGCTGTATCTGCGGGGCCATCGGCTGCTTTGTGGTGCTGCGCGGCATGGCCTTCATCGGCGACGCGCTCTCGCACGCGGTGCTGCCCGGCGTGGTGCTGGCCTACCTGGGCGGCGCGAGCATCGTGCTCGGCGCGTTCGCGGCGGGCATGGTCACAGCGGCGCTGATCAGCGCGATCAGCCGCACTGGCCAGGTGAAGGAGGACACGGCCATCGGCATCGTGTTCACCGGCGCGTTTGCGCTGGGCATCGTGCTGATCAGCCGCGTGCAGGGCTACATGCGCGATCTGTCGCACTTTCTGTTTGGCAACATCTTGGGCATCGCCCCCACCGACGTGGTGGTGACAGCGGCGACCGCGCTGGTGGTGCTGGCAGCGCTGGCGCTGTGGTACCGCCCGCTGCTGATCAGCTCGTTCGACCCAACCCACGCCCAGGTGATCGGCGTGCGGCTGGGCGCGCTGCACATGGGCCTGCTGGCGCTGCTGGCGCTCACCATCGTAGTGGGCATCCAGGCCGTGGGCGTGGTGCTGATCGCGGCCCTGCTGATCACGCCTGCCGCCACCGCCCGCCTGCTGACCGATCGGCTGGGGCGCATGGTCGGCCTGGCCATGCTGCTGGGCAGCGGCGCGGCGCTGGTGGGGCTGTACACCTCGTACTATCTGGGCATCGCCTCGGGTGGCGCGGTGGTGCTCACCAGCACGCTGGGCTTTGTGGTGGCGCTGGTGTGCGCGCCCCAGCGCGGCCTGATCGCCCGCTGGCGCTTCGCAAAGAGCTAACCTGATCGAGAGGAGAATCTTCATGGCCACATGTATGCTCACCGGCAAGCGCCCGGTGTTCGGGCGAAGCATCCAGCACCAGGGCGGCGGCGGCTGGTTTCGCCGCGCCCCCAAGACCAACCGTCTCTTTAAGCCGAACGTCCACCGCCACCGTCTCTACGTGCCCGAGTGGGGCCGCTGGGTGGTGCTGAAGCTCTCCGCCAAGGCGCTGCGCACCATCGAGAAGAAGGGCGTGCTCCAGGCCTTCCGCGACGAGGGCCTCGATCTGGCCCAGGTGCTGCGCGAGGCCCGCTCGTGAGCGCGGGCAGAGGCGGGGCGCGCGCCGAGAAGCCACACGTCGGGCGGCGTTTTACCGCCAAAAAGGTGGACGAGTTCGTGAAGCTCGGCATCGAGCCGAACTATAAAGATGTGGCGCGGCTGCGCAAATACCTCAACGCCCAGGGCAAGATCTTGCCGCGCCGCCGCACAGGCCTAACCGCCCGCACGCAGCGCCGCCTCGCTGTGGCGATCAAGCGCACCCGCCACCTGGCCCTACTGCCCTTTGTGGGCGGCTAGCATACACAGAAAAGGAGGCCCCGTGTGGCCGAGAAGAAGTCGAAGACCGACGTGACCGCCCGCGACAAGAGCGGACGCGAGATCTGCCGCAGCTGCACCCACTGCGGGCGCGCGATCACCAACGACCGCGAGCTGATGGTGGTGATGGATGGACGACGCAGCAACAAGACCTACTACCGCCGCGACTGCTGGCAGCGCCTGCTCTCGCCCGATAGCGAGCCGAGCACCACTGGTGCTGGCGCATGCCCATTGACATAAATTATGAACACCCCTATGAACAAGCTACCTGTCACCGTGCTCTCCGGCTTCCTTGGCTCGGGCAAGACCACGCTGCTCAACCATATCCTCAGCAATCGCGAGGGCCTGCGCGTCGCCGTGATCGTGAACGACATGAGCGAGGTCAATATCGACGCCCAGCTGGTGCGCGGCGGCAGCGCCCAGCTCAGCCGTGTGGATGAGCAGCTGGTGGCCATGAGCAACGGCTGCATCTGCTGCACGCTGCGCGAGGATCTGCTGGTGGAGGTGGGAAGGCTGGCCCGCGAGGGCCGCTTCGACTACCTGCTGATCGAGGCCACCGGCATCGCCGAGCCGCTGCCTATCGCCGAGACCTTCACGTTTGAGGATGAGCTGGGCCGCTGCCTGGGCGACATCGCCCAGCTCGATACCATGGTCACGGTGATCGACGCCCGTAACTTCCTCGACGACTACAACTCGACCGAGGAGCTGCGCGAGCGCACGGCGGCGATGAGCGATCAGGACGAGCGCACGATCGCCGATCTGCTGATCGATCAGATCGAGTTCGCCAACATCATCGTGATCAACAAGGTCGATCAGGTCGAGCGCGAGGAGATCGCCCGCCTGAACGCCATGCTCCACGCGCTGAACCCTGGGGCTACGATCATGCACAGTACGTTCGGGCAGGTGCCGCCACGGCTGCTGCTGAACACCGGCATGTTCGACTTCGCCGAGGCCGAGCAGCAGCCCGGCTGGCTGCGCGAGCTGCGCGGCGAGCGCCAGCCCGAGACCGAGGAGTACGGCATCGGCTCGTTTGCCTACCGCGCGCGGCGGCCCTTCCACCCCCAGCGCTTCTGGGAGTGCGTCAGCGAGCAGCTCGGCGCGGTCATCCGCTCCAAGGGCATCTTCTGGCTGGCCACCCGCCCCGAGGTGGTGGGCGTGTGGTCGCAGGCGGGCGTGCTGGCCCGCGCCGAGCCGGGCGGCCTGTGGTGGGCCGCTACCCCGCGCGACGCGTGGCCAGAGGATCCCGACGAGCGCGCCGAGATCGAGGCCGAATGGCGCGAGCCGTGGGGCGATAGGCGGCAGGAGCTGGTGTTTATCGGCCAGGGGCTGGACCGCGAGCGCATCACCGCGCTGCTCGATGCATGCCTGCTGACCGATGCCGAGCTTGCAGGTGGCCAGCTTGCCTGGCAGGCGCTCGAAGACCCGTTTGGTAGCTGGCAGATTGTGGAGCTGGACGAGCAAGAGTATTAAATTTACATATCGTTCAGTCGCCACAACTATTCAACACAAAACAGCCGATTAGCACTAATCGGCTGTTTTGTGTTGTCGGCGCAAAGGCAGAGCAAAGCCACGCTCTCGTGCCAAAGTGGGCTACATTAGGCTATTGAAGGAGAATGCGGAGCTACCAGGGGATGGTCGCGTTTTCCCAGCCGGTGAAGGTGTTACCCGGCGCGTCCGGCCCCAGCAGCGCCACGCGCACCACCTCGCGCGCACCCTGCTCGATCGGCTCGGTGCCCTCAAAGCCGTTGAGCGCGGTTTTGGTGAAGCCCGGCGAGACCAGCCGCACCTTGATGCTGCTCGACTCTAGCTCGATCATCATGGCCAGCGTGATGGCGTTGAGCGCGGTCTTGGATGCGGGGTAGACCGGGCTGAACATCGTGCGGTAGGGGAACGATGGGTTGGCATTCATCGTAAGCGAGCCGACGCCGCTGGAAACGTTGACAATACTGGCGCTCGGGGCAGCGCGCAGCAGCGGCAGCATGGCCTGGTAGACCGCCAGCACGCCAAATACGTTGGTCTCCCATACCGCCCGCACCTCGTCGAGCGGCACATTGCTGGCGAGGCTGATCTTGGCATATTCCTCAAGCGTTATCTCGCGCTTCTGCGTGTTCGAGATCGCCGCGTTCTGCACCAGCAGATCCAGCCGTCCAAACTCGCGGCGGATGTAGTCTGCCGCTGCGGCGATCGAGACTGGATCGGTCACATCCAGCTGAAGCGCGATCGCGCCATCGCCGATCTCTCGCGCCGCTGCCTCGCCCCGCGCCAGGTTGCGCGACCCGACCAGCACGGTCATGCCGTGGGCCACCAGCTGGCTGGCGACATGAAGCCCGATTCCTTGATTTGCCCCGGTGACCAGGGCGATACGTTTGGTTTCCATCGTGGTGCCTCCTTTAAATTCTGCCGGTCAGTGGCTAATACCGCATTGTAGTGCTACAATAACGATATGTGGAACCGCGTTCCTTTTAAAATGGAACGTCGTTCCGTATGTTTGCTATTATATGGAACATTGTTCCGTTTGTCAAGGGGGATGCTATGAGCAACAATCAATCAGCGTCGCCGGATCATGGCGACGCGCACGGCCAGAAGGAAGGGCGCGTGCGCAGCGACGCCCAGCGCAACTTTCACCAGATCGTGCAGGCCGCCATCGAGGTGTTTGCCACCTCTGGGGTCGATGCGCCAGTGCGCGAGATCGCCGAGAAGGCCGGGGTGGGCATCGGCACCTTCTACCGCCACTTCCCCCAGCGCGTCGATCTGGTCTTCGCGGTGTTCCGCCACGAGATCGATGCCTGCGCCGACGCCGCGCCGCTGCTGGCCGCGCAGCACGCCCCCGGCGAGGCGCTGGCGCTGTGGATGCAGCGCTACGCGGCATTCCTGGGTGCCAAGCGTGGCCTAGCCTCGGTGCTGCACTCGGGCAACCCGATCTTCGAGAGCCTGCCAGGGTACTTTGAGCAGCGGCTAGAGCCTGCGCTGCGCGGCCTGCTCGGCGCCGCTATCGCCGCCGGCGAGGTGCGCACCGATTTCAGCGCCGCCGAGCTGCTGGAGGCGGTGGCCAGCCTGTGCCACAGCGCCCACGCGCGCGGCCCCCAGCACACCATGCGCATGGTGTCCCTGCTGGTGGATGGGATGCGCTACGGCGCGGACCACTCAGAAGCACACGGGTAAAAGAGGACGGTACGGTGCCTACCACACCAACGCTGTTGCTCTTTTCGCGCTATACCGACGATTCGCAGCGGCTGTGGCAGGCCGCGACCCGACGCGGCTGGGCGGTGATTGCGGCGAATGCGGCCTGGGGCGCTGGCCTGTACGGGTGTGATGCGGATCGTGTACCTGATGTGGTTCTTCAGCAGCCATAGGTGAAAGGTAGCCATACAAGGAGCAGTTCTTGCGCTCGCATCACCCAGTGGCTTCGACATGTTCATGCGGCTCTCTAACAGAAATCGTACTCGGCAGTCACATGATGGATACAAGCGTCCGATCATATAACTGCCGAGTCTCTTCAAAAGCGTATCAGCGCGCTTCGAAACGCACCCGATCGGTAGGTTCCGAGGCGAATATTACTTGCTGCGCTGGGGACCTTGGACAAGGACATAGCCAAGAAGCATTGCCATAACGACAACCCCCGCCCACATGGCCCGCTGCCAGCCGTCAACAAATGATTCCTGGGCTGCTCGAATCAGCGCTGCCGCGTAGGGTTGCGACCCATCGGCGACCGCGAGGGCATTGGCGATACCATTACGAGCAATATCGGCGACCCTGGCTGGGATCCCTTGCAGCTGGGATGCGATAGCATGCTGGTACCCGCTCGTCAGGACCGCTCCAAGCAGCGCTACGCCCAGCGCCGTACCAAACTCCCGGGTGACATCATTCAGGGCGGATGCGATGCCCTGTTGTTCACGGGGGACGGACGTGGTAATGGCTTCGGTGGCAGGAGTCATGGATAACCCCATGCCAAGCCCCATGAGTAGCATACCCGGCAGAATCGACAGATAGCCACTTTCCACGGAAACAAAGATGGCCATGAGCGCCAGCCCGGAGCCACCCAGAAAAATCCCGGATGCCATTGTCAAACTTGGGCCGATCCGTGCGGACACCCGTGGGGCGAAGCCAGAGGACAGCATCATCAGTACTGCCATCGGCATGAAGGCAAGCGTAGACTGCAGGCCAGACCAGCCAAGCACCGCCTGAAAGTAGGGGTAGAGCACAACAAATATCCCCGCCTGCACGCCGAAAACGGTTAGTAGTGCTACCGATCCGCTCGCTAGGCCGCGCTTGCGGAAGAGGGCCACATCGAGCAGGGGAGCCGGTTGCCGCCGCTCCCAGAGCACAAAGCCAACGGCGCTGATGATTCCGACAAGGAGGGTCAAAAGCGATATGGGCGAGGTCCACCCCTGCTTTTCCCCCTCGTGAAGGAAGAAGATCAACCCCACGACAACAATCATCGATAGTACCGATCCAACACTATCGAATCTCTGATCGGAAGCCTCACGCGAGTTTGGGACGGATCGCAGCGTCATGAAGATGGCGGCCAGCACGAGGACAATTGGGAGAACAAAGAGGGCCCGCCAGCTCACCGTATCTACGAGCATAGCCGATAGAAACATCCCTAGAATGCCGCCACCGCCTGCGACAGCGCTCCATATACCAATGGCCTTGGAGCGTTCCTCGCTCGGGAAGGTAGAGGTGATAACGGCCAGGGTAACCGGCATGATCATCGCCGCGCCAACGCCGCTGAGGAACCGTGCCACAAGCATGATTGCGGTCGAGGGCGCAAGACCTGCCAGCACATTCGCTATCCCAAAAATGGCTAATCCTGTGACCAGCACGGGCTTCCGCCCCCAACGATCGCCAACTGCACCGAGTGGTAATAACAGTGCAGCCATGGTGACCGCATAGATATTGATCATTAACAGAACGTCGCTTTGCGAAGCATCAAGCGCTAGCGCAATCTGCGGCTGAGCAACGTTCAGCCCAGATACCGACGCAATAACGGCCATCAAGCCAATACACACCCCCAGCAGGATATTGCGGCGCTGATGCGGATCGTGAATGGTTGAGTCGGCAGGTGTATTCTGTAGAGATGGATTGGTGTTCATGTTCCCTTTGTTTCACTTGGTCGCGTAGCGTGGTGTTTCATATCACGCATCTGGCTGATGGTTGTTTCGTCGGTAGCAGATGGATCTGGTCTGTGACTATCATCACTGCGTGGCGGAGGATGTGGCGTGCTCCTCGGCGGGATGGTGCAGATGCCATCGACACACCAATCGGTTGGTTCTAGCGTGGTTATCGGGCCGCTGCTCATATGTTCGCCGCCTGTGCGAGCGCGTTCCGGAAAGCCTCTGGTGTCTGGGCGCCAGATATACCCCATGTGCTGTTGATGACGTAGAACGGCACGCCCTGAGCGCCCATCTCGTGGGCGCGTTGGATGTCGCGGTCGATAGCTGCGGCATATCGGTGATCGGCAAGCGCAAGCCGTGCGGCTGTGGGATCCATCCCGGCCTCCGTGGCGAGGCTGATAAGTTCGTCGAGGTGCCCAATGTGCCGCCCTTCTGCAAAGTAGGCGCGAAAGAGGCGGTCGGTGAGCACATGCCGGTGGCCCGTCACCTCGGCATGGTGGAGCAGCTCAAGGGCCAGGCGGGAGTTGGTCGGTTGGCTGCGGTCTGGGTCGTACGGCAGATCTTCGGCGGCGGTCATTTCCCTCAGCTGGCGGAAAACACGCTCACGTTGCTCCGAGGGAAATCGGCTCCGTCGCTCGTGAAGGGTCTGTTCATCAATCTCAACTGGTGCATCTGGCTGCAGCTGGAATGAACGATGGATAACGTTCACATCGGCATTGAGCTGCCTGACGGCCCTGTCAAAGCGAGCGCTAGCGATATAGCACCAGATACATTGCACATCCGACCAAACCTCGACGGTTACTAGCGGTCGAGTCGTGGCAGGCGCCATGGGTAGAGTTCCTTTCTAGAAACGGGACAAACATATTCTGAAACTGAGTACAAATATGGTACTCAGTTTCATATTAGCATAGTGTGTTAAAATGTCAACCATGAATCCAAAACACAAACCACTACCACCACCGAGCCTGCGTGAACGGCGTCGGCTTGAGTTAATACGCAGTATTGCGAATGCCGCAGTCGAGCTGTTCGAGCAAAAAGGGTTTGCTGCTACGACTGTAGATGACATTGCAGCAGCGGCAGGGGTGTCACGCACCACATTTTTCAGGCACTGCACGGGCAAGGAAGCAGCGGTTCTGGCGGACGAGGCAGGGCTGGAGGAGCAGCTCATCGCTGTTGCTGCGCACGCATCGAAAACGCATCCCCTTCAGGATCTGGAAGAGGCATGGGATGCGATGGCCAGCGTTTTTGATAGCGATTCCGAGGGAAACAGCCGATTTCTGCGCGTGCGTCGACTCATGAAGCGGTATCCCTCATTACACGCTGCTGGACTTCAGCGCCAAACGGTTCTTTTTGAGCGCCTCGCAGATACGCTGCGTTCACACGCAAACGTAACCGAGCTTGATGCGTACACCACCGCCGAAAGCTTTGGCCTTGTCATGCGCCTCACATTGGATGAGTGGGTTCGCCGTGCCGACCAGGGCAATACCAAGCATATGCTTCAGGAGATCTATCGAGAGGTCCGCGATTCGCTCAACCGTGTTACCAAAAGACGTAGCTGATAGCAGCTGCATAGACTGCCCCGGAAAAGGACGGGGCAGAGGCTCTGAGGGAGTATACCCATGCCAACACAGAACATCCTGCTGATCACCGGCGGCAGCCGAGGTATTGGCGCGGCAACTGCGCGGCTGGCCGCGCAGCGCGGCTACACAATCTGCATCACCTACCTGCATCGCCCCGACGCGGCCCAGGCTGTGGTGGCCGATATCGCCAGCGCTGGCGGGGCTGCCCACGCCTTCGCCACCGACATGGCCAGCGAGGCCGACATCCTGCGGCTGTTCGCGCAGATCGACGAACTGGGGCCACTGGCCGCATTGGTTAATAACGCGGGCGTGCTGGAGACCCAGATGCGGGTCGACCAGATGTCAGCGGCGCGGCTACAGCGGATCTTCACCACCAACGTGATCGGCCCATTCCTGTGCGCCCGCGAGGCGGTGCTGCGCATGTCCACCCGCCACGGCGGCGTGGGCGGCGCGATCGTGAACGTCTCGTCGGCGGCATCGCGCCTCGGCTCGCCCAACGAGTATGTGGACTACGCCGCGTCGAAGGGGGCCATCGATACGCTCACGCTGGGCCTGGCCAAGGAGGTGGCGGGCGAGGGCATCCGCGTGAACGCGGTGCGCCCCGGCGTGATCGCCACCGACATCCACGCCAGCGGCGGCGAGCCGGGCCGCGTGGAGCGGGTCAAGGCGGGTATCCCCATGCAGCGCGGCGGCACCGCCGATGAGGTGGCGCGCGCCATCCTGTGGCTGCTCTCCGAGGAGGCCTCGTATGTGACCGGGGCTTGCATGGATGTGGCGGGCGGAAGATAAATAACACCGTTCAGCCGCCAAACCTTATACCTTTTGCCCAAGAACAGCGAGCGCACCCCAACAGCCTGCGATCCCCCACAGCAGCGGGCCGAAGTAGGGTGAAGCGACGGAAGAATCGAGGTAGACATCCAGCGCGAGCGTAAGAGCGAGCACACTGGTGAAAAGCGCCTGCGCCCAGATCCATGCGGCGTGTAGGCGCTCTTTTATGGCCAAGAACACTAAGAGGGCACTCAGACCGAAACACGCAGGCAAGCTACAGAGGCGCAGCGCAAAGTAGCTCATGGGGTAGCTGATCACCTGTATTACCTGTCCAGCCTGGTTGTACTCTCGCGTGGTGAAGACGATGAGCGGGATACACGCGCCGAGCGCGCCAAGCGCCGCCAGCCCCATGCTGCCAGCACCAAGCGCCCGCTGAAACAGCGAAAGCTGATGCTGTGGGTAGCGCACCAAGGCCCATAGCGCTGCTATACCGATCCCAACGGATAGCAGCAGTTCGCTGGCGACGAACCAGTAGCGACAGAGCACAAAACAGCTGCCAGCGAGCGCGGCCAGAATCCAACCCCAACGATGCTGCATCTCCCCCCTCCGTTTGGATATATGGGTTTGATGATAGCAGCCCATGTTCATGAGAACATCAACGCTGTGTAACAGTTAGGTAAACACGTTGCGATTTCCTCATGGTACAGACCCGACAGAGCACGGATTCATTTGCCACCAAGACTCTAAGACCCCAAGCAAAAAGAGCAATCAATACCTACAAAGGCGCGAAGATCTTTTTTCAAATCTTCGCGCCTTCGTGTCCTCGTGGTAAAGAATCTTCGGCTTCCCTACGCCCGCCGCGCGAGGTAGAGCACCGCGATGTAGCTGCGCGTGATCGCGCCGCCAAACTGCGTGTCGATCAGCTCGGCCAGGCCCTGATAGAGTGCGTGGCGGGTGGGGTCGGGCAGGTCGCGAAAGTCGGAGTAAGTGTTGAACAGCTTGATGTGCTGCTCGGTCGTGTAGCGCACGCTCCATGGGTAGGTGCGCACCGTCACGGGCGCGAAGCAGCCGGTCGCGTCGATGGCGGCCACATCGCGCTCGATCTGCGTCGCAAGCGGCGTGATCGCCTCGGGGCTGGCCCACTCGGGCACCACTCGCCGGTAGACTTCCTGCGAGGCGATGTAGAACGGGGTATCGTACGGGTCGGGCTGCTTGTTGGCGAAGATGGCGACCGCGCCGCCTTCCCGCAGCATGCGCGCCGCCTTGGGGTAGCCGAGCGCCGGGTCGATCCAGTGAAATGCGGTGGCGGACATCACCAGGTCGTAGCTGCCAGGCTGGGCATCCCAGTCCTCGAACGAGCCGAGGCTGACGCTTACGCGCAGGTTCTGCGCGAACTTCGCCGCCGTGCGCGCCACCATGTGCGGGCCGATGTCGATGCTGTCTACGCGGTAGCCGCGCTGCGCGAAGGGCGCGGTGGCCTGCCCGGTGCCGCACCCGATCTCGAAGATCTGGCCGCCAGCGGGCAGCCCGGCCATGTCGATGATGTCCTGGACAAGCGCGTCGGGATAGCCGGGGCGAATCTCGTCGTACTCGTCGGCCACGGCGTCGAACAGCGTGCGCCGGTGGCCAAGCTCCTTCGTCGGTTGCATATCCGCTCCTTTGCGTGGCGATGCCTGAGGCATCGGGCGTGTGGAGCAGCGAGTATAGCAGCGCGGGCGGGCGCGATGAGCGCCATGGTGCTCATCCGTTGGGCGGATATTTCGACGCTGCTACGCCCAGCGCTCCGCCACATCCTCGATGGCGCGGGCGAGCGACAGCGCGCGCCGCTCTTCATCTTCCATTATCGCTATGGTATCCAGCGCTTCATCCATCAGTGCTGTGTCTAGGCGAGGGGTGATCTCCTCAATCAATTCCGTCAGTCCAATATATTGTTCTGATCGCTCAAAGCGGAGTGTAACGCCTCGCGCAATATACTACCTTGCTGTGCCGATGGGAAAAAGTGTGCAAGGGCTAACAAGCTTGTGGTACGTACAAAATCATTGCTCATCCCATACGCTATCGATAGCGCTTCATCCAGCACCACAAACCGCTGTTCATCGGGCAGGCGTGGAGAGAGGTATGCAAGCGCCCGTGTACGATGCCACTCACTCTCGATCCTCCGCACCACATCCAGCGCGTGATCGAGCTGTTCTGGGCGAAGGGAAGGGGTTATTGCCTGGATAGTAGAAGCGATTGGCTCGTTCTCACCTTGCATCTCTTCTATAAACTGAAGCACAGTGGGCATATGCTCCGACTGTAAGTATGGAAGAATATCTTGGAGCAAGGAGGATTGTCCCGCTGGGCTTACCTGTATCTCAGCCAGTACCTCATGCCATCGCTTTATTTGCTGCTCTGCGGGGAAATGAACGACAATAGCAGATAGGGCGCGCACGCGATTACTCGTATGCTCCATCGTATATGCGATCTCGAACGCATCGTCGAGATGCTGCTCGTCAAGATGCGGGCTGATGCTCTGTAGCGCTTCGACGCGCTGGGGATCGTTGGGGAAGCTGCGTGCGAGTGCAAGGGCTATGCCCAGATGATCGGCTGCGAGCTGTGGAAGAATCGTCAGCAGCACCTCCCAGCGATTCTCTGTTCTGGCCTTCTGTGCTAGGTCGAGCGCCCTATCTACCTGTCTTTGGTCAAGATAGGGGGCAATCTGTTCGATGATCTCCTCACGCTCTGATAGGTTCTCGATATCGGCAAGCGTATCAAGAATGTCATCCCAGAAAGCGGCGCGTGTGGCGATGGACACTAACACCTGGGCGCGTTCGGTGTGGCTTTCTATCCCCTGGGCTGCCTCAATCGCCTCGCCAAGCATGTGCGCGGGCAGGTGTGGGGCAATTTGGGCCAGCGCCTGGGCACGAAAGAGATCGCTGGACATTCCCAGCGTTGCTTTAAATGCCTCTGCAACCATCGTTGGGGGAAGTAAGCCCATCGCTGGTGGATTTCTCGCGAATCCCCATTCGTTGTTGTCTCCAAGCGTATCATCTAGCAGCTGGACCCATGCGGCCTGCTGCTGCTCTCCCTCTAGATAGGGCAAGATCGCTTTGCGTAGCTGGATCTGCCATCCACGATCAACCATCCTCTGCTCTATGGTGAAGACCCTGCCGATCTCCTGCTTGCTGAGGTGAGGCAGCAGCTCTCTAAGCACCCGCTCACAGAAAAACTCGTCCTCCATGGTTTCAGCCATTGCAAGCAGGCCGCTTACTCGCTCAATGGGGAGATATGGCCCAATTCCTTCGAGCATGTCTGCAAATACTTCCTCATCAGTACAGCGTAGCGCTCGATCAATGACGAAGCCTATCTGCGCGGGAGGCATGTATGGGGCCATTGCCGACAGGACACAAGCCAGATATGATTCCTCATGTTTCGCCTGCATCTGATCAAGCGTTTCTTCCCATAGCTGCGGCTGCTGCTCGGCGGGCATGCAGTTTATCACTACCGCCATTGCTTTGGCCTGTGAGCACTCATTATTGGGTTCTATCTGGTATGCCGCCTCCAATGCCTCGCGCAGCAGCTCGGGCCGTAGGTGCGGCACAATGGCGATCAGTGCGGATGCCTGCGTTTCTCCATCCTCGATCTGGCGGGCGGTGCGGAAGGCGGCATACCAGGTGATCTGGGCCGCCTCGGCGGGCTGGCAGGCCGCGATGGCGATCAGCGCGGTGGTGCGGTGCTCGGCCTGCTGCAGGTGGTGGGCAATGTCGAGCAGGGCGGGGATGTCGTGCGGCAGGTCGCGCCGCGCTAGGGCCTGGATGCTGGCGGCGCGCTGCTCCTCGTCGGGCATGCGCCGCAGGTATGCCAGCGCGTCGGCGAGGCTCCAGCGCCCCTCGGGCGTGCCCACGGCCACCAGCGCCGCCAGCAGCGCGGGGGTGAGGTGCGTGCGCATGTCGGGGTGGGCATGCGCTGGCCGCAGCGCGCGGATGTCCTGGGTTAGGCGGTCGAGGTCGGCTGGTGCGGCGGGCATTGCTGGTTCCTTGGGTGCTATGGGCGGGCGCAGGTTCGCGCCTGAGCGTATACACGATAGATGCCATCTCTATGGCTCAAAGCGCGTGATATCGGCGTCGGGGAACAGCGCGGCGATCTGGGCGCGCAGCCGGTTGAGGAAGCCGATGTCTGGCTGGAAGCGCTCGTCGCGGATGAAAAGCTCCTGCCAGCGGAATATGCCGCGCGTCTCGATCAGCGCGTCGAGGTACTGCTCAATATTCAGGCCCAGCCGGTAGCGCTGGCCGGATTCGGCGGTGAAGTAGTACAGCTCTGGCGCTTGGGCGCTGTTGCTCCACTTGCATAGCACGTGGTAGTCGTGGTGCATCCAGTCAAATGGGGTGTAGTTCTGCCGCAGATCGAGCGGCTGGGGGCTGTCGTCCTCCCACTGCGCATCAAATGGGGCGTACAGTTCGGCGAGCCGATGGATGTGCGCGCACCCCTCCACCAGCCTACCAGCCAGCGGCGGGTGGTGCCACCCGATCAGGATATGCCCGACGTGCAGCCCAAGGTCGCGCATCAGGGGCGGGAGCTGGAAGTCATGGATGCCTTCCTCGCGAAGGAGCGCCGCGCCGATGAGCGCCTCAAGCTCGGGGATGGACTCGCCCACGGCCCGCTGGAGTGCGAACCAGGTCAGCGGGAGCGACTGGAGCTGAATGAGCGCAGCGTTCAGCCGCGCGTGGTAGGTTTCAAACATCGGTGCGCCCCTCGCTCTGCCGCAGAAGCCGCGTGATATCGGTGTCGGGGAACAGCGCGGCGATCTGCCGGGCGATCTGCTCGCGCCGCGTGCTGCCCTGGCCAGCGTGCTCGCCGTGGGTGAAGAGCGCCTGCCAGCCATACAGGCCACGGAGCGCGCACAGCGTGTGGAGGTACTGCGGCAGGCTGAGATCGAGCGGAGACCCACCCGTGTTTTCTGCGCAGTGGTAGCGCAGGCCCGGGCGCTGTCCGTCGAGGTCGATAGTGATGCTGACCCAGCTTCTTTCGTCGATGCGGTCAAACACGATGCTGTCGCGATCTGTATCCTCGCCGTCGTCGGGTAGGTAGGGGGCGTAGATAGCAAAGAGGTGCGGGAGGGTCGCCTTTCCCCACGCGTGCGAGGCATATCGGTCGAGCCGCTCCCAGAAGAAGCTGACGCTGTTCACATGCTGGCCGAAGCTGCGCAGATCATCTGGGATATGGGCTGGGCAGCCCTCGTGCTGCGCGACATCCTCCTCTAGCTCGCGGATAGCGTGCTCGGGAACGGTGTGCCCTGGGATCGTATAGTGCATGAACAGCTTGCCGTCCATATTCAGCAGCGCGCCGAGCTGCGATCGCACGCTGCTGAGCCAGCCTTCAAACATCGCCTGCGCTCCTTTTTTACACTGCCCAAGTATAGCATACCGCCCAACGAGAAGGGGCTGAGACCAGATCTGGCCCCAGCCCCGGTGTGCCGCCCGCCAGGGCCGCTAGGAAAGCTCGAACATGCCGGTGTAGAGCTGGTAGTACTTGCCCCGCTGGGCGATCAGCTCGTCGTGGTTGCCGCGCTCGATGATCCTGCCGTGCTCTAGCACCATGATCGCGTTGGAGTTGCGCACCGTCGAGAGCCGGTGGGCGATCACGAACACCGTGCGGCCCTCCATCAAGCTGTCCATGCCCTTCTCGATCAGCGCCTCGGTGCGGGTGTCGATCGACGAGGTGGCCTCGTCGAGGATGAGCACCGGCGGGTTGGCCACGGCGGCGCGGGCGATCGCCAGCAGCTGGCGCTGGCCCTGCGAGAGGTTGGTGCCATCGGCGGAGAGCACCGTCTCGTAGCCCTGCGGCAGGTGGCGGATGAAGAAGTCGGCGTTGGCCAGCTTGGCGGCGGCGATGCACTCCTCGTCGGTCGCATCCAGCTTGCCGTAGCGGATGTTCTCCATGATCGTGCCGGTGAACAGGTGGGTGTCCTGAAGCACCATGGAGAGCGAGCGGCGCAGGTCATCCTTCTTGATCTTGTTGATGTTGATGCCGTCGTAGCGGATCTTGCCGTCAGGCACATCGTAGAAGCGGTTGATCAGGTTGGTGATCGTGGTCTTGCCCGCGCCGGTCGAGCCAACAAAGGCGATCTTCTGGCCCGGCTTGGCGTAGAGCGAGATGCCGTTTAGCACGGTCTTGTTTGGCTCGTAGCCGAACACCACGTTGTCGAACTCCACGCGGCCTTCGACCTTGGTGTAGGTCACGCGCCCGTCGGAGCGGTGGGGGTGCCGCCAGGCCCATGTGCCGGTGTATCCCTCGGCCTCGGCTAGCGCACCGTCGGGCGCGAGGGTGGCGTTCACCAGCGTCACGTAGCCGTCATCGGCCTCGGGCTGCTCGTCGATCACCTCGAAGATCCGCTCGGCCCCGGCCAGCGCCGAGAGCACGGTGTTCAGCTGCTGCGACATCTGGGTGATCGGCATGGTGAAGTTGCGGGTGAGCTGCAGGAAGGCCACCACCGCGCCGGTGGTCAGGAAGCCGTAGATCGCCAGCAGGCTGCCGACCATGGTGGTGAGGGCGTAGAGGATGTTCGACAGGTTGTTCATGATCGGCATCAGGATGTTGGCGAAGGTGTTGGCGCTGGTGGCGGCCTCGCGCAGCCCGTCGTTCAGGGCGTGGAACTCGCGCTTGGTTTGCTCCTCGTGGCAGAACACCTTCACCACCTTCTGTCCCTCGATCATCTCCTCGATGTAGCCGTTGACCTTGCCCAGCTCCTCCTGCTGCTTCTTGAAGAAGATGCGGCTCTGCCCGCCGATCTTCTGGATGGTGAACATCATCACGCCCAGCATCAGGACGACCAAAATGGTGAGCTGCCAGCTGTAGTAGAGCAGCATCGAGAAAGCCGCCACCACCGTGATCGCCGATGAGATGAAGTTGGCCACGCTGTTCGACAGCATCTCGCGGATGGTGTCGGTGTCGTTGGTGTAGCGGCTCATCAGCTCGCCGTGGGTGTGGGTGTCGAAGTAGCGGATGGGCAGCGCCTCCATCTTGGTGAACAGGTCGCGCCGCAGCTTGAGCAGCGTGTTGGTGGAGATGTAGAGCATGGCGCGGCTGTAGCCATAGGTGCATAGCGCGCCCAGCAGGTAGATCGCCGCCATGGCCACCAGGGTGCCCACGAAGCTGGCCATGCGCTCGGGCGTCGCCCCCTCGCGCAGCATGGGCAGCAGCGAGTTGTCGATCACGCGCTGCAGCAGCGCGGTGCCTACGATCTGCGTGCTGGCACTGAAGATGATCCCAACGACCACCCCGACGAACAGCGCGCGATACTCGGCCATATAGGAAAACACCCGCCCCAGGGTCTTCCAGACATTTTTCGGCTTGCCGCTGCGCCCTTGCTGCCCCTGTTGCTGCTGCTGATTACGCGTTGGTCCCCGCATACTGCTCCACTCCTTTCTGCTGCGACATGTAGACCTCGCGGTAGATCTCGTTCTGCGCCATCAGCTCGCTGTGGGTGCCGAAACCATCGACCTGGCCATCGTTCAGCACGATGATCTTGTCGGCCTCGGAGACGGATGTGATCCGCTGGGCGATGATAATGGTGGTGGTGTCCTTCAGCTTCTCTTTAAAAGCCGCGCGGATCTTACTGTCGGTGGCGGTGTCCACGGCGCTGGTCGAGTCGTCCAGGATGATGATCTTGGGGCGCTTGAGCAACGCCCGCGCGATGCAGAGCCGCTGCTTCTGGCCGCCCGAGACATTCACGCCGCCCTGCCCCAGGTCGGTGTCGTAGCCGTCGGGGAACGACATAATGAAGTCGTGGGCCTGCGCGGCCTTGCACGCCTCGATGATCTGCTCGTCGGTGGCGTCGTGGTCGCCCCACCGGATGTTGTCGCGGATGCTGCCCGAGAACAGCACGTTTTTCTGCAGCACCATGGCCACGTCGCTGCGCAGGGTGTGCAGCGGGTAGTCGCGCACACTATGGCCGCCCACCAGCAGCTCGCCGCCCAGTGTGTCGTAGAGCCGTGGGATGAGCTGGACCAGCGAGGTCTTGGCCGAGCCAGTGCCGCCGATGATGCCGATGGTCTGCCCCGACTCGATCCTCAGGCTCACGTGGGCGAGCGTGGGGTTGCTGGCGTCGCCGGTGTAGCTGAACGACACGTCGCGGAACTCGATCGAGCCATCGCGCAGCCGCACGTCGGCAGCGCCTTCGGCGTCGCGAATGTCGGGCTGCTCGTTCAGCACCTCCATGATCCGGTCGACCGAGGCGTAGGAGATGATCGAGATGATGAAGATCATCGAGAGCATCATCAGCGACATCAGGATCTGGCCGTTGTAGCTGATAAAGCTAGAGAGCTGGCCGATCGCGAAGCTGCCGCCCACCACCATGTTGCCGCCAAACCACAGCACGGCGACGATACAGGCGTACATGGAGAGCTGCATGATCGGCATGTTGAGGATCACCAACTTCTCGGCGAACACCTGGGCGCGGCGCACCTCGTCGGCGGTGGCGCTGAACTTGGCGTTCTCGTGCGGCTCGCGCACGAAGGCCTTGACCACCCGGATGCCCACCAAGTTCTCCTGCACCACCGTGTTGAGCTTGTCGTAGGTCTTCATCATGCGCAGGAAGCGCGGGTGGGCCTTGCTGATGATCAGGAACAGCGCCGTGCCCAGCAGCGGGATGGCCACTAGGAAGATCAGCGAGAGCCGTGGATTGACAAACACTGCCAGCACACAGGCGCTGATGAACATGATCGGCGCACGGAAGCCTAGGCGCAGGATCATCATGAAGGCGTTCTGGGTGTTGGTGACATCGGTGGTGAGCCGTGTGACTAGCGAGCCGGTGGAGAACTTGTCCACGTTCGAGAACGAGAAATCTTGCACCTTGTTGAACAGATCGTTGCGCAGGTTGCGGGCGAAGCCCATGGCGGCCACGGCGGCGGTGCGCCCGGCGGCCGCGCCAAACAGCAGCGAGATCAGGGCCATCACCACCATTAGGCCGCCCATCTTGATGGTGTAGCCGATGCCGCCGCTGCCCTGGATGCCCGTGTCGATAATGTGGGCCATCACCAGGGGGATCAGCACCTCCATGATGACCTCGCCGATAATGAAGAGCGGGGTGGCTATGGCGTACATGCGATACTCGCCGACATAGCCTAGTAATTTTTTGATCATGATTTCCTTCCCGCAAGCTGAAAATGTATCGCATGATCCGCCTCGGGAAAAAAACCTACCCTGGCGGCGGCCCGTGGGGCAAAGCTCGCCCCAGGCCGCGTGTAGCTGCCATCTCTGCTGATCACGATCACGACACTAGGATGAATGATACCACTGTTAAGATGAGGCGAAAGCGTAGGATTGGGTGATTTTCACCCCTCAAAGGGCCGATTCTTTCCTATGGTTGTGAAACCCTTACGGTTTGTAGCGATGCTATCGATAGCTAAAAGTGACACGAGTAAGTTTGGGTGTTGATAGCAGATAGTGCGCATAGATGTTTCTTTTCTCATACGTTCTTTATCTCGCTGCGCCGCCCCAGGGGCGAATCCAGGAAAGTTGTCACACCTTGCACTGGCGGCACTGGGGGTACTGTACGCCTCATGCCTGAGGAGCGCACTGGTTTAAAAGCGGTGCGGCATGGTCTTCATGCCGCACCGCTTTTTGTGATGATGGCCGATCTCGTGTGTTAGGGAGAAGGTTTGACCAACATTACCACCGATCGCTCGCGCTGCTAGACCACCTGGCGCACCCCGCGCCGCCACACCGCGCGGATCGAGAGCGTGGCGCTGATGTCGCTGCTGGGGTCGCCCTCCACCAGCAGCAGGTCGGCGCGCAGCCCTGGCGCGATTCGCCCACGGTCGGCTAGCCCGAAGCGCCGCGCAGGCGCCGATGTGGCTGCCCGCAGCGCCTCGACGGGCGTCAGGCCCGCGCGCACCAGCAGCTGCAGCTCGTGGTGCACACTGACCCCATGGGCTAGGCCACCCAGGTGCGGCAGCGGCATCGACACATCGGTGCCCACCAGGATGTCTACGCCTGCGGCGTGGAGCGCGGCGACGGTGGCTAGCACCGCAGCAAAGTCGCCCTGGGGAAAGGTATTAAAGCTGCTCGACAGCGTGTCCAGCCAGGCCTGGCTCAGCTTGGGTTGCACCCGTGGGTCGGCAGCCAGCGCTGCGCCGCTGAAGCCCATAATCGAGGCATTGAGGCATAAACAGGGCGTGACGAACGCGCCCGAGGTGGCGATGGCCGCGACCAGCGCCGGGGTATGCGGGCGGTCGAGAAACACATGGGCTAGGCCATCCACCCCTGCGGCTATCGCCTGCTCGGTGGTGTCAGCGGTGAGCGTGTGGGCGATGGCCAGCTTGCCGTGGCGGTGGGCCTCGCGCACGGCGGTCTCGATCACGGCCATGCTGGGCGTGGGCAGCCCAGGCGCGCCCAGCACGCTGCCCTCCTCGATCATGATCTTGATATAGTCCGAGCCGCTGGCTACCAGCTCGGCCACCATGCTTGCCGCCTCCTCGGGCGTGGAGACCGCGGGCAGCTCGTGGTCGTGCGCGTTGTCGCCCTCGTAGCCGGGCGGGATCTCGCCGCTCATCAGCTCGTCGGGGTGCCCGCCGGGCGGCGTGATGCCCAGTCCCGCCGAGCGCACATCGGCCAGGTCGTCGCGCCCGGACACCTCGCGGCGCTCCTGCGCGGTCCAGTGCCCCATCATCTCTAGCTCGGTGGTGATGCCAAACCGCAGCGCGTCGCGTAGCCCATCCACATCGGTGTGCACGTGAGCGTCGATCAGGCCGGGCAGTAGGGTCGCACCGCTGGCGTCCACCACGGTGGCTCCTGCGGGCACAGCGTCGCCCACCAGGGCGATCTGGCTGCCATCGATCACGACTGTCTGGGCGTCGATAACCTGCTCGCCGTCAAAGATCCGTGCGTTTGTGATCGCTGTGATCATGGTTTTCTCCTCTTTTGATCTTGGTTGATTAGATAGAGTTCTTACAGTTAGGATTCTATCTAATTGACAAAAAAAAGGCACCGCCTACACCACGTTCTGCGCCATATGCTCAAGCGCCTGTGCCAGCTGTTGCTGCTGATCGGGGCTGAATCCCTGCATCAACTGCTCATCTATCTGGGCAAATACAGCCTCAAAATCGTGGAGTAGATCAAGGCCCTTGGGCAGAATAATCACCTGTTTCAGGCGCTCGTCGGATGGATCGACCCGACGGGCAATAAAGCCCTTCCGTTCCAGCCCTTGCAGCAGACTCGTGACCGACGGCCCGCGTAGCTCAAACTCCTCCTCGATATCCCGCTGGTAGATGGTCTGCCCCTGTTCCTGCTTAGTGCCCACAAAGCCAATCAGCCGCGCCTGCTGTGGGGTGATCTGGTAGGGCTGGAGCCGCTCGGTGAGCTGCTGCTTCATGCGCTGGTTGATCAGCGCTATGGCTGTTCGGATCTGTTTTGCTGCTTCTTCCCCCATTTCCCCTCCTTCATTGGATAGAAGCCTAATAGTTAGATGTCTAACTTAATCGCAGTATACGATTTTGCCAAGCATCTGTCAAGAGCCCATAGGGAAAGGAGGCTCTCCTTTCTTCTGAAACGATACAGAAAAACATGGTATACTCTGGCCATCGCGTGAGCCGCGGCGCGGTTGTCATGCTTTTATCAAAGGAGTCTTTGCTGTGATCCTCAACCCTTCCGACACCCGCACCATGCGCGAGCGCATGCTGGCGGGCGATCTCTACATTGCCGACGACCCGCAGCTGGCCGCCGAGGGCATGCGCGCATCCAAGCTGACCCACCAGTTCAACACCGGCGCTCCCGACGACCCTACGACCTGGGCGGCTATCCGCGAGCTAGTCGGCACCTTTGGCGAGGGCACCTTCGTGAAGCCGCCCTTCGCCTGCGACTACGGCTACAACATCCACATCGGCGCGCGCAGCTTTGTCAACTCGGGCGCGACCATGCTGGATGTGGCCAAGATCACCATCGGTGATGACGTGCAGATCGGCCCCAATGTGCAGCTGTTGACCCCCACCCACCCGCTCGAACCCGAGCCACGCCGCGCCAAGTATGAGGCCGCCAAGCCGATCACCATCGGCGATAATGTGTGGCTAGGCGGCGGCGTGGTGGTGCTACCGGGCGTCACCATCGGCGAGAACACCGTGGTGGGCGCTGGCTCGGTGGTGACCAAAGACCTGCCCGCGAACGTGGTGGCGGTAGGTAACCCTGCTAAAATTATCCGGAAGATCGAACCATAGCTCCTAGGGCTCTTGGCTCAGAGCCGATCCAAGAAAGCTGAGAACGATGCTTGCCGACGGCCTCGACGCGGTGGCCGAGCAGAATATCATGCTCACCGAGGTGGAGTCGATGCGCCTGGTGCGCGCATCCCGCCATCCCGGCGCCGCAGATCTACTTCTTCGACCAGAGCCACGATGAGGTGACGACGCCCCAGCTTGTACACTGGGATGCGTGGAACCTCAACTTCTTTGTGAACGATGGGCGGATCAGCGGCGGATGCCTGGCGGTGGGGCTGCTCATAGGCAGCGGCCCCACCGCAGTTATATTTGCCCCATAGATACTGCCTATCCCACACGTATATGGCGCTATTCGTGGGCAGAGCTACCCTGATTCGGTATATACTGTTGTGTGGCGTAGTACTGGGCGCGTAGTGATAAGAGGCTGTCCATGGGGTGGTGGAGCATTCTACACAAACTATTAAAGCACCCTCTTTTCGCGATACTAGCTAGCGCACTAGCTGCTGAACTTATCCAAACAGCCTATATGCTGGTACGTTTTTGGCAGGGCCAGTCCCACCTGCTCTTGCTCTTTTGCAGCATGGCTGCCCTTATCATCACCTTGGGAGGTCTCGCGATACTACGGCAGAGGCAAATCGCTGAGGCGGCCCTGCTCGTCAGCCTCGGGCTTCTCCTCTCGATCGTCGTTCTGCTGGCACCCTATGGTATTTCCCATGGCAGCATCGTGCTATCGATCTTGACTACCCCGCTGATCGTAGCGACGCTCTACGCAGACAGGGGAGGGGTCATCCTTATCATGGTGTTCACTGCTGCGGCGGTGCTTGCCCTCTTCTTTTTTGAGCAGCTAGGCTTGTTTCTCGCCAAAGATAGGCCCCAGGATATTCCTATTCTTAATCTGTGCGTTGTCCTCATCTTCCTGGGGATGTTGTCGTGGCTTATGTATGATCACTTTCGCACCTTTCGTTTGTCGCAAGAAACGGGCGTCAAACAAAGCCCTAACGTACAGACCGAAGAACTTCGCCGCGCACTGGATGAGGCCAGAACAATGCGAGCACAGGCCGAGAAGGGCGATAGCGCCAAATCAGCGTTTATCGCCGCGATTAGCCATGAGCTGCGCACCCCGCTCCACGCGATTATCGCCATGACCAAATACATACCGCAAGATGGCGATGTCAACGAAGAGCAGCGTGCACACATCGCTCGCATCCTGGCAAACGCGGGGGTCTTACTGCGGCTGATCAATGATGTGCTTGACATATCCAAAATTGATGCGGGCAAGATGGAGCTCTATAAACGCACGATCCTGCCCCACGAGCTCTCGGAGTTGCTGTACTCGGTTGTTGAGGATGGCCGCATTCTTGCGGCGAAAAAGAATCTGGCAATATTTTCCAATATCCCAATAGATCTCCCTCAGATTGCCGCCGATATGAATCGCCTGCGCCAGATTCTGACAAATCTTCTCTCAAACGCGGTGAAGTTTACCGAAGCAGGGGAGATCGAGCTTTCAGCCCATATTGGTCCTGGCGGTATGCTTATGATCGAGGTGCGCGACACCGGGCTGGGCATCGCCGAGCCGGATCTCGCAATCATCTTTGCGCCTTTTGGCCAGGCAAAGCAGGCGCTTATCCAAGGTGGTACGGGGCTAGGACTGCCGATTAGCCAGAAGCTTGCAGAGCTCCATGGCGGTGCAATTACCGTAGAAAGCCAGCTTGGAAGTGGCTCAACCTTTACCCTGAGCTTGCCGATAGTGCACGGAGCACGTGTCCTTGAAGAGAAGGCCGATGTCAGTCGCTGATGCACGTCATTGATTTAAAGGATCAGCCATGCCTCCAACATCTCCGCTCATTGCGATTGTCGACGATAACGAGGATAATCTGTATATCACCGCCCGTGGCGCACGCGATGCGGGAATCCCGCGAGATCGATGCCACACCTATACGAGCGGCGATGAGCTTCTGTCCGCCATCCAGCAGCAGGATGCGCAATGCTATACCCTCATTCTGCTTGACATCCTGATGCCTCGGAAGGATGGCTTTGCTATACTGCAGGAGCTTCGCAGGCTCCCAAGGTGCCAAACGATCAGAGTAGTGGCCATGACCGCGAATATTATGGAGTCGGATAGGCATCGATATCAGGCTGCCGGATTCGATGGCCTGATCGGAAAGCCGACCGACCCCGACGATCTCCCCCACCAGATCTTAGCCGCCCTTCACGGCAAAGAGCTGGGCTGGCCAAACCCACAGTAGCCTATTCTAGAACCTCGCATCCTACCTACTAAAGGAAAGACCATGAGCGCACACGAACCCATCCTATCACGTCTTCGCGCCCACCCATTCGTTGCCGATGTCTCTCTCGCCAAAGCGGATGGCACCGAGCAGCTTGTGGTGGTGCCTAAGCTCGCACACGCACCTGTGGTGGCCGACCACGAGCGGGTCCAGCTATCGGATACGCTTGCGGTGATCACTGATAATCGGCGCGAGGCGCTCAGCCAGTACAGCGAATTCTTCGAGTCGCCCTTTCTCGGGCCGCTGACGATCCTGCCCGGCGACGTTGTTGTTGATATCGGCGCGAACATTGGGATGTTCTCGCTCTATGCCCAGCAGCACGGCGCTCGTGTGTATGCGGTCGAGCCAGCACCACAGACAAGCCGACTGCTCCAGCTGAATATCGATATGCACCAGCAGGCATCAGCCCCAACCGCGCATGTGGTTGAGGCGGGAGTCGGTGAGGAAAATGGGACCGCCCTATTTAGCTACAACCAGTGGAGTCCAGCTGGCTCTGGCTTCTACAGCCAGGAGGCACAGCAGCATTTTATCGCCGCGGCAAAGGCGCGCATCCAGAAGATCCGCTCCCAGATCCCCCCATCCGAAACCCAGCAGAGCGAGCTGCTGGCCCGTTATGAGCAGCAGATAGAGCAGAGCACCGCAGTGTTTTCGCATACCGAGGTGCCGATCTATACCCTCCACCACCTGATGAGCGCCTACCAGATAGGTCATATCGATCTGCTCAAGGTAGACGCCGAGGGGCTTGAGCTGCCTATCCTCCGCCAGCTTGATGAGCGCGATTGGGCCAGTATCTATCAGCTGCTTGTCGAGGTGCACGATGGCGGTTCTTACGAGCCAATCCTCACCTTGCTGGCGAATCACGGCTTTGATACGAGCGCCTCTACCACGGATGATCGCGGCGAAGGCACCTACCAGATCTACGCCTTCCAGCCAGGGCGTGCCAAACAGATCGCGCCTGCGCAGAGCCAAACGTTGGCACCAGTGCAGCTTTTGACCGCCGAGGCCCTAATGCCGCTCCTAGGCACAGGTGAGGCCCACCACCTGGTGATCGCCGATCCGGTGAGCGGCCTCGCCACAGCTGCCGACCATGATCTGAGCCTTCGTGAGGGGCGCCTGCGGAAGCTGGAGGCGATCTTTCGTGAACTGCTTGGCCCTGAGCACATACATGAGGATTTTCTCCAGCATGGTCGCTCGGCAAATCAGCTGTTTTTTCTGGCTCTGCGGGTCTACCAGGAGCTACAGATCCTCTTACCGTTGCCGTACCTGATGGAGGGGCCATATACTATTCGTGCGATCGAGCAGGTCATTCAGCGCATGGATCACGCTAGCGCCTCGTAGGGTGCTCTTGTGCTCATCAGCTTCTGGGCCACTGCGAAGCTGATGAGCACGTAGCAATGTTCCTTTTTCATCGATAGGGTGGATCTACAAAGTAGCGAATGTATGCAAGCGATACTGCGATATTGGAATAGCTATCTACAGGTTCGTTCGAGCGATATTGCGAAGGTTACCTACTACCGTATTTTGCTGATGTTCCTCGCATTTGCGCTGGTCGCTAATACGCTTATGACCATGTTTGACGGGTTCTACTTTCATCAACTTTCAGTATTTGAGCTATTGACCTCACCAGTAGTTTTGGTTGCATGTATCGTACTGACAAGACAGGGGTTGATCTGGGGACCGCTTATCATTACCTCTTTCTCAACCATATCTATTGTGCGCGCATTTGTCCCTGAGACCTACGCGGGCGTCTACCCGATCATTCATGTGCTCTTTCTTGTCCCACCGTTGCTTGCCATCTTTTTTATTCACCCATGGTCAGGTGTACCCGTAGTCATCATCGAGATCTTCGCCCTATCGTGGAAGGCGCTAGCGGCCACGTTCCCCCCTCAGCAGGTCAGCATCTTTTTCTGGATCGCCATATCAAATATTCTTGTCGCCAGCCTACCGCTCATGATCATCGCCTATTACCTGACAAAGCTGCTGCGCGAGCTGGATCAGAAAGTCCTTATCCAATCTGCAGATCTTGTGCATACCTCCACAGAGGCGACCTATTTACGCCATGAGGTAGACCGCGCACTGCAGGTCAAGGAGATCTTCCTGCGCAACCTGACCCATGAGCTTCGGACGCCGCTCAATGCGATCCTGAACTTCGTAGAATATGTGCGGCGGGATGGCGACCTGAATGATGAGCAGCGCTTCTCTGTCTCGCGCATACGAGAGAATGCCCATACGCTGAACCATATGATCGACTACATGCTAGAGTCAACCTACAGTGAGTCGGAGATGATCGATCTGCACCAAGAGGAGATATCGCTGGGATTTCTGCTGGAATCGGCACAGGTGCTGGCGGAGCGGCTTGTTGCGGGGAAGGATATACGCATCGTCAGCGACACTAGCGCGGTGCTTCCTCTGGTTTTCGTGGATGTGCAGCGGATATCGGAGGTATTTTTTCACCTGCTGTCGAATGCGGCAAAGTTCACCGAGGCGGGAACAATAACCATTCGCTCGCATTGGCAGATAGGAGATCCTACGATCAAGATTGCGGTGCGCGATACCGGTGTGGGCATGCCAGCAGATCAGGCCGCGCAGCTCTTTCAGCGGGCCTATCAGCGATCTGCGTTTAGCGGAGGCCTCTCGCTGTGCGAGCGGATCATCACGCTCCACAAGGGCAGCATCCAGGTTGAGAGCATGGAGGGTAAGGGCACCACATTCACGATCACGCTCCCGACTGGCGTTTAAG
Source organism: Chloroflexia bacterium SDU3-3 (assembly GCA_009268125.1). Lineage (NCBI taxonomy): Bacteria > Bacillati > Chloroflexota > Chloroflexia > Chloroflexia bacterium SDU3-3. The sequence goes on along the minus strand of WBOU01000001.1, from coordinate 118,678 downwards.
GGCTGAACTCTTCTATGCACGTTAGGGTATAATGACTGTGAGCGCCTATGCTCATCGAACCTACGTATGTGTAGAAGGAGCCTCTGTGACCCGCCCCACCACCGCACCGCGCCTGCGCGCCCCGCGCGACCACCGCGAGGCGCTGCTGATGCTGACCGCCGAGCTACACGTGCAGCGGATCGCCACACTTGGCACCCTGCCGCGTATCAACCAGGCCGGGCTGAAGGTGTTCTCCCAGCACGATGACGATGGCATCATCCAGTACCTGATCCAGCGCCTGGATGTGCCGCGCTCGTTCATCGAGTTCGGCGTTGAGGACTACGAGGAGGCCAACACGCGCTTTCTGCTGCTGCGCGATGGCACCTGGCGCGGGCTGCTGTTGGATGGCGACCCGGCCAACATCGACTACATCAAGTATGGCGAGCTCTACTGGCGCTACGACCTCACCGCCGCTGCCGCCTTCATCACCCGCGAGAACATCAATGACCTGATTGCCACCAACGGCTTTGTGGGCGAGGTGGGCATCCTCAGCATCGACCTGGACGGCGTGGACTACTGGGTCTGGGAGGCGATCACGGTGGTCGACCCCGTGATCGTGATCGTGGAGTACAACAGCGTGTTCGGCAGCGACGCGGCGATCACGGTGCCCTACCATCCGCAGTTCCAGCGCACCGCCGCGCACCATAGCAACCTGTACTTCGGCGCGTCGCTGCCCGCGCTGGCACACCTGGCCGCGCGCAAGGGCTACGCGCTCATCGGCTCGAACAGCGCGGGGAACAACGCCTACTTTGTGCGTTGCGACCGCCTGGGGCCGCTGGCCGCGCTCACACCGGCGGAGGGCTACATCCGCTCGACCGCCCGCGAGTCGATCGACCCCAGTGGCGCGCCGACCTTCTTGAACGGCGACGACCGCCTGCGTGCAATCGCCGACATGCCCGCCGTCGACGTGATCACCGGCGAGCTGCGGCGGGTGGGCGCGCGATAGTTGAGAGCAGCAGCTATCGACAACATGGAGTGATCGCTTCCCACACGCAAATGAGCGACGAGGTAAACCCGACAGGCTATACATTTTGGTGATTGCACTCAAGTGCTTGATACCCCATGCATACCGCTCTATAGTTTGAATATAGTACAGAAATATCGACTAAAGGTATGCGATGGAATCTCTTCCGTTTATGATCTTCGGTTTCTTTTTCCTCATTATCGCTTTTCTCGTCTCGGTTGTTATCACCGCAGTTATTGTGGAGATACCTCGTCATCGGGTACATGATTCGTCAGCCCCCGCTCGTGAGCGCGGCATAAGACCGCTGGCGATATGGATGGCTATCTTCGTGCTGATCAACCTTGTAGCATGTATCGCCCTGCTGGTATGGAACCCAACGATTTAGGCGCAGGGGCGATCGGCTTAACCGCGAACCAGCCGCTGCCCCAGCACCCATAGCCCCGCGCCAACGACCCAGAGGGTAAGCGCCGCGCCGAAGCCAAGCACAACCAGCTGTGGATTGATGTTCTGGCCGCCAAAGACCGCACTCTGCGGGATGACCAGCAGCGTGATGATCGCCAGCAGGCAAAACGCTATCCCCACCAGATAGTAGGGCCTCACGCGGAACAGACCTGCTAGGGGAAGAAAATGAATGCCAACAATGATCGCCATAGTGGGAAAGAAGAGATCAAACCGATTGATCAGATTGCAGACCACGCTCGCGATGGCGATTAGCACGCCCTCAGCGGCAAAGACGATGCCAAACCACCTGCCTATCCGCTTGTCTTCGCGGGCATCTGTCGGCGCAACCTGATCGGGCAATCGCTGAGCAGAGCGGCGCAGCAATTGCCCGCCGAGCACTAGGGCTGCACTAGCCACAAGGGCCACGCAGACGGGCCATATCCCGCCCCAGTCCTGCAGGCCCATGATCCCAATGCCTGCCCACATGGTGCCAAACAGCGCCATGAACAGCATGCCCGAAGCAACGCCTTGCACGGCATGTTTGGGAACGGTCGCGGTCGCTTTGTCCATAGCGCGTTGCCTCCTTTTCAGCCCCACGGGTTAGGAAAATGCTCGGGGTGGTGGAGTACGTAGGGACGAGAGCATGCGACGCCCGGTTGCCACAGTATACACTATTTGGTACACTCTCAACATTCTATCGCCTTACACCATCTATACACTATGCCGCACATCAATCCCGCACAGCTCGATATTTTCCTGCTCGAAGAGGTACTCTGGATCGCATCCTGCCCCATCGGTGTGCCCAGCTACGACTTCTCCTTCGAGCATCTCTTTGCGGTGCGCCACCCGCTCTACCGCCCCGCGCCGCTGACCGCTGTCGGGCGCTTCGGCGCGACCGAGAACTACGCTGAGCTGTACCAGCAGCTCGCCGAGAGCGGCGTCGCGCTCATCCACACGCCCGAGCAATATGGCCTCGCCAGCGAGCTGACCCACTGGTACCCGCTGCTGGCTGACCTGACGCCCCGCAGCGTCTGGTTCGAGCAGCCGCCCAGCGCCGCCGAGGTCGAGCAGCATTTCAGCTGGCCGATCTTCCTCAAGGGCAGCAGGCAGACCAGCAGGCACCGCGCAGCGCTGTCCATCCTGCGCTCGCCGCAGGACTACACACGCGCGATGGAGGAGTACCGGCGCAACCCCATCCTGCACTGGCAAGCGGTGGTCTGCCGCGAGTTGGTGCCCCTGCGGCCCGTGCCCGCGCCCGAGAGCGACACCATCCCGCCCGCGTTCGAGTTCCGCACCTTCTGGTGGCGCGGCCAATGCGTGGGCGCAGGGCCGTACTGGGCGGCGGTCGCTGCGTACACCTGGACTAAGGCAGAGCAGCGCGAGGCCCTGGCGGTGGCGCAGGAGGCGGCGCGGCGGCTCGATCTGCCCTTCCTCGTGGTGGATGTGGCCCAGACGCGCGAGGGCAGGTGGATCGTGATCGAGGTCAACGACGGCCAGGAGAGCGGCTACGCGGGCATCGCGCCAGTGGCGCTCTGGCAGCGGATCATCGATATTGAGCGGGGTAAGTGAGTGGTGGTGGGATGCCTTACGAAAGAGCGCTATACTGGCGCGCTTGTTCAAAACAAGCGCGCCAGTATAGCGCGTGGGGTCTAGAGCAATGTTTTGGCTAGAGGTTCTGCCCGCCCGAAGCCTCAATCCGCTGTGCGTTCACCCAACCCATCTCTGGCAAAAGCAGCGATACCACAACGCCGCTAATGTCCTCAGGCTGGCCAATGCGGCCAAGCGCGGTTACCGAGGCGGCGATTTTGGCCATGTCGGGGCTGCGCATAATACCGCCAAAATCGGTGGCGACGCCGCCCGGCGCGACAACGTTTGCGGTGATGCGCCGTGGCCCGAGCTCGGCGGCCATGTAGCGCGTGAACGTTTCGATTGCCGCTTTGGCCGCACCATACGCGCTCTGGCCGGGGTAGGTGATCCGCGAGAGCGCGCTTGAGATATTGATGATCCGACCGCCGTCGGCCATCAGCGGCAGCAGCTTCTGCGTGAGGAATACTGGCCCTTTGACATGCACATTCATGATCTGGTCGAATGCGGCCTCGCTCATATCGGCAACCATGCCGCCGCCGCCGTTGCCCGCGTTGTTGACCAGAAAGTTGAAACGCTCTGCGCCCCAGGTCTCCAGAATGTCGTGCACCTGCTTGGCAAATGCTTCAAACGACGCTATATTGCTCACTTCCAGCTGCAGCGCGGCAGCCTGGCGGCCTGTGGCTTCGATGCTGGCAACCAGCTGGTTGGCCTCGTCTTCGCTGCGCTGGTAGGTGAAGATCACATCCATACCATGCTGCACAGCCTGCTCGACGATGCTTTTCCCAATACCACGGCTGCCACCGGTTACGATTGCGATTGGAGCGCGTGTTGTCATGGTCTTTCTCCTTAACCCTGCGGCGGCAGGGCGTCATCTTTATATGTTATCGATGATAATATTATCACGATATCACTGATAATGCAAGCAATGATAACAAAGTTGTGTTATCATTGGTAGCGGAGGTACGTATGATCCGCGAAACAATGCCTACCAAAGAGGCGATTATCTGCGCGACTGCCCGTTTGCTCGAACAAGGTGGGCGCGATGCTGTCTCAACGCGCGCAGTTGCAGCAGCAGCTGGGGTGCAAGTGCCAACCATCTATCGGCAGTTTGGCGATATGCGCGGCCTGCTGGACGCGGTGGTGAGCTATGTGCTCGACCGCTATCTGGCGCAGAAAGGCCCAGTAACCACGGTCGATGATCCGGTTGTGGCGCTGCGAGAACAGTGGGACTGCAATGTCAACTTTGGGTTGGGATATCCGGCGTTTTATACGCTGCTTTATAGCGATTATCAGCCAGGCATGCCATTCAGGGCCACGGTCGAAACGATCACATTTCTTGAGGGGCTGATGCGCGAGGTCGCAAAAGCAGGTCGGCTGCGGGTTGAGGTGAATCAGGCCACGCAAATGCTCCATGCCGCCTGCAGTGGCGTGATCCTAACATTGCTTGGGCGTGCGCCTGAGGAGCGCGACATGACGCTTTCGGTTGCAACGCGCGAGGCAACCTTGGATGCTGTGCTTGTGCCTTCAGAAGCACCTACGAAAACCCCAAACATTCAGCCAGCACAGGTTGCAAACCGGGCTATTGCGCTGAAAGCCCTGCTGCCTGATGCCACAGCCCTGACAACATCTGAGCGGCAGCTGCTCGATGAGTGGCTTGATCGGCTGAGTGTATTGACATAATTAATACTTATAGACCACATAATAAGGGGGCATCTAGTCGCTAACCCATAGCGCTCGGTGCCCCCTCGTTGTTCGATGGCAATTGCCCCACCGCTAGGTTTGCGCCAGCCACGCCAGCGCCTCCTCGCGGCCATCGAACAGCCGGAAGTAGCTGCCCTCGGCCTCATCGGCCAGTAGCTCGCCAAAGCGGCTGCTCAGGCGTAGCGCGGGGGTGCGCAGTATGGCTAGGCGGATGCGGTAGTTGCGCAGCTTCTGCAGCACCTCGCCCGCGTCGCCTGAGCTGAGGTCGAAAAACTGCGGCGAGAGGTTTTCGGGGTAGAGCAGCAGCCGCGATGCGCCGTGCTCGAAGCAGGCCTCGATCAGCCGCGCGGCATCGGCAGGGCCGCCCATGTATGACTCGCCCGCCTGCCCCACGACGATCTGCTCACCCTGGTACTCTAGTGGCTCCATCGGTTTATCCTTCGTCCGAAATGCTCCTGTTGGTCACAATCATATCCCACAGCTGCCCGTTGCGCGCCCAACGATCGATGTATTATAGACCGTTGGGCGTGATCCTGCCTGCCGTCGCGCAGACTACTGGTGCAGCGGGATGCCCTTCACCACCGCGTCGGCCACCTTTCGCTCAGCGCAGAATGCGAACCCCGTCAGGTGCGGAGCGACATCCTCTAGCTCACGTACCGCGGCGCGGTTGGCCTCGTCGTGCCCGGTCGAGAACAGCTGCTCGGTGAAGATGGCCAACTGGAGATCGCGGGCCACTGCCCGCCCGTAGGCCGCGCTGATCTGCTCGGCACTGGCCCCAAACACCAGCACCGGCTGGCGGAACATGGGCAGGTAGCTGCGGCCAGCCGCATCCTCGTATGGCTCGCCCATAATCGCGCTGGCGGTGGCGGCGATCCCACTGCTCAGGAAGGCGGTCATATTGAGCTGCTGCCAGGTGGGTAGGTCATCGCGCAGCACCACAATAATCTTGGTCGTAAAACGCATGGCAGAACCCCTTCGCTATCGGCGGATACGCCATCTAGCTTAGCCCGCCCTGCGGCGGTGGGTCTATCACGATCTTGCGGTTTTACGCCGCGACAGCTGGTAGCGACCCGGCGTGATGCCCACCACACGGCGGAAGCGGCTGGTGAAATGGCTCTGGTTGCTAAAGCCGACCGCGTAGGCGATGGACGCTAGGTCGTGGCCCTGGGCGATCAGGCGCTGGGCGTGGCGGATGCGGATGCTCTCAAGGTAGGCGTGGGGCGAAAGGTCGGTGGCGCGGGCGAACACCCGCAGCAGGTGGTAGGGGCTAAGGCCCACCTGGGCCGCGATCTCGGGCAGGGTGAGCCGCTGGTCGTAGCGCTCCTCCAGTATGGCACGGGCGCGCGCTATGGCTAGCGGCTCGTCGCCCGCGCGCGGCAGGCGCAGCGGCGCGGCCCCGAAGCGCCGCACCAGCGCCACCAGCAGGCCCAGCCAGCGGCTCTGCCGCTCCAGCAGCGAGGCCGATGCATCCAGCGCCATGTGGAGCCGCCCCACGATCTCGGCCATGCCCACATCATCTACCCGCACCTTGGTGAACTCGGGCGCGGCGTCGGGGCGGCCAAACTCGGCCATGGCGCTGGCCATGTGTGCAGCCGTGGGGTAGAGCGCGCGGTAGGCGAAGCCCCCGCCGCTGCGCGCGGCCTCGCCGGTGTGAGCCTCGCCAGGGTTCAGCAGGATGAGGCCGCCGCGCGGGGTGGTGTAGGTGTCGCGGCGGCACCAGAACGACTGCACGCCGTCCTCGACCATGCCGATCACATAGTGGGTGTGCCAGTGGCGGGCGAAGGTGTGGGTGGTGAAGTTGGCCTGCAGCGATTCGAGCCGCAGATCTGGCTCGTAGACCGCGCGGCTCCACTGGCGCGGCTGGCTCATCGGGCGGCGCGCTGAGCGGCCAGCTGGCGGTCTTCCTCGGCGCGAAACACTGCGATGCGGCGGATGAGGTCGAGCGGCAGCTCGCGGTCGAGCGGCAGGCGCACTGTGCCCTTGGCCAGCGGGAAGGCAGCCAGCTCATCGGCGAAGGCCTGGATGCCGCTAGCAGTGGGGTAGAAGCCGATGTGCCGCGTGAATGCGGCGAAGTATACTAGGTTGCGGTTTAGCACGAAGGTCGGCATCTGGTAGCTGATCTTCTCCACCGCGTCGGGCACTGCCGCGCGGATGGTCTCACGGATCTGCTGCAGTCGCAGCTGGATATCCTCGGGGAACGAGGCGATGTACTCATCGACGCTGGTGTAGTCCGCCCGATCCATGGTCGTGCCTCCTGTTGCGCTGGCCGCCAGCGTAGCATAGCGCCGTCGGCATGTCAATAACGCAGCCGCGCCCCGCGTGGCGTGTGCTGGCGGGGCGCGGTTTCTTGCTAGGCTAAGATAAAAGCCCGCTACTCCACCTTCTGGCCCTGGGCGTGCAGCCAGCGCTGCATCACAATGAAGAACAGCGTGAGCATGCCCACCACAATGCGGGTCCACCACGAGTTGAGCGTGCCGTCGAAGGTGATCACCACCTGGATCAGACCCTGGATCAGTACGCCGAAGAAGGTGCCTAGCAGGAAGCCCGAGCCGCCGATCAGCGGCGTACCACCGATCACCACTGCCGAGATGATGTCCAGCTCATAGCCGTTGGCGTATAGCCCGTAGCCCGAGAGCACATACAGCGTGTAGACCACGCCCGCCAGTGCCGAGCAGAAGCCGTTCAGCGCGTAGATCAGCACCTTGGTGCGCGCCACCGGCAGGCCCATCAGCAGGGCCGACTGCTCGTTGCCGCCGATCGCGTAGACCGTGCGCCCGAAGCTGGTGTAGTGAAGGATGACCATGCCCACCGCCAGCACCACCAGCGCCACCACCACATTGGGCGACACAAAGCCGCCCGGCACCGGCACCTGGAACTGGGCCACGCTGGCGTACCACGGGTTGGTGATCGGGATGGCCTCGATGCTGATCAGAAAGCAGGCCCCGCGCGCCAAGAACATGCCGGCCAGCGTGGCCACGAATGGCGGGATCTTGAAGTACTGGATCAGCGCGCCCATGCCAGCGCCCAGCGTCGTGCCCACCATCAGCACGATCGGGATCACGATCGCAGGGCTGAGCGAGGCTCGCTCCAGCAGCGCGGCGGAGAGCATCGAGGTGAAGGCGATCACCGCCGCCACCGACAGATCGATGCCACCCGAGAGGATCACAAAGGTCATGCCCACCGCGCTGACGATGATAAAGGCATTATCGATCAGCAGGTTACAGAGCACCTGAACGGTGGCGATGCCGGTGTAGCGAGCGCCCGCCACGATGTACGCCAGCAAAAACAGGCCGATGGTTACTGCCACCGGAAGGTAGCGCGGGTTCACCAGGCGCGCGAGGGCGGGGCTGCCCCGCCGTATTCCAGAGAATATCATGGGGCTTCTCCCTACGCGCGGCCCAGCCGCACCATCTGGCGAAACTGCTCGGACTGCAGCAGGCTAACCACGCACACCACCACCGCCTTCACCACCAGCGTGACCTCGGGCGCGACGCCAAACGAGTAGATCGTGGTCGTCAGGCTCTGGATGATCAGCGCGCCCAGCAGGCTGCCCAGCAGCGAGAAGCGCCCGCCGGTCAGCGGCGTACCGCCGATCACCACCGATAGGATGGCATCCAGCTCATACCATAGCCCGGCGTTGTTGGCATCGGCGCTGCGCACGTTCGAGCTAATGATCACGCCCGCGATCCCCGCGCACAGCCCGCTGATGGTGTAGACCATCAGCTTGATGTTCTTCTCGGCTACGCCGCTGTAGAAGCTGGCGCTGGCGTTGTTGCCGATCGCCTCGATGAACAGGCCCAGCGCGGTGCGCCGCACCAGCAGGCTGGCCAGCAGCGCTACGCCCGCCACAATAAACAGCGAGAACGGCAGCACCAGAAAGCCGCCGCCGATGAAGTGGAACGGCTCGTAGTACACCGTGATGATCTGGCCTTTGGTGATTAGCTGGGCAATGCCGCGCCCGGCCACCATCAGGATGAGCGTGGCGATGATCGGCTGGATACCCAGGTAGGCGATCAGCACGCCGTTCCACAGGCCGCAGAGCGCCGCAATGCCCAGCGCGATCAGCACCGCCATCGGTAGCGGCATGGCGCTATAGTCGGTGGCCCTGCCGATCAGCGATGTCACCACCGCCGCCGCGATCGCGGCCACCGGGCCGACCGACAGGTCGACGCCGCCAGTAGCCACCACTAGGGTCATGCCGATTGCCAGCACCATATAGGGTGCGCCGAAGGTTAGGATGTCGATCACGCTGCCGAACAGATGCCCGTCGCGGATCTGCAGCGAGAAGAAGCCTGGCGTAAAGATTAGGTTGAATACCATGATCAGCAGCAGGGCAAGCCCTGCCCACGCCAGGCTGCTGGAAGAGCTTTTCGGTTTAAGCGATATCGTCGCCATCCTCTGGCCTTTCTGCGATCGCATGGAGCACCTGAGCCTCATCAATTGCACCGCGTAGCTCGGCGACTTTGCTTCGGTCGCGCATCACCGCGATGGTGTGGCTGCAGCGGATCACCTCATCTAGCTCGGAGGAGATGAAGACCACGGCCTTGCCGTCGCTTGCCAGTTGCAGCACCAGCTTCTGGATCTCGGCCTTTGCGCCGATGTCGACGCCGCGCGTCGGCTCATCGAGGATGAGCACCTGCGGGTTGGTGGCCAGCCAGCGCGCCAGGATCACCTTCTGCTGATTACCGCCGCTCAGCGTGCGTATGGGCCGCTCGGCGTCGGGTGTCTTGATCCCCAGCACGCGGATGAAGCGGTCGGCTAGCTCCTGCTGCTCGGCGGTGCTGAGCCGCCGCACCCAGCCACGGCTGGCCTGCAGCGCCAAAATGATGTTCTCGCGCACGGTTAGGTCTGGCACGATCCCATCGGCGCGGCGGTTCTCGGGGCACAGCCCGATGCCGTGGTGCACGGCACGCGCGGGGCTGCGGCGGTCGAAGGCCCTGCCTCCCACGCTGAGCGACCCGCTGTCGGCCTGATCGACCCCAAACATCAGGCGCGCGGCCTCGGTGCGGCCCGAGCCAAGCAGCCCGGCCAGCCCCACCACCTCGCCGGCCCGCACCTGCAGGTCGATCGGCTGAAGTGTTCCTTGCCTGCCCACGCCTCGCATGTCCAGCATCACTGGCGCATCTTCGCCGCTTGCGCGCTCGGCTTTTTGCTGCTCAAGGCGGTCAAGCGTCTCAAGGTCGTGGCCGATCATCTTGCTCACTAGTTCGAGCCGCGAAAGCGCTCCCACGGCGTAGCTGCCGACAAGATTGCCCTGGCGCAAGACGGTGATCTGGTCGCTGACCTCGTACACCTGGTCGAGGAAGTGGGTGATGAAGATGATGCCTAGGCCCTGCTCACGCAGCCGCTTCATCACCGCGAACAGCTGGGCCACCTCGCGGGCATCCAGCGACGAGGTTGGCTCGTCGAGGATCAGCACCTTGGCCGATACATCGATGGCCCGTGCGATGGCGACCATCTGCTGGATGGCGACCGAGTAGCTGCCCAGTGGCTTGCGCACATCGATATCGATCTCAAGCCGCCGCAGCGCCTGCGCCGAGCGCTCGTGTACGCTCTTCCAGTCGATGATGCCAAGACGGCGCGGCAGGCGACCGATAAAAATATTCTCCGCCACCGAGAGGTTGCCGCACAGGTTCACCTCTTGGTAGACGGTGCTGATGCCCAGCTGCTGCGCGTGGTGTGGGCTATGCGGCGCGTACGGCGCGCCGTCCAGCAGCATTGAGCCCCCATCGGCATGCTCAACGCCGGTGAGGATCTTGATCAGGGTAGATTTTCCCGCGCCATTCTCGCCCATCAGCGCGTGGATCTCGCCATGTCGCAGGCGGAAATCGACCCCGGCAAGCGCGGTGACTCCCGGGAACTGCTTGGCGATGTCGCGTGTCTCAAGCAGGGGGTGTTGGTCAGCCATAGCATTCCTTCGCAGGAGGGCGCAGGCATCAGGCCTGCGCCCTCGCGACACTCGACAGGGCTAGTACTTGCGGTTCGGCAGGTCGGTGGCGGCGGTATCCTGGCGGAACACTCCCTCGTTCGATTTCACCCACTTCTCCACCGGCTCGCCGTTGGCGATCTTCAGCGCGGTCTCGAAGAACTGCGGCCCGAGCAGCGGGTTGCACTCCACGGTCACATTCAGCTTACCGGCCACCATGGCCTCGAACGCGCCGCGCACGGCGTCCACCGAGACGATCTTGATGTCGACACCTGGCTTGAGCCCGGCCTCCTCGATAGCCTGGATGGCGCCCAGCGCCATGTCATCGTTGTGCGAGTACAGCGCGTTGATCTGGCCGTTGTAGGTCTTCAGGAAGGCCTGCATAACCTCCTTGCCCTTGGCGCGGGTGAAATCGCCCGACTGTGAGGCCAGCACCTTCATATCAGGTGTCTTCGCGAGGCATTCGTGGAACCCGGTCTTGCGGTCGATGGCGGGGGCCGAGCCGACAGTGCCTTCCAGCTCGACGATGTTGCCCTTGTTGTTCAGCAGCTTGCCCATCTCGGCGCAGGCCTTCTCGCCCTCGGCCTTGAAATCCGAGCCGATGAAGGCGGAGAACATGTCGTCGGGCACGGTGGCGTGGCGGTCGACCAGGATGATCGGGATGCCCGCATCCTTGGCCTCTTTAAACACGGTCTCCCAGCCGGTCTCAACCACGGGGGAGACGCCGATCACATCAACCTTCTGCGCGATAAACGAGCGGATGGCCTTGATCTGATTTTCCTGCTTCTGCTGGGCGTCCGAGAACTTCAGCTCGACCCCAAGCTGCTTGGCGCTATCTTGGATCGACTGGGTGTTGGCCGTGCGCCACTCGCTCTCGGCCCCGATCTGGGCGAAGCCAACAACGAGCTGCTTGTAGTCTTTCTTCGCGCCAGCGGTGGTGCCACCTGCGCTGGTCGCGCCGGCGGGCGCAGATGTGGTGGGGGTTGAGGAGCCACACGCGGCGAGCATGCCGACCGTGAGGGTGGTGAGTGCGAACCGAGCAAGCGTCTGTACCTTCATCGTAGTCTGCCTCCTTTGGCATACTATCAAGACACGAGCGGCAGGCAAGCGGGGGCCACCATAGAACGACAAAGCTAGACTCTGGCCGGGAGCCTAGCAACACCCGTTTTATTGGTGCCTATCGGACATACTGATTCGACCCATTGCAATGGCGTACAGCTATACTAGCATAGAATGTTGAGAAAACAATGCTCTTTTTTTAGATAGATGTCTACTCTTTTATGGTATTTGTTGGCTCAACAACTTTGTTTGTGGGCAGAAGAATTGACACCTGTGTGCCGATCTGGTGCGCGCTAACGATGGTCAGGCCATACTGCTGGCCATAGAACAGCTTGATCCGCTGATTCACGTTATTCAGGCCGTAGCCGCTCTCGCTGTGGGGGTGGTCGGTGCGGGCAAGCATCGCGCCCAGCTGCGACACGAGGTCGGCGCGCATGCCGATACCATTGTCCTCCACATCCAGCCGCACATCCTGGCCCACCCGCCTGCCGCGCACGGTGATCCTGCCGCCGCTGCGCTTGTTCTTGATCCCGTGGTACAGTGCGTTTTCCACCAGCGGCTGCAGGGTGAGCTTGAGCATCTGGGTGTCGAGGATGTCGGCCTCGACATCGATCGTGTAGTCGAGAATATCGCGGTAGCGCATTTTCTGGATGGCAAGGTAGCTCGACACATGCTCGATCTCGTCGCGCACGGTGATCCAGTCGCGGCCCTTGCTCAGCGTGATACGGAAAAAGCGCGATAGGGCCGACACAAGATCCACCACCTGGCGGGTGCGATTGCTCTCGGCCATCCAGATGATCGTGTCGAGCGTGTTGTAGAGAAAGTGCGGGTTGATCTGGGCCTGCAGGGCGCGCAGCTCGGCCTTCTTCAGGTTCTCCTGCTCCTGCACCTTGGCGGCCAGCAGCTCGCGGATGCGGCGCACCATCGCATTAAAGCTGCCGACCAGCTCGGTGATCTCGTCGGTGTTCTCCGATGTGGCCAGCACCTCCAGGTCGTGGCGCGCGATCGTGGTGGTGGCGTCGTGCAGCCGCTTGAGCGGGGCGTAGATCGTGCGCGATATGCCCCACGCCGAGACGATCGAGAACGCGACGGCGGTCAGCATCATCACGGTCCCGCCGATAGCCCAGCGGGTGAGGCCAGCCTGCATCTCGGCGTACTCGACCTGGGTGCGCTCGACCTCAAAGAGCGCGTAGTCCTGTACATCATCCTCCACCAGCTGGGTGACGGTGCGCATATGCTCAAGCAGGATAACATTGCTATCGAAGCTCTTGCCTTCTGCGATCTCGTGTCCGATCTCATCGATCTGATTGCGCAGGGTGGCGAGCGTGCGCTGCACCACGCTGAGCTTGACAAGGCCGCGCTGCGATGTGGTGTTGGCCGCCATCTGGCGCACGCGCGCCTCGGTGGCTTCGAGGATGGCGTACTGCTCGCCGCTTGCGAAGCTTTTCTTGCCAGCGACGATCTCCCACATCACATCATCGATCTGCTTCTTTGTGGTGCTGTTGATGCTATTAGCCAGGGTGATGTTTTGAATGATGGTATCGTACTGATACTTGTACTGCAGCGCTGGGGCGATCAGGAAGATATAGGGTACCGTCATCAGCACCACCACGATAAAGAGCGCAAACAGGATGCGGAAGCGCACCGTCGCGTTGAAGTTGCGCAGCGGGTTCCACGCCGACTGATTCGGTGCGCTGAGCGGCAGCGGGTTCATGACCTTGGCCTTTTCTGTAGCTCGATCGATGCGATATCAGCGCGCCCGCCGGAATGTGGTGGGCGACTGGCCGGTAACCTTGCGGAACACCGAGAAAAAATAACGTGGGTTCTGGTAGCCAACGCGGTTTGCAATCTCACTTGACGTAAGTGATGTTGTGCGCAGCAGCTCGATCGCGTGGCGGACCCGCACGCCGGTGAGGAACTCGATGAAGGTCTGGCCGACCGCGCTGCTAAACAGTGCGCTCAGGTAGCTGGGGCTGAGCATCACATGGGTGGCTACCTCGCTCAGCGACAGGTCGGGGTCGGAAGAGTGGGCAAGGATATAGGCGCGCGCGCGCTCGGCCAGGTTGTTCTGGTGGTGGGCGTGCAGATCGCGGTGGTCCATGGCCCGCTCCAGCGTGGATGCGATCGCAGCTGCGGCCTGGGCGAGGGTGTGCACTTGGCTGAGCAGGGGTGCCAGCGCCTGCAGCTCGGGCACCGCCGTATCGGGGTCAACCCCCAGATCGCGTAGCACGTGGGCCACCGTCAGCATCGCATCGGTGAGCACATACTCGATCTGCATACGGCCATGCGCACCGCCGCCCTCCAGTGGCTGTAGGTAGGCCCGGATGCTCTGGGGGATATCGGCACGCACCCCGGACCGCAGCAGCTGCTCGATTGCCCTGGTGGCGGGCTTGATCAGCGTAGGCTGCAGGTGGGTCGGCCCCGCAACCTGGCGGGTGCTGCCGGTACGAAGCAGCGCGATCTGCGCGCTTGCCGCCCGCTCTTGATCGATCTGGTTGGCAACTTTCTGCAGCACCTCCAGCAGATGCTGGGCGCTCAGCGGCTTGAGCAGGTATTCCGTGACGCCGATCTGGATGGCCTCCTGGGCATACTTAAACTCGTCGTGCCCGCTGAGGATGATGATCTTCGTGTTAGGCAGAATCTCGCGCAGCTGGCGGCTGAGCTGCAGGCCATCCATAAAAGGCATGCGGATGTCAGTGATCACCACATCCGGCTCATGCTCGCGGATGAGCGGCAGCGCCAACTCGCCATCTGGGGCCTCGCCGCAGAACTGGTACCCCGCCGTATCCCAGGCAACCGAGTCGCGTATGCCCTCGCGGGTCACTATCTCATCTTCTACCAAGAATACCTTGTAGCCCATACTATCCATCCTGTGCAGCTTCGGCGGTGACAGAATAAGGGGAAGTATACCATTGAAGGTGCCGATCGCATATACGCGTTTATACATTCTTTTTACATGTGCACATGCAACCAACGCAGAGCGCGGTGGTGGCCAAAAGGCCACCACCGCGCTCTGCGTTGGTTGCATCACGCTTGTGTGTTTGGGGCGCTACTGCACATTGCCCCGCATCGTTGTCACCGCGAACCACGTGTGGCATGGCAGGTGCGGGGTGGGGGGGACAGCCAAAAAGCGGCGCACCTGCTCGGCGCGGCGGTATGCGGTGATTTCGTCGGTCTGTGGCATCACGATCATCAGCTGAGCGTCGTCCATTACCACTACCAGATCGGTGCATGGCAGCTTGGGCTTGAGCAGATCGGCCAGCTCGCGGATAGCGCAGCAGGCGGTCTCGCCTTGCTGGGCCAGCGAGGGGAAGGTGAACTGCACCACCGAGAACGAGATCTCGGCCTGCTGGGCCTGCTGCACATCGGCGCGGATCTCCTCGACGATGCTGGCGGTGGGATCGCATGAGTGGGTGAAGCCTGGGTCGTGCTCAAGCACATGCATCTGGGTCTGCTGCTCGGTGATGTCGATCAGCGATGAGATCACCGCATAGGGGTGCAGCTCGTCGGGGCGCCAGAGCGGCAGCGAGCGAACGGCGATCCATGTGATCCGTCCATTCAGCTTGTAGACACCCATGATGTCGGATTGTGGGATGCCGGTGCGCAGCGCCCGCGACGCCGGGTGGGTCTCGCCGGGGAAGGGTCGGCCATCGCTGTGGATGGACTGCCAGTAGAAGTCGATGCCTTTGCGCCCCCGGATCTGATCGGCGGAGAGGCCCAGGATATATTCGGCGTAGGGGTCGCATGCACAGATCTGGCCATCGCGATCCTGTACGATCAGGCCCACGCCATACATGGTCTGTAGCGTCTGGAACTGCTGCCGGTTCATGTACTTGGGGGTTGGGGGAGGCACAAGGCGCTCGATCGGGTGGTGCAGCTCGGAGCGCACCCAGGAGCTGAATGCCCGCAGCTGGGTCAGCGCGGTGGCCGGTGTGTGGCGCGGTGCATCATCGGCCAGCCATAGCCCGCCCAGCACCTTGCCCTGGGCATCGCGCAGCGGCATGCCGGCATAGAAACGCAGGTGGCTGGCATAGCGCAGGAGCGGGTGATTCTGGAACCGCGTGTCGCTGCGCAGATCGGGCACGATGATGGTGTCGGAGGCGCGCGCGGCCTGCATGCCAAATGCGTAGGCGGCGTGAAAGGGGATGGGCGCGAATCCACGCGCGATATTCAGCCACTGGTGGCCGTGCGGGTATAGCGTGATCGCAGCAACTGGGGTGTGGAAGAAATCGGATGCAAGCCGCATCATGCGCTCGTAGCTGGCATCGGTGAAGGTGTCGGACGAGGATGGTGGATGGGCAGGAAAGGTTGTTGAGATGAATGTTGCTTCCATAGCAATGTACCGCATTCCCTTTGCATGGCGCAGCGCGCATCGATCTACGAGATCCGTCGGATGAGAGGTAGATGTGGGACACGGATCGTACAGGTGCCTCTCTGTAGTGCTTAGGGATGTGCGATAGAGCCTATTGGGAGATAAGGGCATGATGACATGGTGCGATTCTCCCTATAGCCGATCAGAGGAGGATGGGCTGTCTACGCCGAAGACGTAGAACGAGGTTGTTAGAATGGAGCCATGGCGTTTCCCCCGAGACGTGATGTGTGCGTATGGTAGGCTGTCGGTTGTGAGGGCAGGCGGGGGAGCCTCACAGCGGGTGCCAACAGCGGCATTGGTGGAGCGGCATAGCTTGGCGGCATACTTGCCGCATGTTTATAAGTAAACAAGCAGAGAAACTGATAAAATTATATCGTTCAACGGCGTGACTGTCAATAGCTGGAAGGCGCTAGAATGCGATTTAAACGGATTTTTGAGAAATATACCCCGATAACTACTACTTTTCATAATATAGATTTACGTTTGCTGCCAGGGATGGCGGTTGCGTTCCAAGAGTCAATAGCCCGCAGGGGCTATGAATGAGCTGCGTTGTGTGTTTTGGAGAACGCAGCGAATCTGAGATCCCCAAAGGGAGGAGAGCAGAGAGTCTTGTGGTGTGCTATGATCTCTACCACGCGGATAAACCCAGGAAAAAGCGCTGATTCTATGCGTCTGATAATGACGCTTATCAGACGTAATAAATAACCTTCTCTCAGATATCGTTAGGTAGGTAACAAGGCTACGCGTCAATCGGCCAATAGTCTGACCTTGAAAGGAGCGCTTGCCCGTTCTTTCAGCTGAGAGGCGAACCGTATGACCATCAGGGGTAGAACACCATGGCTTTCGGATTTGAACAGCAGGCCGATTGGATAGAGAGACCCGCACACCCTATGCGCACCGAAGCTCAGGCTCACATCCAAGATGCAGCACACGCACTCGCGCAGGGCGATACTGCCACGGCCTACGTGCTCATCCAGCCCTTCCTCGCGCCACCCCACCCCCAGGCAACCCCCGAGGAGCGGCTCGCCTATCTGTTTGCCCGGAGCCTCCTTGCTCGTATGCTGCCGACCGCCGAAACACACCTGCCCGTGCTTTCCGACGATCTGGCGAGCCGGGCGGCCCAAGCGTGGCTGGAGATAGCACCGTTTCGGCTGTTTGGCTATGCGAGCGCGAATGCGGCTATCCTACGCGCGCTTATGGGTGCCAAGGACATGAGCATTGTTGACATTGGTATCGATGGGCCATGGCAATGGGTGCACCTCTTGCAGCTACTGGCCCATGCTCCGCTGAGGCCCCAGTCCGTACAGATCATCGGGGTGCGGCTCCCGATCCCCGGGCTGTACCCATCCCCCTATCGTCGCGATGATATACGCAGATCGCTTATGTCATGCGCAGAAGAGTTAGGCATAAATCTCAGCTACCGTGAGGTCGATGCAGCACAGGGCCAGCTGCCAGCGCCCACCGTGCAAGCGCTGGCAGGACCAGCACCGATCGTCAACGCGGCGTTTGCCCTGCACCACATTGCCGCCGACGATGCGGCATCGATACCTCGCCAGCCGCGCGATACCATGCTGCGCGACATCGCGCGGCTGCGGCCACGCCTCATGACCTTGGTTGAGCCGGATGTGGAGCACAACGCGCTGCCCTTCAGCGCCCGCATCAGCGCATCGTGGTACTACTATCGGGGCATGTTCGAGGTCTTGCAGAGCTACTTCCCTGCCTCGATGCCCGAGCGCTGGGGAATAGAGCAGGCAATGCTCGGACACGAGATCCACAACGTGGTCACCTGCGAGGGTGCAGATCGCACGCAGCGCCACGAGCGCTGGCGGGCCTGGGTGCGCCGCCTGCAGGCCCAGGGTTTCCAGCAGGTGTCGCTGCACACACATGAATATTATGTAAATAAAACACTCGCCAGCCCTTTGGGTACCTATGCCACCACCGAAAACGGCGCGCTGGTGCTACGCTGGGAAGATATCCCGCTTATCGCCGCATCGGCATGGCGTAGAGAGAGGCCATAAAGAACGCTATGCGTACATCACTACAAGCGGCAAAAGAGCTCTTCTTCAGCTACGACTGCCGAGCCTTTTTTATGGCCCACGACGGGGTATATGAGACCTACCAGAGCTACCATGTCAGCCGCGAGCAAGAGCAGGCATGGCGCGCCGAGTTCATCGAGCACTGGTGCGCGCTGCTCTCCTGCGATGACCTAGGGGCGCTGCAGCACCTGTGGTACGCCGAGGCCACCGAGGCGCTACCGCTGCTGACGGCGCAGGCCAGCCAAGGCGACAGCTACGCCCAGCTGTGGTATGCCACCGCCATCTGGGAGCTGGCCGCGACCAACCCGACGAGGTACCACGCCGAGCAGCGCCATGCGATTCAGCTCTGGCGCACGCTGCTTGCCCAACCTATCTGGCTGACCGAGCAACACCAAGCGGCGATCCGCGCGCTGGGGAGCGCACCCCTATCCTACGAGTCCTACATCCGCGATCAGGCGGCGCACTGCCTACGCGAGAAGGCGGGCGTACTACCCTAGAAAAGAAGAACAGCAGCGGCCAAGCGGGCCGCTGCTGGAGGGGATAACGCAAACGCGTTTGAGGGCGACGTGCAGTTTTCTGTAGGTTGACAATGCTTCCCAGCATGGTCAGATGACCGCCGCGATCATCACATATCTGCCACCCCATAAAGCAAAAGCTATGCCACGGGCCGCCAAGCTATGCCCGAGCTACCCGCTGCGCAAGCGGCTGCTGGCTCAGCGCCAGCTGGAGATCACTGTAGGTCTGGATATCGTGCAGATCCACCCCCAGCCCGATGATCGATTGCGCCACCTCGGGGCGGATGCCCACCAGCAGCACCTCGGCACCCAGCAGCCGCGCGGCCTGCACCACCTTCATGAACCCCTGGGCTACCTGGGTATCCACTACCGGCACGCCAGTGATATCGAGGATGAGTCGGCGCGCGCGGCTGTGCTGGAGGGCCCGCAGCGCCTGCTCCTGCACCTGCGCGATCCGGCTAGTGTCGAGCGCCCCGATCAGCGGCATCACGCAGGTGGTCTCGGAGATCGGGATGATCGGCACGCTCATCTCGCGGATGATCATGCGCTGCTGCTCGTTCTCGGCCACGATCTTGCGCAGCTCTTCCTCGCGCTCCTGCGCTATGCGCAGGTTGCTGGCCAGCAAGGTGGTGCGCTCGGACACGCGCTGCTCTAGGTCGATGTTGATCTGCTCTAGCTCGCGGGCGGTCTGCTCTAGCTCGGCGCGCGAGCTTTCTGCGGTATTGAGCGCCTTGCTCGTATTTCTTGCGCTCACGGTGCCGGCCAGGGCCGCTACACCAGCCACGATCAGCACGTTGCGCACCAGCGCCTGCCCGTGCCGATCTTCTAGCGGATTCTTCTGGATATTGGTCAGCACCACAAACATCAGCGCGATGGTCACGCCGGTCATAGCCCAGATATAGCGCGGGCGCAGGATCACCGCGGCGATCAGCGGGGTCATCAGATAGTAGATCGGCTCGGCGTTGATGCCCTGGCCCTGGATGATCGGCACCGTTGGGACAGCCAGAAGGATCGCAAAGAGCATTCCGGCAGCAACCGCAAAGTAGCCCTTTCGCGCAATAAACACCACTGATGCGGTGAGCGCGGCGAACGACAGACTGAGAATCTGACCGATACTATTCGCGTTGAACACCATGAAGAGGAAGAATGCGATAAAGCAGATAACAACAAGCGCACAGCAGATAACAATAAGCGTAGCGCTACGTCGGCGGGTATCAGCCTGAGAATGGTGAACCGTCGTCACCCAGTTCCAGAATGCACGCATTGATGTTTCTCAGCTCCTACACACTAGCTACAAAGTTTGTGTCGCCTAGTATACAAATAATACGATATAAAAACAACTTGGCACACGAAAGAAATGTTACAATCTGGAGAGCCTATAACGCCTAGATGGAGAAATCCCTGTGAGACGCTTTCTTCGTGTGCTTCAGCGGATCGGCATTGGTCTGGTCGCGCTGATCCTCATCCTCGCCGTCGTCTACACGCTGCTGCCCAAGGGCCCGCGTGACCCCATGCAGTACACTGATCGCACAGGGCAGCCCCGCGAGCTTTTTGTGGGGAAGGAATACGCCGCTGTCACCGGTACGCCATGGGCTACCGATGCGGCGCTCAGCATCCTTGAGCAGGGCGGCACCGCGTGCGATGCGGCGGTGGCGGCGCTGCTGGCGCTGAACGTGACCCACGGCGAGGCGGCATCCTTCGCCAG
Source organism: Chloroflexia bacterium SDU3-3 (assembly GCA_009268125.1). Lineage (NCBI taxonomy): Bacteria > Bacillati > Chloroflexota > Chloroflexia > Chloroflexia bacterium SDU3-3. The sequence continues at coordinate 98,333 of WBOU01000001.1, read as the reverse complement.
CGTGGCACCGACCATGTACTACAGCGCTGCCACCGGCGAGGTGAAGTCGTACATTGGGGTGGGCAAGGCCCCCGCCGCGGCCACGATCGAGAAATTCAGCCAGCGCGGCTTCAAGACCGTGCCCGAGTTCGATATCTGGGCGCAGCTGGTGCCCGCCTCGCCCGACGTGCTGACCGCGCTGCTGTCTGACTGCGGCACGATGTCGTTTGGCCAGGTATCGGCCCCTGCGATCGCCGTGGCCCGCGAGGGCTTCCCGGCGCACAAGATCTTTGTGAAAAACTTTGACCTCTCGCCGCTGGAGGAGGTCGCGCTCTCGCTGATTCTGCCCGAGAACGCCCGCGTGTACTTCCACAGCGAGTGGTGGCGACCAATGAACCTGCACGAGCGCATCCAGCTGCCTGATCTGGCCAACACCTTCGAGGAGCTGGCCAAGGCCGAGCAGGACGCGTTGGCTGCAGGCGGCGACCGCAGGCAGGGCCTGCAGGCGGTGCGCAGCTACTTCTACCAAGGGCCGATCGCCCAGAAGATCGTGCAGATGCACCAGCAGCAGAACGGCCTGATCACCGCCGAGGACTTGGCTAGCTACAGCGGTGGCTGGGAGCAACCGATCAAGGCCGATGTGGCGGGCGGCTACACCTTCTACGGCAACGGCACCTGGTCGCAGGGCATCATGGAGCCGCTGGTGCTGCACATCCTTGAGGGCATCGACCTGAAAAAGATGGGCCATAACAGCCCCGCGTACATCCACGCGGTCACCCAGGCGATCGAGCTGGCCATGGCCGACCGCGACGGGTACGTGGCCGACCCGGCCTTCACCAAGGTGCCGCTGGACACGCTGCTCAGCCCCACGTACGCCGCCCAGCGCCGCGCGCTGATGAGCGAGCACGCGTTTGGCACGCTGCCCAAGCCCGGCGATATCCCCGGCTTCACAGCCAGCCTCAGCGTGCCCGAGGATGGTCGCCTGGCGGGGCTAGACCCCATGCGTGCGGCGCTGACCGCCAACAACGCCAAGGTGGGCAAGGACACGACCCAGCTGGTGGTGCGCGACCGCCAGGGCAACACGGTGGTGATGACACCCTCGGACTTCCCCAAGACGCCCATGGTGCCGAACACCGGCATCAACCTGGGTAACCGCATGAACCAGTTCCGGCTCGACCCGACCCACGTAAACGCGCTAGAGCCAGGCAAGCGCCCGCGCATCACGCCGCACGCCGTGATCGTATTCAAGGACGGCGCGTTCTCCATGGGCTACAGCACCCCCGGCGGCGACACCCAGTCGCAGGCGCTGGTGCAGGTGTTCCTCAACATGTCGGTGTTTGGGATGGATATCCAGCAGGCGATCAGCGCGCCGCGCTTCTACAGCACCACCGCGCCCTCGTCCTTTGCCCCGCACAACTTCACCCCCGGCGGCCTGCGGATCGAGGCCGACCTGTACGATCAAGTGGGCGAGCAGATGAAGGCGCTGGGCTACGACGCGACCCGCTCGGAGAAGTGGGACAACGACTTTGGTGCGGTGGGCGGCGTGGTGCTAGGCCAGGATGGCCAGATCTACGCCGGAGCCGACCCGCGCGAGGAGACCACCGCAGGCGGCAAGTAGGGAGAGTTCGGGCCTAGTCCGAAGCGAGGGCCGCGGTAGCTGCGGCCCTCGTTTATTATGACCCAGCGGTGGGTTTCGGCAAACCTGCATGAATATGTTATGCTACAAAAACAAATTGTAGTACGAGCGACCGCAATGGCTGTTTGCGAAGGAGCCTGGTATGGAATGGTACAATGAACCCGCAAAATGGACGATACATGATAGCGCACTTCACATCACCGCCGAGCCAAAGACGGATTTCTGGCGCACCACGCACTACGGGTTCATCCGCGATAGCGGGCATTTCGGGTTCAACATGGCCCAGGGCGACTTCCGCTGCCGTGTGGGCATTCGCGGCAGCTACCAGTACCAGTATGATCAGGCTGGGCTGATGGTGCGGCAAGACCCGCACCACTGGATCAAGTGCGGGATCGAGTATGTGGATGGCGTGCAGCAGGCCAGCGCGGTGGTGACCCACACCTTCTCCGACTGGTCGGTGGTGCCGCTCGCCGGGCACCCGCCCACGGTGTGGTTCCAGATCCAGCGTCGGGGCGACGCGATCGAGATGAGCTACACGGTGGACAAGGCGCGCTGGGTGATGCTGCGGCTGGCCTATATGCCCGCCCAGGTGCCGCTGCAGGTGGGCGTGATGTGCGCCTCGCCGCAGGGCAAGGGTTTTACCACGTCGTTCAGCGATTTCTTCGTCGATGGGCTTGGCTAGATCCCCACGATGCCGCCCCGCAGCGCGTAGCTGAGAATAATGATCGTGACTAGGCCTGCGCCCACCGCCGCCCACGCCTCGCCTGGGCGGCGCACCCCCATGATCCCCCGCACCGCCACCTGGGCAAACCACGCCTTGGCCAGATAGGCCACCACCACAATCGCCAGCCCGGCCCACCACGGCGCTGGCAGCAGCGCGCCCAGCATGGCTAGCAGCCACTGCAGCAGCTCGATCGGCACGTAGAACAGCGCAAAGCCGTAGGCCAAGGCCGCAAAGCTGCCGAGCGCGCCCTGCTGCTGCGCGAAGAAGAAGATCACGCCGGTGAAGATATAGAAGGCAAACATCTGCTGGATGAGCGCGCGCAGCATGCCCAGCGGGTCGATCAGGCCATACAGGATGGCCGAGAAGACCAGCGGGATAATGATGGCGATGGCCAGGTAGGCGGGCGCGTCCATATTCCCATCGGAGACATGGCGTGCGTGGGCGGCGAACACATGGGGGCGCGGGTGCCGCAGCACATCCCAGCTCTTTGCGGGCATCTGGCGGATCTGGTTCATCGGTATGCTCTCCCTGCAATCGGTTGCGTGCGCAGATTCTAGCACACGTTCTTTTCTGGGGGCAGCCGTAAACCATGGCAGTCGGCACTATTGGGCGCACAATGTCTTAGCCCTCAGCGCATTCCGACTGCCATGTAGCCCTAGGCCAGGGTAGAACATGCTGCTATACTGCCGCGCGTTGCCTATGCACGGAGCTGCTTGGCCGACTCTGGGTGAAGGGGCGTGAAGAAATTGATCAGATTGTCGTCCGGGTCGCGGAAGAGCAAGGAGCGATTTCCCCATGGCATGGTGGTCGGCGCTTGCACAAGGTCGAACTGTATGTCCTTGAGCTGGTCGTAGACGCGATCAACGTCATCCACCCGAAACTCGATAATAGCCGTATGGTTGTCAGCAGGTCGAACAGCATCTGGCGCAAAAAATTGGAGCGTTCGCGTGCTTCCGATTGCCAGCGTGCCAGAGGCGGTTGCAATTTCTGCAAAATCATCCGTGTACCAGGTTGCCACAAGCCCCGTAACCCGCTCGTAGAAGGTGACTAAGCGTTTGATATCGGCGGTGATGAGCCGAAGCGACACAAGATTCATACCGATTCTCCTCTTCAATAACTCCCTGTGTTATACTACGATACTGTAGCGTAGCGCAAATTGAAGGAAACGTCAAGCCTTGAACAAAAAGACCATCAAGAATCCAACCCAAGAACCCACAGCAGACGCAGCGGTGGAGCGTCCCGCGCTAGATGACCGTGTGCGGCGCTCCAAGGAGAAGGTGCTGCAGGCCACCTCAGAGCTATTAGCAGAGCATGGGGTCAGTGGTCTCAGCGTTGATGACGTGGCGCGCCGATCCGGTGTTGCAAAAACCACGATCTATCGCCATTGGCCAACCCGTACCGACTTGGTGGTGGATGCCTGCTTCCACCTTGGCACACACGCAGAGGTGCCAGATACGGGTACGTTTGTGGGCGATGTCCATGCCCTGATGATGACGATTGCCACCCTTCTGACGACAGCACGCTGGTCTTCGGTGATGCCATCCATCATTGACGCAGCAGAGCGCAGCCCTGATCTGGCGGCAGTGCATAGCAGTATCCAGCGCGGGCATACCCTGCCCTTACAAACGCTCATCGCACGTGCGATGAGCAAGGGCGAGCTGCCGCCAGACACCGATGTTGATGCGCTAATTGCCCTGCTCATGGGGGCTGTCTACTATCGCCGTTGGTTCTCGCGGGAGCCGCTGGACGCGGCTTTTGTTGCTAGTGTAGTACGAAGCGTTCTTGGCTGAGCGCTGCCCAAAGCCATCCCGGTAGCACGGGACATATTGAGCACGTTACCCTTGGGAATGAGCGAAAGCGCTGATATATGTCAGTGATTTTTAGGTTATTGGCGGCTGAACTTATTATTTTAAATAAATATATATCGAATAAGGTTTGAGATAGGGCTGAAACAACTATGCTATACTAGGTGCGCAACCAGCCATACCTACGGGTCAATGGAGACGTACCGATGGAACGCAATGCGCTGATTGAATCTAACACGGTGGCCCCACCCCACCAGCAAGCCATAGGCTTCCTGACGGCCAACATCCACGTTGGCTCTGGCCAGGTCATGTGGCGTGGCGTCGTCGAAGCCGCCGAGGGCGAGGGCGTCAACCTGCTGTGTTTCCCAGGGGGCACGTTGGGCCAGCCCGAGGCCGAGGCCCAGCGCATGGTCGTCTACGACCTTGCCAGCAACGCCGGGCTGGATGGCCTGATCAGCTGGTCATCGACCATCACCGGCTCGCTGGAGGCCGAGGCGATCCTCTCCTTTCAGCGCCGCTTCCACCAGCTGCCCATGGTGAACCTCGCCCAATCGGTGCCTGGCGTGCCGACCATATCGGTCGACAGCTACGACGGCATGTACGCCGCGATCGTGCACCTGATCGAGGTGCATGGCTTCCGCAAGCTGGCGCTGCTGCGCGGGCCAGCCAGCCACTTCTACGCCGAGGAGCGCTACCGCGCCTACCGCGATGCGCTCAGCGCCTACGACATCCCCTTCGACCAGCGCCTGGTCAGCCCGCCGCTGCACTGGGAGCGGGGCAGCGAAGCCATGGCGCACCTGCTGGATGTGGCTGGGCTGTTCCCCGGCGATCACTTCCAGGCGGTGGTGGCGGTGAGCGACCTGATGGCGCTAGGCGCGATCAAGGAGCTGCACGGGCGCGGGATCTTCGTACCGCACGACATCGCCGTGATCGGATTCAACGATTCCGCCGAGGGCCGCCTGGCCAACCCCTCGCTCACCTCGGTCTCCACGCCGATCGCGGCCCAGGGCGCGCGGGCCATGGAGACCGTGCTAGCGCGGCTGGAGGGGCGGATCGTGCCAAGCCAGATCGTGCTGCAGTCGCGGCTGGTGGTGCGCCAGTCGTGCGGCTGCCACTCCGACGCGGTGCGCAAGGCTGGGGTGCACCATAGCCATGGCGACGATGCCCTGATCGACGAGCTGCTGCATGTGGCAGCCGCGCCCGCCCAGGCGCGGCAGCTCGCCGGGGTGTTGCGCGCCAGCCTCGACCGCGACATCCGCACGCCCGCCGGGCGGTTTCTGGCCGCGCTAGGGCGAATGCTGGATGCCTCATTCGAGCACGAAGAGTCGATCATGGTCTGGCAGGATGTGCTCTCGGCCCTGCGCAGCACGGTGCTCACCGGTCTAGAGCCATCCCAGTGGCGCACCGCCGAGGACATTATCGGCCAGGCGCGGATCGTGGTCAGCGAGATCGCCCAGCGCGCCCTGGCCTTCCGGCAGCTCCAGGCCGAGCGCCGGGCGGCGGCGCTGCGCGCGCTGACCCAGAGCCTGATCACCACCTTTGACCTGCCCACGCTGGCCCGCACGCTGGCCGAGCATCTACCGCGCCTCGGCATCGTCAGCGGCTATCTGGCGCTCTACGACAACCCGGCCTCCCCCTGCGACGACGAGCGCCAGCTCATCCTCGCCTTCCACGAGGGTGGCACCCTGGTGGAGAGCGAGCAGCCGCTGCGGCTCTCGCCCGGTGTGCTGGTGCCCGCCGCGCTGCTGCCGCCGCGCCGCCATAGCTACGTGGTCGAGCCGCTGTTTTTCCACGAGCAGCAGCTGGGCTACTGCATGCTGGAGATCGGCCCGCGCGACGGCGAGCTGTATGAGATGCTGCGCGGCTCGATCTCCAGCGCGGTGAAGGGCGCGCTGCTGGTGCGCGACGAGCAGCAGGCCCGCCGGACCGCCGAGAAGGCCGACCGCATCAAGACGCGGCTGCTGGCCAACGTGAGCCACGAGCTGCGCACGCCGCTGCACATCATCCTTGAGCAGGCCCGGCTGGTGCAGACCGAAGCGCCCGACGACCCGCAGGCGCTTGAGCACATCCAGCGCAGCGCCGAGCACCAGCTGCGGCTGATCAACGACCTGCTAGATCTCTCGCGCGCTGAGATCAACGAGCTGGATCTCTACCCCGAGCTGATCGACCCGCGCCCGCTGCTAGAGGAGGTCTTTGCTAGCCTGGCCGAGCAGGCCCACGCCAAGCCGGATCTGGACTGGCGGCTCGATCTACCGCCGCGCCTGCCCAAGATCTACGCCGACCCGCTGCGGCTGCGCCAGGTGCTGCTCAACCTGCTGAGCAACGCGCTCAAGTTCACCCAGCGCGGCCATATCACGCTGGGTGCCGAGGTGCAGCCGCCGCACCTGCACCTGTGGGTGGCCGATAGCGGCAGCGGGATCGACCAGGGCCAACAGGAGCGGATCTTCGAGCCGTTTGTGACGGCGGAGAAGCGCAGCCGCGACTACGGCGGGATCGGTCTGGGGCTGTCGATCAGCCGCCAGCTGATCGCGCTGCACCGCGGCACGCTGGATGTGACCAGCGCGCCTGGCGTGGGCAGCAGCTTCGACCTACGCCTGCCGCTGCCCAGCCTGAGCGAGCAAGTGGCCACCACGGCGGTGGGCACCCCCACGCTGCTGGCGATCTCGCCCAGCGAGCAGCTGCCGCCCGAGATCGTGGCCTTCGCCGAGCGTGAGGGGCTGGAGGTGCGCTGGCTGCGCGGCGATCAGCCGATCGAGCAGATCGTGCGCGACACCGCGCCCGCCGCGCTGGCCTGGGATGTATCCAGCGCTCATGCCGAGAGCTGGGGCCTGCTGCGGCGGCTGCACGCCCACCCGCGCCTGGGGCACATCCCCTTCCTGCTGTATGGCGAGCCAGCCGACCCATTGGGCGAGGAGCAGGGCCTCACCGGCTACATGCTCAAGAATGCGCCCTCGCAGTCGCTGATCGACACGATTAACGCCATCGCGCCCGCCGCCGCTGGCGGCCCGATCCTGATCGTGGATGATGACCCCACCGCCCGCGCCCACTACCAGCGGGTTGTCGCCGCGACCCTGCCCAGCCACCCGATCGTGCTGGCCGAGAACGGCGGCGCGGCCCTTCAGCGGCTGGCCGATGTGGTGCCGAGCCTGGTGGTGCTCGACCTGCTGATGCCCGACATCGACGGCACCGAGGTGCTGGCCCAGATGCGCACCAGCGAGCGGCTGCGCCACGTGCCGGTGGTGGTGATCAGCAACAAGCTGCTAACCCTGGAGGACGTGAAGCAGCTAGAGCAGCACGCCCACGTGTTCATCCAGACCAAGTGGCTGTTCTCCGACGAGGAGGTGGCCACCACCCTGGGCCGCGCCATCGCCGACGCCGAGATGCTGCCCCAGCCTACCAGCGCCCTGGTCAAGCGTGCGATCGCCTACCTGCACCAGAACTACACCCGCGAGCTATCGCGCTGGGAGCTGGCCCAGAGCGTGGGCGTGAGCGAGGACTACCTGAGCCGGGTGTTCCACCGCGAGATCGGCGTCTCGCCCTGGGAGTACCTGAGCCGCTACCGCATCTACCATGCCAAGCTGCGGCTAGAGCAGAGCAACGACAGCATCGGCACAATCGCCCAGCAGGTCGGCTTTCAGGACCGCGCCTACTTCAGCCGCGTGTTCCGCAAGATCACCGGCATCGGCCCGCAGGAGTTCCGCGAGCGGCGGGCCGGGTGAGCGATACCCTGGCCTTATGTGTGCGGGATTGATCGGCAGAGACACAAAGATCGCATTGATCTTTGTGTCTCTGAGTCTTGGTGGATCGAAGGGGGAGAGCACGTTATTTTCCATACGCAGTGCGTCAAAATCCACACCCGAATTTTTACAATAGGTGCATCCGGAAATTCGACGCAGGCCACATATCGATCCGTGGAGGGATCAAGCCCATGTGCGATGACAGCACAGCCGACCTGGTGTCTCCTATGCCCGATGAGGTATGGCAGCAGATCGCAGGGCTGCTCCCCTCCGCCGCGCGAGTCCAGCGGCGCGGGCGGCCACGGATGGCAGATAGGGACGCCATGCGCGCCATCCTCTACCGGCTCAACAGTGGCTGCGCGTGGAAGGCGATACCGCGCGAGATCGGGGTGCCAAGCACGGTCTACGACCGGTTCCGGCTGTGGCGGGCTGCAGGCGTGTTTGATGCGATGTGGCAGCGCGGAATCTTGCCAGCTGCCGCATATACGCGGGTGCTCTCCCCCGCAGAACCACACCGAAGTGATAGACCTAACGAGCGAGGGAACAGACAATGATGAACAAACCCACCAGCCCTACGGTCTCTGCGCAGGGCCGCGCGCCAGCCAAGCCCACCACCAGCGCCACGCCCAGCCAGCTGCTGCTGCGGGCCATGTGGCGGCACCGCTGGATGTATCTGATGATCATCCCATCGATCAGCTACTTTCTGATCTTCAAGTATCTGCCGCTGTGGAACGCCCAGATCGCATTCAAGGATTTTAAGCCGCTGCTGGGGGTGGAGGCCAGCCCGTGGATCGGCTTCAAGCATTTTCTTACCTTCGTGCGCTCGTTCTACTTTAGCCAGCTGATCACCAACACGCTGTTCTTTAGCATCGCCAAGCTGATCTTGGGCATGCCGATGGCGATCATCCTGGCGCTGGCGCTCTACGAGACCAAGTTCCGCCGCCTGCGCCAGGTAGTGCAGACCGCCGCCTATATGCCGCACTTCCTCTCGTGGGTGATCGTGTTCGGCGTGCTGCTGGCTATGTTCTCGCCCGGCGAGGGCCTGGTAAACGAGATCATCGAGTCGCTCGGCGGGCGGCCTATCGCCTTCCTGACTTCGCCCGACTGGTTCCGGGGTGTGGTAATCGGCTCGGATATCTGGAAGGAGACCGGCTGGAGCACGATCATCTACCTCGCCGCGCTGATGGCGATCGACACCACGCTCTACGAGGCCGCCACGATCGACGGGGCCTCGCGGCTCCAGCGGATCTGGCACGTGTCGCTGCCCGGTATCCTGCCGGTGATCGTGGTGGTGACGCTGCTGCGTCTGGGCAACATCCTGGATGCCGGGTTTAGCCAGATCTTCGTGCTGTACTCGCTGCCGGTCTACAAGGTTGGCGACATCATCGACACCTGGGTCTACCGCCAGGGCATCCTGGAGTTCCAGTTCAGCCTTGCCACCGCCGTAGGCCTGTTCAAGGGCGTGATCGGCCTCGCGCTCATCCTCGTCTCGAACAAACTTGCCAAGCGCTTTGCTGGCAGCAGCCTCTACTAAGCTTCGCAGCGCAGCGAAAGGAGTATTGCGATGACATGGTTTGCCAGAAAGCGACGCACCGAGTTTGCCTTCGAGCTGCTGCTCGCCATCTTTCTCACGCTGGTGTTTATTCTGATCGCGGTGCCAATGTGGCGCGTGATCATGATGTCGGTCACCCCGCTGAACTACCGCAGCGAGAGCACCTTTGGCCTGCTCATCCCGCCGTGGGACTGGTCGGGCGAGGCGTTCCGGCAGCTGCTGACGCACTCGGCCTTTACCCACGCCACCATGATCAGCGTGATCATCACCGTGGGCGGCACGGCGGTCAACCTGCTGCTCACCATCCCGCTGGCCTATGTGCTGTCGGTGCGCACGCTGCCCGGGCGCGCCCTGATCACCGGGTTTATTCTGTTCACCTTCCTGTTCAACCCTGGCCTAGTGCCGACCTACCTGGTGGTGCAGAAGCTGGGCCTGATCAACACCCTGCCTGCGGTGGTGCTGCCCACGGCGATCAGCGTGTACAACACCCTGGTGATGAAGAGTTTCTTCGAGGGCCTGCCCGAGGAGATTATGGAGGCCGCGCGGATCGATGGCGCGAACGAGCTGCAGATCCTGACTAGGATCGTGATGCCGCTCTCCAAGCCGATCATCCTGACGGTCGGCATGTTCTACGCCGTGGCCCACTGGAACGAGTTCTTCTCGGCCATCCTGTATCTGAACGACGCGCAGCTGACCCCGCTGCCCGTGCTGCTGCGCAACATTCTGAACGCCGCCAACTTTAACGAGTATGTTGAGGCCAACGCCTTCAGCTCGGCCTCGATCGAGTCGATGAAGGCGGCCAGCGTACTGCTGGCGATGCTGCCGATGGTGCTGCTCTACCCGTGGATCCAGCGACACTTCACCAAAGGCACGCTGATCGGCGGTGTGAAGGGCTAGATCATATCTTTCTTGTAGCCGTTGTTTTTGGAGGAGGCACACTCATGCGTCGATCTCGGCAGAAGCTCGCGCTCGTGACAGCGACCGTCACGCTCTTTATCACCGCCTGCGGCACCAACACCGCAGCGCCGCCCGCCGCCAGCCAGCCCAGCGCCGCGCCCGCATCCGACAGCGCCACCGTCGCGCCCGCATCCGAGGGGGCGGCTGCCGCCACCGCCGCGCCTGCGCCCGCATCCGACGGCAAGCTGACCGATGTGGAGCTGTGGGCTGGCGCAAGCGTGTCGGAGGCCGGGCCGCCCCCCGAGGACTGGGCCGCCTACCAGAAGCTCCGCGACGCAGCGGGCGTGAACCTGAAGGTGACGCTGCTGCCCTCGGCCCTGAACGATCAGGACGCCAAGATCAACGCGGCGGCGGCGGCCAACAACCTGCCCGACATCTTCCAGGTGAACCGCGACGCCTGGTACCGTCTGGCCAACAACGGCCTGATCGCGCCGGTGGACGATCTGCTGCCGCAGATGCCCAAGCGCACCGAGACCCACTACGCCGACGAGAACCGCCGCAAGCTGGTGACGATCGACGGCAAGATGTACGGCCTGCCTGACCCGGGCGCGCTGCCCTACGCCGACGGCCTGGTGATCCGCAAGGACTGGCTGGACAAGCTGGGCCTGCAGATGCCCAAGACGCTGGATGACTTCATGGCGGTGGCCAAGGCCTTCACCGAGAACGACCCCGACGGCAATGGCAAGGCCGACACCTACGGCTTCGGCGCATACATCGAGGGCACCGGCCTGACCAACGGCGGCCTGGGCACCCGCTTCGACTGGGTATACGGCGCGTATGGCGTGGCGGGCGTGTGGAACGTGCAGAGCGCCGAGACCTTCGGCCTGAACGTGCGCAACCCCAACTTCATGAAGGCCACCGAGTACATCAAGCAGCTGAACGACGCCAAGGTGATCGACCCCGACTGGCCGACCCTGAAGAAGGACGAGTACCGCGCGCGCTGGAAGCAGGGCAAGTATGGCATGATGCACGAGAACTTCGCCGCGCTCTCCACCGTGGCCAACTACAAGGACTTCGACACCAACTTCCCCGACGGCGAGTGGGTTGTGCTGCCGCCGCCCACCGGCCCCGAGGGAAAGAGCGCCGATGGCGTGTACATGGCCGCCGCCCGCATCATCGCGGTCTCGCAGAAGGCCATCGACGCGGGCAAAGGCCCGGCGATCGCCAAGGCGCTGGAGTGGATGGCCACCGACGAGGGCTACTACCTGCTGGGCTTCGGCGAGGAGGGCGTGAACTACAAGAAAGACCCCAACGGCTTCGTGACCACCGAGGGCATCGATAAGGACAAGGTCTGGACCGCCAAGGAGCAGCAGCCGCTGACCCAGCTGCGCAACATGGTCTACGTCAACAACGACATCGAGCTGAAGGCCCGTTACGTGACCTACGAGACCAAGAACGGCCGCAAGATGGACCCGCTGAGCTACTGGAAGGGCTTCCGCGACCAGCCCTGGACCGACAGCACCGGCGCGGCGGTGATCAACCCGCCCTCCAACGCCGCCGACTTCACGCGCTACTACAGCGAGGGGCTGGTGCAGTTCGTGCTGGGCCAGCAGCCGCTGGATGAGGCCAACTGGCAGGCCTATGTGGACGGGCTCGATGGCCTGGGTGCCAAAGACCTTGAGGCCGCCGCCAAGGAGAACCTGACCTCGGCAGGCTTCCTGAAGTAGCCAGCCACTCCCCGCCAGCCAGCCGTCGCCCCGCGCGGCGGCTGGCCAACCAGCACCCACCGCAATCCGACTGCGGCGTGGCCCGCCAGCCACGCCGCCCCGAGCCTGCGCTGTAGAGCGCGAAGGATGACTATGCACGCTCTTTTTCCGGCGGAGACCCCGCCAGCGTCCGCCGCCGCCTGGTCTGCGCGTATGGCCGATTCCATGATCGCCCGCCACACGCCCGAGTCTGCGCAGTGGCACTACGAGCATGGCCTGCTGTGGATGGCCATCGCCGCGGTGGGGCGCGCCACCGGCGAGGAGCGCTATCTGCGAGCCGCCAATGCCTATATTGACGCGTTCATCGAGCCAGATGGCGGCATCCGCACCTACCGGATCGATGAGTACAACCTTGACCAGATCAACCCTGGGCGCCTGCTGTTCCCGCGCCTGCGCGAGACGGGAGACCAGCGCTACGAGCAGGCCATCCGCACCCTGCGCGAACAGCTGCGCAAGCACCCGCGCACCCAGGCGGGCGGCTTCTGGCACAAGCAGATCTACCCCTACCAGATGTGGCTGGACGGCATCTACATGGCCGAGCCGTTCTACGCGGCCTGCGCCCGCCATCTCGGCGAGCCGAGCGCCTTTGACGACATCGCCCACCAGATCCTGCTGATCGAGCGGCAGACCCGCGACCCTGAGACTGGCCTGCTGGCCCACGCGTGGGATGAGAGCCGCGCTATGGCCTGGGCCGACAAATCCACAGGCCGCTCGCCGCACGCCTGGGGCCGGGCCATGGGCTGGTACGCCATGGCCCTGGTGGATGTGCTCGACGACTTCCCCGCCGACCATGTGCAGCGCCCGGGCATCCTGGCCGTGCTGGGGCGGCTGGCCGATACGGTGACCCGCGTGCAGCAGCCCGAGAGCGGCCTGTGGTACCAGGTGCTCGACCAGGGCCAGCGCGCGGGCAACTACCTAGAGGCCTCGGCCTCGGCCATGTTCGTCTACGCGCTGGCCAAAGGTGCGCGGCTGGGCTACCTGCCGCACAGCGCGCTGGATGTGGCGCGGCGCGGCTACGAGGGCATGCTGCGCGAGCTGATTACGGTCGACGAGGGCGGGCTAGTCACGCTGAACCGCGTGTGCGCGGTGGCAGGCCTGGGCGGCAACCCCTATCGACCTGGGACATTCGAGTACTACATTGGGGAAGAAATACGCCCCAACGACTTTAAAGGGGTGGGGCCATTTATCCTGGCCTCGCTAGAGCTAGAGCAGGCCGCGCGGCACGGCTAGAAGGCACGCATATGCAGGACCAACACAACCTCTTCGCATTCCATGTGCGGGCCTTCGGGGCCTGCGGCGATGGCACCACCAGCGACACGCGGGCCATCCAGGCCACCATCGACAGGTGCGCGGGCGCGGGCGGCGGCACCGTGGTCGTCTCGGCGGGCGCGTATGTCACCGGGGCGATCGAGCTGCGCAGCCACGTGACGCTGCTGCTGGAGGCGGGCGCGACCCTGCTGGGCAGCCAGGACATGGCCGAGTATCCCCTGATCAGCGCCCGCTGGGAGGGCGTGGAGCGCACCACCCACGCCCCGCTGATCGGCGGGCGTGGCCTACAGAACGTGGCGATCATGGGGCGTGGCACCATCGATGGGCGCGGCCAGCCCTGGTGGGACGCCTACCACACCAAGACGCTCGGTGCGCCGCGCCCGCGCCTGGTCAGCTTCACCGAGTGCGATAATGTGGTGATCGAGGGCATCACCGCGATCAACTCGCCGAGCTGGACGATCAACCCGGTGCGCTGCAGCAATGTGCGCATCCAGGGCATCACCATCCGCAACCCCGCCGACTCGCCAAACACCGACGGCATCAACCCCGACTCGTGCCGCAACGTGCGGATCGCCGACTGCTACATCAGCGTGGGCGACGACTGCGTGACGATCAAGTCGGGCACCGAGGACGAGCGCCCCGACATGCAGGCCCCCTGCGAGAACATCGCGATCACCAACTGCACCATGGCCGACGGCCACGGCGGCGTGGTGATCGGCAGCGAGATGAGCGGCGATGTGCGCAACGTGGTGATCTCCAACTGTGTGTTTGTCGGCACCGACCGTGGCATACGCCTGAAGTCGCGGCGCGGGCGCGGCGGCCTGGTCGAGGACATCCGCGTGAGCAACATCGTGATGACCGACGTGCTCTGCCCGCTGACCATGAACCTCTACTACGCCTGTGGCAGGTGGGGCGACGCCACCGTGTCCGACAAGCAGGCTCACCCCGTCACCTCGGCCACCCCGCGCTTCCGCCACATCCACCTGAGCCACATCACGGCGCGCAACGCCAAGGTGGCCGCCGCCTTCCTGTTTGGGCTGGCCGAGATGCCGGTAGAGGATATCTCGCTCAGCGATGTGACGATCGGCATGGCCGAGAGCGCCGAGGCGGGCTACGCCGACATGGCCGACGGGCTAGAGCTGATGGAGCGGGCCGGGCTGTACATCCGCAACGCGCGGCGTATCCGGCTGCACCAGGTCGAGGTGCGCGGGCAAGCTGGCCCGGCCATCCGCATCGCCGATGCCCATCAGATCGAGATCAGCGGCTGCACCACGCCCACGCCTGCCCCCGGCGCACCGGTGATCGCGCTGCAGAACGTACAGGGCGCGTTCATCCACGGCTGCCATGCCTACCCTGGCACCGAGGTGTTTGTGCAGCTGGATGACGAGCGTTCGAGCGGGGTGGCACTCGTAGGGAACCACCTTGATCACGCGGAGCAGTCATTGCGGGCGGCTGTGGCGGCTGAACCTGAGAATATACAAATAACAGCAGAGATCGAGCGATAGCGCTATCCAAAACCCGCGCCCGCCGCGCACAGCACGCGCTGGATGGCGGGCGCAGCAAGAGCACAGCAGACTCTTTTTTTCCAGAAGTGGAGCAGGCACACGCGCACGCTCCCGCATAGGTAGGATGGAGAGAGTATTATTATGACAACTTATTTCACCAATGTTGGCAACAGCCAGGGTCTCAACCCGGTACCCGAAAACCCCTGCAAGCTGATCGACTTTGCGCGGCTGGTGCTGCCCGATGGCGCGAGCCACAGCGGCAACACGGGCGAGCGTGAGGTGCTGCTGGTGCTGCTGGGCGGGCGCTGCAGCGTGGATGCGGGCGGCCTGCGCTTCGAGCGCATCGGCAAGCGCGCCAACCCGTTTGGCGGCAAGCCCTACGCCGTCTACCTGCCGCGCGAGACCAGCTACACCATCACCGCCCACGGCAGCCTGGACGCGGGCCTGTGCTCGGCCCCCTCGGACCTGAGCGCCGAGCCGTACCTGATCGCCCCCGACCAGGTGACGGTGTACCAGATGGGCGCGGCCAGCTTCGGGCGCGAGCTGCGCAACATCCTCACCGGCAGCGACCAGCCCGAGCTGGCCGCCCGCCGCCTGATCGTGGGCGAGACCTTCGTGCCCAGCGGCAACTGGAGCACCTACCCGCCCCACAAGCACGAGGTCGACGACCTGCCGCGCGAGGCCTTCCACGAGGAGCTGTACTACTTCCGCGTCGACCAGCCCGACGGCTTCGGCCACGCCCGCCACTACAGCCCCGAGCGCGGCTACGAGACCACCTACACCGTGCGCGACTCGACCATCCTGATGGCCCCGCACGGCTACCACACCACCTGCAGCGCCCCAGGGTACACCAACTACTTCCTGTGGATGCTGGCGGGCGAGCACCGCGTGCAGGCCGTGGCGCTCGACCCGGCGCACGCGTGGGTGCAGAAGAGCATCGGTCTGCTGAAGGGACGGTAGGCCGTGAGCATCCTCGATCTCTTTCGGCTGGATGGCCAGGTGGCCCTGGTGACAGGCGGCGACAAAGGGCTAGGGCAGGGCATGGCCGTGGCGCTGGCCCAGGCCGGGGCCAGCGTGGCCGTGGTCTCGCGCAGCGGCCACAACCAGGCCACGCTCGACGCGGTGGCCGCCGCAGGCCAGCGCGGCCTGGGCCTGACCGCCGACCTGGGCGAACCCCAGGCGGCGGCGGGCGTGGTGGAGCAGGCCGTGGCCGAGCTGGGCCGGATCGACATCCTGGTGAACAACGCCGGGACCATCCGCCGCGCCGAGGCCGCGTCCACCGCGCTAGAGGACTTCACCGCCGTGCTGGATGTGAACCTGATCGGCGCGTGGGCGGCGGCGCAGGCGGCGGGGCGGCACATGCTGGCCCAGCGCCACGGGCGGATCATCAACATCGCCTCGCTGCTGTCGTTCCAGGGCGGTATCCGCGTGCCCGCCTACACCGCCGCCAAGCACGCGCTGGCGGGCCTGACCAAGGCCATGGCCAACGAGTGGGCGGGCAGCGGCGTGTGTGTCAACGCTATCGCCCCCGGCTACATGGCCACCGACAACACCCAGGCCCTGCGTGACGACCCCGAGCGCAGCCGCCAGATCATGGAGCGCATCCCGGCGGGGCGCTGGGGCACGCCCGACGACCTGGCGGGCGCGGTGGTGTTTCTGTCATCGCGGGCGGCGGGCTACATCCACGGCCATGTGCTGGCGGTGGATGGCGGCTGGCTGGCGCGGTAGAATAGGGCCAGCCTCACGCTGAGGTCAGGCTAGAAGAAGAAAACGAGCACGATCATGGACATCACAGCATTTGATGGGACGATCTACCCCGAGTCGCTGATCGAGTACCAGGGCACCACCTACGCCCTCGGCAGGCCCACAGGCAGCGCCGAGAAGCGCCTAATCATCCTGGGCGAGGGCCAGGGCTTCGGCGGCGAGCCGCAGGGCGCGGCCCTGGTGTGCCCGCTAAACGCCGATAACGCGGCGGCGCTGCGCGCCCGCCTGCCCTGGCTGCGCCCCAGCCCGCTGGGCACCCGCACCTCGTTTGGCTACGGCGATAGGATCGGCTGCGCCACCCCTGGGCATATCCAGGCCATACGCAGCACCGGGGCCGAAAACAGCATCGCCCCGATCTTGGCCCAGCAGTCGGTGCGCGAGAACACCCGCACGGGCCGCACACCCCAGCAGGTGATGGACGACGCGCTGTGGGGCATCTTCCAGGCGGGCTGGCGCGCGCCCTGGGGTGCCGACGCCGACCACGTGAAGACGGTGGCCGACCTCGCGCCGTTCGTGGCGGCGGGCTACACCTTCTTCACCATCGACCCCAGCGACCACGTGGACAACGCCGCGCAGGAGGCCCCGGTGGCCGACCTGCAGGCCCGCGTGGAGGCGCTGCCCTGGGACGCGCTGGGCACCAGCTACGCCGCGCTGGCCGAGCGCTACTGCGCTGCGCCGATAGCGCTGGGCGATCTGTCGCTCAGCTTCGACGAGCCGATCCTGCTGCGCGCCCTGGCCAAGTATGGCCGCGCCATCGCCCACACCGTGGCGATCAACGCCGCGCTGAGCGCCCAGAAGAAGGGCCAGCCCTACGACCTGGAGATGTCGGTGGATGAGACCGACACGCCCACCTCGGCGCACGAGCACTACTTCATCGCCAGCGAGCTGCTCTCGCGCGGCGTGCCGGTGGTCAGCCTCGCGCCGCGCTTCGTGGGCAAGTTCCAGAAGGGCGTGGACTACATGGGCGACCTGGCCGAGTTCGACAGCGAGCTGGCCAAGCACGTGGCGATCATGCGCCACTTCGGCGCGTACAAGCTCAGTATCCACACCGGGTCGGACAAGTTCAGCATCTACCCATCCATCGCACGCCAGAGCGAGAATCTGGTGCACGTGAAGACCGCTGGCACCAGCTACCTGGAGGCGCTGCGCCTCGTGGCCGCCTACGAGCCTGCGACCTTCCGCTCCATGCTGAACGACGCACGCGGCCACTTCGAGCACGACCGCAAAAGCTACTTCCTCGACGCCCAGCTGGAGCGCGTGCCCGCAGGCGAGGACGTGGCCGACACCGACCTGCCCGCCCTGCTCGATCAGTTCGACGCCCGCCAGGTGCTGCACGTGGCGTTCGGCACCATCCTCACGGGCTACCACGCCCAGGTGGCCGCGCTGCTGGCCGCGCACGAGGCCGAGTACGCCGCGCTGCTGGAGCGCCACTTCGCCCGCCACCTGCGCCCCTTCGCCGATCTGGCGCGGGCCGGGCGCTAGCAGGAGAGCGAAGCCATGAGCCTTGAGCAATTTTCGCTGGCGGGGAAGACGGCGGTGGTGACGGGCGGCACGGGCGTGCTGGGCGGCGCGATCGCGCGCGGCCTGGCGGCGGCGGGCGCGAAGGTGGGCATCCTGGGGCGGCGCGAGCAGCAGGCCCGCGAGGTGGCGGCCCAGATCGAGGCCGCTGGCGGCATAGCCCTGGCCCTGCCCGCCGATGTGCTCGACCGCACCAGCCTACAGGCGGCCAGCGCCACCGCCGAGCAGGCCTGGGGCCGCGTGGACATCCTGGTGAACGCGGCGGGCGGCAATGTGCCCGCCGCCACCGTGATGGGCGACCTCAGCTTCTTCGACCTGGGCGAGCAGGCCATCGATCAGGTGGTGCGGCTCAACTTCCACGGCTCGCTGCTGCCCACCCAGGTGTTCGGCGCGGCCATGGTGCGCCAGGAGGCCGGGTCGGTCATCAACATCTCGTCGATGGCGGCCCAGCGCGCGCTCACCCGCGTGGTGGGCTACGGCGCGGCCAAGTCGGCCATCGACAGCCTGACCCGCTGGCTGGCGGTGGAGATGGCGCAGAAGTACAGCCCGCGCATCCGGGTCAACGCCATCGCCCCCGGCTTCTTCATCGGCGACCAGAACCGTGCGCTGATGCTAAACCCCGACGGCTCGCTGACCGCGCGCGGACAGACCATCGTTGGGCACACGCCCATGGCCCGCTTCGGCGAGCCGGATGAGCTGGTGGGCGCGGCGGTCTGGCTGGCCAGCGAGGCATCCAGCTTCGTCACCGGCGTGGTGCTGCCGATCGATGGCGGCTTCTCGGCCTTCAGCGGCGTGTAGGGCAAGCCACGCAGAGAGGCCCAGGGCATGCTTTTGCCCTGGGCCTCTCTGTGTGCTAGGCTAGGGAGAAAATACCCACTCCCCACGTGCAAGATCGAGTGTGCCGCTCAGGCCATAGCTGGTTTGGAAGGATAGTATTCCATTCGGCCCAGATGCACCCGTTATGGTCAGTATTCCTGTGGCGCGTGGTGCGATCCAGTGGTGTCGATACAGAGATGCCTCTACCCCAAGATTCAAAACATCTGTCCCAACTACCGCATGATCATCTGTGCCTTTTTTTGACCAAACAAGGAACGGGAAGAAATCTGTTTCTCCCGCATCGGGGACAGATCCTACACGCCAGAAACTGGTTGCGCCCTGGATATATTTTGGACCGCCGAGTGTGGCCTGAAGAGAAAGTTTTTTAATCACTTTATCGGACGGAAGGGGCGTAACGCGCATTGCTTGCGCTGTAGGCACCGGTGTAGGAAAAAATGCATTATCCTTTGGAATTGCAGCATCATGCTGTGATTCGTGGAGAAATCGCTTATACTTCTCCTTTCCACAGCGCATCCGTTCCTGATATGAGGTCAAGGATATGAGATTAGCGGGACAATGCTGCTTTGGTTGATCTTGGTTGGAAGAAAATGCCAGATATATACAGCCTATGCTCCCTACGAGGAGCATATATGTTAGTAGCCTATCGTGACGCATAGCTGCTCTTGAAAAATATGTTTTCCCGACATGCACGGGTTTCTTCTAGCATAGCATTTACATGAGTGCAGCCAAATGATAAGAGGCTGAAGAGATCCTTCGCTCTATTGAAGCGCAGAGGCTCCCAGGGCAAACGCATGCCCTGGGAGCCTCTGCACCACACGATCACGCGGCCTTGGTCGGGTCGCCCAGGCTCCAGGCCAGCCCATCGCCACGATCCATGGTCGCCAGCTCGGCCATGTCCTGCTCGTCGATGGCGAACGAGAACAGGTCGGCGTTCTGGCGCATGCGCTCGGCCCTGGTGCTCTTGGGCAGCACGGGGTAGCCCTGCTGCACGCCCCAGCGCAGCAGCAGCTGGGCCTCGCTCACGCCGTACTTCGCTGCCATCCGCTTGAACGGGGCGTCGGCCTGCTCGGCCTCGGCGCGCATCGCGTCGGTCTTGGCGCTGGTGTGGCCCTCCGCCGTGCGCCACGTGGAGAGCGGGGCCAGGCTGCTGTAGGCGATCGGCACGATGCCATGCTCGTCGAGGTAGAGGGTGAGCTGCGGCTTCTGCGACCAGGGGTGCAGCTCGATCTGGTTGGCCTGGGGGCGCGGCAGCCCTGCGGCGGCTAGCTCTTCGAGGTGGGCGATGTTGAAGTTGCTCACGCCGATGGCGCGGGCCTTGCCCTGCCGCTGCAGCTCGATCAGGCCGCGCCACTGGGCCAGCCGCTGCTCGCGCTCGAACGGCGCGTGGATCAGGTAGAGGTCGACGTAGTCGAGCTGCAGCAGCTCTAGGCTGCGCAGCAGCGACTCGACCGTGGTCTCGGTGGTCTTCGGCGTCTGGCCCCAGGCCGCGTTGCCCGGCCAGAGCTTGGTGGTGACGAAGATGTCGCCCCGCGACAGGCCGGTGTCCGCCAGAGCCTGCCGGATGCCCTGCCCTACGCCCGCCTCGTTCTGGTAGAACTCCGCCGTGTCGATGTGGCGGTAGCCGATGCCGATGGCCTCGCGCACAGCGGCGGCGGCCTCATCGTTGGGGATGAGGTAGGTGCCAAAGCCCACATAGGGGATCGCAACATCGGCGCTCAGCGCCCGCGTCTGCTTCTCGCTCATGGTTCGCTCCTTATCGCGTCGCTCAACTTACGGTGAGAACATCATACGCCTGCCGCACCTGCCGCGCCTGCCTATAGCTCTCACGCGCTTGCCTGATCCTCTTCTGATTGATAGAATAGCGAGAGAAGGGCGAGCTCGCGCACAGCGGTGAGGGGGCAGCAAAACATGGATCTGCGACATCTGGCCGACGAGGCGCTTGGGCATATTCCGCAGCAGCGCGGGGAAGAGCCGCAGGCATCACACCCTATGCCAGGGCTGACGCTGCTGCGCCACCACCGCTGCAACGCCTTCCAGGCCTCGCTCTACGAGCCGGTGGTCTGCCTGATCGTGCAGGGCCAGAAAGAGACCACGCTTGGCAGCCACCGCGTGGTGGCCCGTGTGGGCGACGTGCTGCTGATCAGCCACGACCTGCCGGTGATCTCGCGCGTGACCCAGGCCCCCTACCTTGCGCTGCTGTTCAGCGTCGATGTAGGCACGCTGCGGGGGCTGTACGACGAGGTGTCCGAGGCCGGGCTATCGCCTGCGCCCGCCCGCGCGATGGAGGGCCACCAGGCCGACCCAGCCCTGATCGAGTCGCTGCGCCGCTACCTGGCGCTAGGCGCGGGGCCGCAGGCCGATGCTAGGGTGCTCGGCCCGCTGCTGGTGAAGGAGATCCACTACCGGCTGCTGGCGGCACCGTTTGGCGGCATGCTGCGCAGCCTGCTGCACTACGACAGCCCGGCTAGCGCGGTGGGCCGCGCCATCACCCACATCCGGCGCGATTTCCGCAGCACCATCGCCGTGCCCGAGCTAGCGCAGCGCGTGGGCATGAGCACATCGGCCTTCCATAAACACTTCAAGGCGATCACCTACTCGACCCCGCTGCAGTACCAGAAGGATCTGCGGCTGATGGAGGCCCGCCGCCTGCTGGCCACGGGCGGGGTTTCTGTCACCATCGCAGCCTATGAGGTCGGCTACGAGAGCGCCAGCCAGTTCAGCCGCGAGTACGCCCGCAAGTTCGGCGTACCGCCTAGCCACGACATGGCTGCGGTAGCCGAGCAAAACGCCCTACAGATGGTCTAGATAATCCGCATATTTCAAAGCAGCGCCATGCCGATGCACATAGAAGCCGTAAGCGTCAACCACAACACCTCAGCCTATATGGAGCTGATGATCCGCTCGCTGTTCGCGCGTAACCAGCGCCGCCCATCGTTTGCGCTCACCATCTGCGATAACGACTCAGTCGATGATCTGGCCGATCTGCGCCGATACGCCGAGAGCGTCGGCGTGCCAATCATCCCATCAGGGTTTCCCATCGCCACACAGCACAACTCGCACGGTGAGGTGCTGCGCCGTTTTGTGCTTGAGCACTCGCACTGCAGTCACTACCTGTTTCTGGATGCGGATGTGTGCTTTGTGGAGGAGGATGTGATCGCCCAGCTGCTGAGCGAGCTTGAGCAGCAGCCCGATGCCTTCGGGATCGGCCCGAGGATGTCGTGGGATGGCATAGCCGAGATACCGAGCGAGCTGCGGCAGGCGAACCCCGATATCTGCGATGCCCGCCTGCACCCGGCCTGCGCGCTGATGCGGAACACGCCGCTGTTTCAGGAGCTAGCGGGGGCGGTCGGGTTTTCGGCCATCAGCTACCTGTGGGCGGATAGGGCCGAGTACCGCGATACGATGAAGCTTTTCACCCAGGCGATGCGCGCCTGTGGCCAGCGGCATATCGTTGGGAAGCCCCTCATCCAGCATTTCTTTGCTGTATCCTACCCGTGGGATGATCAGGCGACGACGCAGCACAAGGCGCGCATGCGCGATCTGCAGCTGCGTCAGCTGCGCGCGCAGTAGCAGTGGGCCTCGTGGCACAGTATCCCCAGCACATCGAAACATGCCCGCATGGCCGGAGAGGAGGCCATGCGGGCATGTGTTCGCCAGCCATCAGCTAGAGCGGCGTCGAGCTTTTCGTGACGCCGGTAGTGCCGAGCTGATAGTAGGCATTGTCGCCCCAGCAGCGCACCTCGCCCGTATCCAGGGCCGCACAGGCGTGGTAGTAGCCGGTGGCGATATGTGTCGCATTCGTGACCCCCAGCACATCCACCGGCACGTTGCTGAAGGTGTTGCTCTCAATCGCCCCGCCATCGCCCAGCTGCCCCGAGCCATCATCGCCCCAGCAGCGCACCCCGCCCGTGGTCAGAAGCGCACAGATGAAAAAGGCGCTCGTGCTGATCGAGGCCACATTCCCGCTCAGGCCGGTCACATCCACCGGGGTGGGGCTACTGGTACGCGGGCCACCATTGCCCAGCTCGCCATTATAGTTGCTGCCCCAGCAGCGCACGCCGGCTTCGATGGTTAGCACGCAGCTACTATTGATATTTGTCACGATCTGCCGCACCCCTGTCATCCCTGCGACGCTCACCGGCAGCCCGCCGCTCACCGTGGTGCCATCGCCCAGCTGGCCGCGATCGTTCTTCCCCCAGCACTTCACCCCGCCGCCGCTCAGCAGCACGCAGGTGTGAAAGGAGCCGCTCGCCAGAGCGGTAGCGGTGTCGCCCAGGCCCAGCACATCCACCGGCGTGGGCGAGCTGGGATTCGCACCCAGGCCCGATCCGGTGCCCAGCTCGCCCTCAGTATCCACCCCCCAGCACTTCACCCCGCCGCTGCTCAGCAGCGCGCAGGTGTGCAGAAAGCCAGCGGCGACCGCCACCGCATCGGTGATACCGGGCACGGGGATGGGCGATGCGCGGTCAATGGTGTCGCCCAGGCCGAGCTGCCCATCCGAGTTCTCGCCCCAGCAGTAGACCAGACCTGCCATGGTGGTGGCGCAGGTGTGAAACAGCCCAGCGGCGATAGTGCTGACTCCCGAGATAGCCGCCAGATTGGCGGACGGGATCCTTGGGATCACGCTGCCGAACCCAAGCTGCCCGCTGGCCCCATTCCCCCAGCAGCGCACTGCCCCGGTGCTCAAGAGCGTGCAGGTGTGGAAGCCCCCAGCCGCCATCGATACGATCGCCGCAGGCTGAGTGGCAGGTGTGGCACGGGCCAGTGCGGGGGTGGCAAACACAAGGGCAAGCACCAGCAAGACCTGGTGTGCGGCGCGCAGGAGCGCGGGTTGGGGTCTCATCGCAGTTCTCCATAGGTTAATGCGAGTAGCTGCGCAAAGTATACGATCGCCCGCTTCTCTTTTCTTGATCGCTTTTACCACATATCTCAGCCAAAATGTTATGCGGAACTCCTTTTTGGCACAAAATAGTCACGACCCTGATGATCTCTCGTATATAAAAATATCCTGACGACAGAGTGCCGTCAGGATATCGCCAAGTGGCCTAAAAAGTAATGCCTAGCGGCCTTGCCCGCCCATCACGCGGGCGCGGTCGCCCACCACGCGGATGAGCTCCTCGCTTACCACCTGGCCCTGGGCATCCACCAGCGGGAAGCTCATGGCCTTGTAGCTCCACACCGCCCGCCCAATGCCGTGGGCATTCAGCAGATCGATCACGTCGCGGTGCCAGCGGATGCGGCTGGGGAGCGACGCACCCTCGACCACGCCAAATTCGCCGCAGTAGAGCGGCTTGCCGGTGCGCTGCATAAAATCCAGCGCGGGCTGGAAGTAGCGCAGCAGCAGATCGGCATCCATGGTGTCGGTCGGCAGCTCCTGGTTCTTCTGCTCATACTCGGGGTGCTCGGCGATGAAGGCGGCCAGGTTGGGCAGCCTGCCGGGGTACTCGGATGACTGCCGGTAGGCCCTAGCGAAGGCATCCCAGGGGGCGAGCTGGTGGGTGAACAGCAGCGGCTTGTAGAAGTGGAAGGTGTAGATGATCCGGTCGTCCTTCTCGACCAGATCGATATTGGCCAGCTCGTCGATCGAGCTGTAGTAGTTGCCACCGTAGACGATCGTGCGCTGCTGGTCGATCGCACGGATGGCCGCGATGGTGCGGTGGGCCAGCCCGTTCCAGCGCTCGCTGGTCGGCTCCACCACCTCGTTCAGCAGCTCCATGCGCAGGTGCTCGCCCACCGAGCGGTAGCGCTGGGCGAACATCTTCCAGATGCCCACGAAGCGCCCAAGCTGCTGCTCGCTCTCGAACAGGTTGTTGGTCTCCAGCCGGCCAAAGCTGTAGCCTGGCGCGTGGTGCAGGTCGAGCACCACGCCCAGCCCATGCCGCTCGCACCACTCGATGCAGCGGTCGATGTAGGCTAGGCCCTGCTCGCGGTACTGGCCGGGCGCGGCATCATCCTCGACGATCGGATAGTCCACCGGCAGCCGCACGTGGTCAAGGCCCCATGAGGCAATGGTGGCAATATCGCGCTCGGTGATGAAGGTGCTCAGGTGCTCGTCGCTTGCAACGCGGTACTGCGAGAGCCACCCGCCCAGATTGACACCGGCCAGAAATGCTGCGTTTCCCATACTGTGCTCCTCTGCAACAGCCCCGCCGCTGCTCGTTGGGCGGGGCCGCACGACACCGTGCGTACGCATAGTATAGGCGAGTTTCAGCGCGGCTCGGCGGGATACTTGGCAGCAATTTTGGCCACGGTGGTGATGTTGCGGATGGTGGCGGGCAACTTCAGCGCGCGCTCGATCGCGCCGTTGCCCACCTGCGATTCGCCGATGGGCGGGCGGCGGTGCCAGTAGATCTCGCGGCCATGGGTGTGCAACGAGTCGATCGAGCTGGCCAGCGCGGCCAGACGCTGCTGGGCCTCGGCGGCGGGCGCGGCGTGCAGGAAGCCGACCATGAGCGAGCCGCCCAGCTCGGCCAGGTCGGGGAAGGGCTGGTAGCGCGCGGTGGCCGCCAGCTCCGCCGGGGTGCGCAGGAAGGTCTCGACCGTGTAGCCCAGCGCTGCCTGCAGGTGGGCCATGATCTGCGCCTTCAGCGCGGCGTCGCCCGGCCCCTCGGCGGGCGTGTCAAAGATCACGTTCCCGCTGGCGATGAAGGTCTCGACCTGCGCGAAGCCGAGCGACTCGAACAGGCCGCGCAGGTCGGCCATCTTCACCGTGTGGCCGCCCACGTTGATGGCGCGCAGGAAGGCGATAAAGCGTGACATGGCTGCTCCTCTTTCGCATGTTTGTTCGATTATAGCACGCCGCGCCAGCGCTTCAGAAAAACAGGCTGCTTCCATTTGGCATGCGCCCTGGCTAGGCGTGCTATCATAGCCACGCGCCGCCACGAGGCGCATGGACAAGGAGCGATCGCTATGGACTATCGACAGCTTGGCAGCGCGGGCATCCGCGTCTCCACCATCGGCCTGGGCACCAACCAGTTTGGCGGCAAGGTCGACCAGGCCACCGTCACGGCCATCCTGGCCGAGGCTCGCGAGCTGGGCATCAACCTGATCGACACCGCCGACATCTACCGCGAGGGTAACTCGGAAACTACCATCGGCAACGCCATCAAGGGCAGCCGCAGCAGCTATGTGCTGGCCACCAAGGGCTACCATAAGGCCGGGCCAGGGCCAAACGACTACGGTGCATCGCGCGGGCACCTGCTCAGCGCGATCGAGGGCAGCCTACGGCGGCTGCAGACCGACTACATCGACCTGTACCAGATCCACAGCTGGGATGCCACCACGCCGATCGAGGAGACCCTGCGCACGCTCGACGATCTGGTGCGCAGCGGCAAGGTGCGCTACGTCGGCGCGTCCAACTTCGCGGCCTGGCAGCTCTCGCGCGCCAACCTGCTGGCCGAACTGCGCGGCTGGACGCCGTTCGTCACCATCCAGCCGCACTACCACATGTTCGAGCGCCAGATCGAGCAGGAGCTGGTGCCCTACTGCAACGCCTACGGCGTCGGCATCCTGCCCTACTTCCCGCTGGCGGGCGGCTTCCTGACCGGCAAATACCAGCAGGGCCAGCCCGCACCCGCAGGGTCGCGCGGCGAGAGCAATAGCTATGTGCAGCAGTACATGACCGAGGACAACTTCGCCAGGCTGGCTACGCTCACGGCCTGGGCCGCCGAGCGCGGGCACACCATGGGCGATCTGGCCCACGCCTGGCTGCTGGCGCAGCCGCGCGTCAGCTCGGTGATCTCGGGCGTCACAAGCCTGGAGCAGCTGCACAGCAACGCGCGCGGGGCGGGCTGGCAGCTCACCGCCGCCGAGCGCGACGAGGTCAACGCCATCCTCAAGGGATAGCGGGCAAGAGCGCAGCAGCACCACAACAGACAGGCGGCGGGGAAGTGCTCCCCGCCGCCTGCCTCTGTCTCTCTATGGGCTACCAGCGCTACTGCACCGGCTGGGCCACGAAATCTAGCTCAAGCCGCACGCTATCGGCCACGGTATCAACCGAGGGTGAGTCGGGGATGTTCAGGTTGAAATCGCGGTAAGGGAAGGATGCGGTGGCGGTGCCCTTCAGGCGCGTCTCGCTCTCGGCGGTGGCGGTCACATCGAAGGTCACCGGCTTGGTCACATCGGTGATTGTCAGATCACCCTGGATCTGGAAGGTATAGCTCTGGCCGACCGCGCCCTTCTCGGGCAGGCCCGTGATCGCGGTGGGCTTGAAGCTCACGTACTCGAAATCGTCGGTGCGCAGGATGGCATTCTTGATCGCGCGGTTGCGGAACTCGTTGTCGGTTGCCAGGGCGCGCACATCCACCTGGATGATGCCAACCTGCGAGTTCTGCGGGTTGCTCGGGTCGATCGCGATCTGGCCAGCCACCTGATCGGTCTTGCCGACCACCGTCACGGGGTTACCGCGCAGCACCTCGTCGATCAGGAAGCGGGCCTCGGACTCGGCAGAGACGATCTCGAACACCACGGGCGCGCCCGCTGCGGCCTCGGCGGGGGTGCTGGTCGCAGATTCGCTGGTGGCTGCAGCAACAGGCGCGCTGGTGGCGGCCCCAGTCGTCGCCTCGGCGGCGGGGGCGCTGGTCGCGGCGGCAGCGGTGGCGGCGGGGGCGCTGGTCGCGGCAGCGCTGGTGCCGATCGGGATGGCCTGGATGGGGCCGCTGGCCTGCGCTGGCGGGCGGAACACATAGAACGCGACCAGCGCAATGACGATCACCACCACAGCCGCCACCCCTATTGCAATCTTTCGTACCACAGTCCTCTCCTCTTTCGCTATTTTCTACTATCGAAAATATAGCAACAAGCATAGCATCGAAAGACGGTAAGGCAACTGAGAGAATCCTTAGGATGACGTTGGTATTTTCTGAGGATGTATGACTGCAGAGACCTTCAGAATAGCATAAAAGGGCCTAGCTGTATACACAGCTAGGCCCTTTTATGCTTAATTGTTAGGCATTGACGATTATAACCCAACCGTGCAGGCTCGTCACGTCGAAGGGACATCACCTCAGGTACCATCACGAGCTGCGCGCCCAACGCTAGGCATCAAGCACGATCACCCGCACACCGTATGGCTCCAGCGTGATGTAGCCCTCAAGCTGCACCCCCAGGGCGTCGCGCATGCCGCGCAGCAGCTCCAGCTCGCGAAACTCGCCGCTGTAGTTCAGCAAGAAGGCGAAGCGCTGCCCGGTGGCCGGGTGCTGGCGCAGGCACAGCTCGACCGAGCGCGGCAGATCGAACAGGCCGACGGCGGGCGAGGAGATGCCGATCTCGAACAGCAGAAACTCGGCGAGCGGCTGGGTGAAGGTCGAGCCATAGGTGTAGACCCGGCCAGCGCCCACCGGGTTGCGCACCAGCACGGGCGAGCCGCTGTAGAAGCCGCTGCCGTACTCGGCTAGCACCGTGGCCTGCGGCGACTGAACCATGAGCTGCTCGTTGAACAGCTCGGCGCGGATGATGCCCTCGGTGGGCGAGGTCTCGACCCACGAGAGCGCGGGCGGCTGCTCGTGCGGGCCGACACGGGTGAAGTCGGCCACGGTCACGCCACACAGCTCGGCCAGCGGCCCGGGCATGGGGCGCATGGCCACTTGGCCGCTGGGCAGCTTGTAGCCAGTGCGACAGCCCAGCACCAGCGCGCCGCCCTGCTCCACATACGCGGCCAGCACCGCCGCCGTCTCCTCGCTGAGGATGGCCGGATGGGGGTAGACCAGCAGGCGGTAGCGGGCCAGATCGGCGGCGGTTGTCGTTGGGCGCATATACACCGCGTCGCAGGGGATATGCTGGTACTGCAGCGCCTTCACCCAGGCGTGCGTGCTCTGCTGGGCCAGCGGGCCGTGCCACACATCCAGCTCGCCATCCCACTCATTCTCGTAGTCCAGCACAATAGCGACATCCGCCACCACCTGCGACCCAACGATCTGCGGCCCGATCGTGGCCAGCTCCTGGCCGATCTGGGCGGCCTCGGCGATACGGCGATTGGGCTGGTTGTGGTAGTCGTTCAGGCCGTGCCAGTAGATCTCGGTGCCCATGGTAGCCGTGCGCCAGCGGAAGTACAGCAGCATATCGGCCCCATGCGCGATCGACTGGTAGGTCCACAGCCGCATCTGGCCGGGCTTGGGGGCGGGCTGGGCCATGCGGTTTACCCAACCGCCAGGGCCAGACTGCTGCTCCATGATCGCGAAGGTCGGCGAGATGCCGCGCACGCGGCTCAGATTCCAGCCGCCGATCCGGTCGAGCAGCGGCTCGGGGCCTGCGTCGGGGTAGATCGTGGCGAAGTTGGGGTACGAGTCGTACGAGAAGAAGTCCAGCGCCTGCTCGGTGAGCGCGTAGCTGTCCAGATGGCCAAACATGCCGTTGGTGGTGACCCAGCGCCCCGGTGAGCGCGGGCGGATGATCTCGGCCTGCATCGCCGCGAAGCTGATCGCGCTGTCCGAGATGAAGCGCTTCTCATCGAGCGACTGGTGGGGGTTGGGCGAGTCGCTGGGCGTGAGGCCGGTGAGCCGCACCTGCGCCCAGTCGCTGTAGGTCTGGCTCCAGAACACCGTGCCCCAGGCGGCGTTCAGGGCATCCAGGCTTTGGTAGCGCCCCTGCAGCCACGCGCGGAAGGCCGTATGGTCGGCCTCGGCGTAGAAGACATTCACCTCGCAGTTCAGCTCGTTGTCGATCTGCCAGCCGATCAGCGCGGGGTGCTGGCCATAGTGCTCGGCCAGCTGGGTGACGATCCGGGCCGACAGCTCGCGGTAGATCGGCGCGTTGTAGCTGTAGTGGCGGCGCTGGCCGTGCTGGTAGGGCAGGCCCTCGCGGGTGGCGTTCAGCACCTCGGGGTGGCCGTGGGTCAGCCAGGCCGGCGGCGTGGCCGTGGGTGTGCCGAGGATGACGGCCAGGCCGTGCTGGTGCGCCAGATCGAGCACGCGGTCGAATAGCGCGAAGGAGAACTGCCCATCGGCAGGCTCGAAGATCGACCACGCGAACTCGGCCATGCGCACCACCGAGAAGCCAAGCTCGCGCATCCGGCGAAAATCATCATCCCAGAGCGATTCCGGCCACTGCTCGGGGTAGTAGCACACCCCGAGCCGGAACTGCTCGCTCGATAGGGCTTTTGCCATGGTTCCTCACCTTACATGTCTACAGTCGCACACGCAGTGCCCACCGCAAACTACGAACAAAGTACGGGTTGCCATACTATACGCCGATGATATACTTGCCGCAAGTTCCTTTCACGTTATGCCAATTGGTAGCGCCTATGCCCGCACGGGCCGTTTGCGCACGGCCTCACGCTGCGCTGCAGCGGTTGTGCGCACATAGGCCGATAGAGCTTTGCGCAAACTGTGTGCAGCCGCATGGAGCAGCAGAAAGGACTCGCTGTGGAAGAAGAGTACTACGCCCAACGCCTCTATCAGCGGATCGAAGCCGCCCTGGGATCGAACGTCTACAGCTTCACCGAGCTGGTCCGGCAGTGCGCGGGGGCCTACCCCACCACGGTCGCCACGCACATGCGCGATCATCCATCGCTGCCCCTGCTGCGCCAGCGCGACACAGCCCGCATCCAGGCGCTGCCCGCCATGATCCCCCAGGGCATCACCACGCAGATCGAGAACAACCCTGCGCTGGCCTCGTGGTACTTCTCCACCGAGACGTGCGCGCGCATCGAGCACATGCGCAGCTGGGATGGCATGCGGCTGGCCTTCCTGGGCGCGCCGCGACTCTACGAGTGGTTCCGCGCCCGCCGGGTCGGCGGCTACCGCGCCCTGCTGGATGCCGACGATGCGCTCATCCAGGACACCAGCGGCGCGGCGGCCCGCTCGGGCGACATGGCCTACCACTACGATGTAGCCGACGACCCCGGCCAGCTGGGCCAGCCGCCCTTTGATGCGGTGTTCCTTGACCCGCCCTGGTACGCCGACGAGTACCCGCTGTGGCTGGCCCGCGCCCGCCAGCTAGCCCCCCAGGGCACGCTGCTGCTGGCGCTCTTCCCCGACCTGACGCGGCCCAGCGCCACTGGCGAGCGCGGCAGGATCATCGGGGCGCTCCAGATGCAGTTCTGCGCGGTGCAGATGCTCAGCGGCTTCCTGCACTACGACACGCCCTCGTTCGAGCAGGGCCAGCTGCACATGGCCGGGTTCGGCAACATGGGGCCATGGCGCAGCGCCGATCTGGTGGTGGCCAGCGGCCCGCGCGCTGGCCACGTGGCCAGCGCAGCCCCGCAGCAGCGTGTGCGCTGGCAGGAGGCCCGCGTGGGCGATCTGCGTTTCTTCATCGCCCACCGCCCATCGCTGGCCGCCCAGGGCGAGCGCCTGCTCTACCAGCTGGGCGAGTCGCTGGTGCTCAGCTCGCCCAGCCGCCGCAGCCCGCTGTTCCAGCAGGCCAACGTGCTCACCTCGCGCGGGCACGGGCTGGCCACCAGCAGCCCCGCGCGGCTGACCACCGCCATCGATGCGCTGGGGGCCAGCGCGCCCAGCACACGCGAGGCCACACTGGCCCATCTGGGGGTCGATGGCGAGTCGGCGGAGATCCTGCGCGAGATCCTGATGATCGAGATACCCTACGCCATGGCGCACCAGCGGTAGCGCGGGCCAAGCTTTTATTCCTGGCCGAGCGGCGGGCACAGCCGCCCGGCCAGCGTGCCGCACAGCAGCGCGATGGCGGCGCGGCGGCTGGGGGCGATCTGGCGCGAGCCATCGGCATACACCAGCAGGTTGCGGCGGGTGTGCAGATCGTTGGCCAACACCACATCCGACCCGCTGGCGCGCAGGCTCTGGCTGGCCCGCGCCGCCATCTCCTCCACGCTCTGCCCGGCGGTGGTCTTAAACGACACCAGCGCCACATCGGGGCGCATCGCCTTGACCATGGTCAGCAGCTTCTCGCTCGGGCGCAGCGCGATGGTGGCCGAGCGGGCGTGGTGCAGGCGCGGCGCGCTTTTGCCAAACGCGGCGCTCTGCTCCTCCGCGTCATCCTCTCCGCGCACCACCAGATCCTCGGGCTCGAAGTCGCAGATCGCGGCGGCCATCACCACGGCCCTGGTGTGCGGCGCGGCCAGCAGGCCCCGCAGCAGCGCCGCCACGTCGGCATTGGTCTCGGGGCTAGCGGGGCAGCCCAGCGCGGCCAGCATGCGGCGTGTGGCGGGGCCGGGGCGGCCGGCCATGCGCATGGGGATGCGGTGGATCTCCCACCCGGCCAGGGCGGGCGCGGCGCGCAGGCGCGCGGCGATAACGCTGCCCACCTGGCCATAGGCCGGGGCACACAGCGCTAGATGCGGGCGGATGTGGGCCAGAGTGCCGCCAGTGATGACGGCGATCATGGGCGGTGGCATTGCGCTCTCCTTGTTCAGTGGCGTGGCGATAGTATAGCAAGAGCTACCTCGCCGCCTTTAATCGCACTGCCCCAAGCTACACAGGCCCTTCCCCAGCTTACACAGACCTTTCCCCAAGCGGATCGCAAGGCATCTGCAAATCTCTGCTACCATGGTGGAACGTTCTCAGAAGGAGTGGCAGATGACACAGGCGAAAAACGAACGACAGACCGGATTGAACACCCGCCGGATTGTGGTGGGCGGCGTGCTTGGCGCTATCGCGATCGTGCTGGCGGTGACGCGGCTGGGCTTCATCCCCGTGCCCAACCTCACCGGAAACGCCACAATCATGCACATCCCCGCGATCATCGGCGCGGTGCTAGAGGGGCCGCTGGTGGGAACGCTGGCGGGCGGCATCTTCGGCATCTATAGCCTGCTCTACTCGGGGTCGCCGCTGTTTGCCAACCCGCTGATCTCGGTAGCACCGCGCCTGCTGATCGGTGTCGCCTCGTGGCTGGCCTACCGCAGCCTGGTGAAGGTCAACCAAGATCTGGCGGCGGTGGTGGCCGGGGTGGTGGGCACGCTCACCAACACCGTGCTGGTGGTGGGGGCCATCCTGCTGTTTGCGCAGCTGCCAGCTGGCACTGGCGCGGGCGCGTTCGTGCTCTCGCTAGTGCCGCAGGCTCTGGCCGAGCTGGTGATCGCCGCGATTGTCACCCCACTAGTGGTGCGCGCGGTCAACCTGGTGCGCTCGGGCCGCACCACCGCCAGCGAGCGCGGCTCGCGCGACGACTCCTCATTCTAGGCAGCAGGGCATATGATCAAGCTAGAACAGGCCGCGTTTAGCTACAACGCAGGCCAACGCGACGCCATCCACGCCGTGCGCCCGCTCGACCTCGCCATCGCCCCTGGCGAGCTGGTGGCGGTGATCGGGGCCAACGGCAGCGGGAAAAGCACCCTGGCCCGCATGCTGTGCGCGCTGGCGCTGCCTACGGCGGGGCGCATCACCGTGGATGGGGTGGAGCTCGCGCCGCAGCACGCCTGGGAGGTGCGCAGGCGAGTGGGCATGGTCTTCCAGCGCCCCGACGACCAGCTGATCGCCAACACCGTGGTGGACGACGTGGCCTTCGGGCCGGAGAACCTGGGGCTGCCGCCCGCCGAGATCGAGCGGCGGGTGCAGGGCGCGCTGGCCGCGCTGGGGCTGGAGCAGCTCGCCGACATGCAGATCAGCCAGCTCTCGGGCGGCGAGAAGCAGCGCGTGGCGATCGCGGGCGTGCTGGCCATGGAGCCGCGCTACCTCATTCTGGATGAGCCGACCACTATGATCCCGCAGCAGCAGGCCCGCGACCTGATCGGGCTGGCCCACGGGCTGCGCGAGCGGCTGGGCGTGGCGGTCATCCACATCACCCACTTCATGCCCGAGATCATCACATTCGACCGCGTGGTGGTGCTGCACCAGGGGCAGGTGGCCATGCAGGGAACCCCGCGCGAGGTGTTCGCCCAGCGCGGGCGGCTGGCCGCGCTGGGGCTGGCGGTGCCCATGGCAGCTGCCCTGGCCGAGCGGCTGCGGCGGCGCGGCGTAGCCCTGCCCGAGGTGGTGCTGACGCCCGCCGAGCTGCGTGCGCACATGGCCCCGCTGGCCAAGCCCGCTGCCACCCCACCCGCGCCTATCAACCCCAACGAGCGCACATCCCCACAGGCCAGCGCGCCGCTGATCGAGGTGCGTGACCTACACTTCTCGTACATGGCCGGAACCCCGCTGGAGCGGCCCGCGCTGCGTGGGGCTTCCTGCGCGATTGCGCCGGGCGAGACCGTGGCTATCCTGGGCGGCACCCAGGCGGGCAAGAGCACACTGGTGGAGTTTTTCAACGCGCTGCGCACGCCGGGGCCGGGGCACGTATTCTACCAGGGCCAGGATGTGGCCGCACCCGGGTTCGACCGCGAGCGGCTGCGGCGGGCCGTGGCCGTGGTGTTCCAGCAGCCCGAGACCCAGCTGCTGGAGGAGATCGTGGGCATGGACATCTCGTACGCGCCGCGCCAGAAGAAGCTGCCGCCCGCGCAGTCGCGCGCCCTGGTGCAGCGGGCCATGGAGCAGGCCGGGCTGGACTACGAGGCCTTCCGGCTGCGCTACGTGCACGCCCTGAGCGGCGGGCAGAAGCGCCGGGTTGCGATCGCGGGGGCGCTGGCCGCCGAGCCGCAGGCGCTGGTGCTGGATGAGCCGACGGCGGGGCTGGACCCGCAGGGCCGCGACGAGCTGGCCGCGCTGGTGGGCGGGCTGCGCGGCGACGACCGCATGGCCGTGGTGGTGGTGGGCCACAGCTTTGACGCGCTGGCCAGCCGCGCCGACCGCGTGCTGGTGATGGCCGAGGGCCGCGTGGTGATGGAGGGAGCGCCCCGCGCCCTGCTGCGCCGCGCCGACGAGCTGCTGGCCCACGGCGTGGAGCTAGACGAGGCGGCCAGCATCGCCCTGGAGCTGCGGGCGGTGTTCCCCGCGCTCTCCACCGACGTGCTCGACCTCGACGAGCTTGAGCGCGCGATCATGGAGGTGCTGTGATGGCGATAGAGTTCTCGCGCAACGTCACCTTTGGCCAGTACATCGACACCCGCTCGGCCATCCACCGGCTGGACCCGCGCACCAAGCTGCTGTGCACCGCCGGGCTGATGCTGGCGCTGCTGGCCAGCGGCAGCTTTGTGTCGGCGGGCGTGGTCGTGGTGGCGCTGGCTATCGCCATCGGGGTGGCCCACATCCCCGTGGGCTACATGCTGCGCGGGCTGCGGCTGCTGGTGGGCACCATGCTGGTGCTGTTCTGCTTCCAGGTGCTGTTCTACCCCACCGAGGGCGCGCAGGTGCTCTGGCGCTGGGGCTGGCTGGCGGTCACGTGGGAAGGGCTGCGGCTGGGCATAATCACGCTCCTGCGCGTAGTGCTGCTGTACACCCTCGTCACCACGCTGATGCTGACCACCACGCTGATGGATCTGGCCGACGGGCTAGAGGTGATGCTGGCCCCGCTGGCCCGCCTGCGCATCCCTGTGAACGAGCTGGTGATGACGCTGGTGATCGCGCTGAAGTTCGTGCCGCTGCTGGTGGGCGAGGTCGAGCGGCTGGTGAAGGCGCAGGCCGCGCGCGGCCAGGGCATCGACACCGGCGGGCTGCTGGGCCGCGCGCGGGCCTTGGGCGGCATCCTGGTGCCGCTGTTCGTGGGGGCCATGGCCCGCGCCGAGGTGGTGGCCACCGCCATGGATGCGCGCTGCTACCGAGGCGGGCGCGGCAGAACCAAGCGGCGCGTGCTGCGCCTGGCCCGCGCCGACTGGCGGGCGCTGGCGGCGGGCGCGCTGGCCACGGCGGGCGCGCTCGCGGCGGGCTGGGCGGGGCTGTAGGAAACCGCAGATCGGTAGATAAAAATGGCGGCGCGGCATATTTCTGCCGCGCCGCCATTTTTGCGCCGCACCATCACTCGGGCGAGCACGCCCAATCATCGGGGCTACGGGCGAGGCAGGCCAGCACCTGCTCGTAGCGCTTCTGCGCATCATCAAGCGCCTGGGCCAGATTATCGCCGTGCAGCGAGGCGTCGAGCGCGCCCAGCAGCAGCCGATCGACCGCCGAGCGCGCCACCTGCGGGGTGGCGGCGGGGTGCTGCTGGGCCAGCAGCGGGGCGTAGGCGGCGTACACCTGGGCGCTGCCCGCCGCCGCCGTGGCCGCCCAGTCCGCGCCCGTGGCCAGCGAGCGGCGCGCGGGGAAGCGCTCGGGCGGGATGGCCACGGGCTGCGCGCCCAGGTAGCGCAGCCAGGGCCAGCACGCCTCGCCGTGGTCGCTCTGGGCGCTGATCGCCAGCACCACGCTGATCTCGATATCGTCGGCGCTCAGGCGCGCGGGGTCGCCGGGCGGCGGGGCCAGCGCCAGCCACGATAGGGTGCCGCCCAGGCTGCTGTA
The DNA here is from genome assembly GCA_009268125.1 of Chloroflexia bacterium SDU3-3. NCBI lineage: Bacteria > Bacillati > Chloroflexota > Chloroflexia > Chloroflexia bacterium SDU3-3. Next base: position 62,128 of record WBOU01000001.1, on the reverse strand, counting down.
GATCGAGTCGCCCGTCGGCGCATCAAACCACAGCGCCGACGAGGCCGAGCGCGCCGCGCTGGCGTATTCCGGCGTGCCCATGGGCGGCAGGTCGCGCGCCGAGGCCCGCGCTAGATCGCGCAGGGCCTGCATGGCGGCCAGCGCCTCGGGGCTGTTGAGCCGCAGCGCCGCGCCCGCGCCGCCAAACTGCCGCACCCAGTAGCTCGCGTCGCCAGGGCGCACCACAAAGGCGTAGCTCGCCCCTTCCTGCCCTCCCAGCGCATCGACCGCCCGCGCGAAATCACCCATGCCCCACACGCCCGACGGGATCTCGACCGAGCGCGCCTGGGCCAGATCGGCCTGGTAGCGCAGCGCGCGCAGCCACAGCGCCAGCGGCAGCGTGGGCAGCTCGCCACTCTGGCGGGAGAGCGCCAGCAGCGCCGGTGGGATATCGGCCTGGGTCGCGGCGTCCACATCCAGCAGCGGCTGAAGATCGAGCGTGCGGGTGAACGGCAGACCCGGCTCGCCCAGCGCGCAGTCGCTCGCCGCGCCCTGGTCGGCATTCACCAGCGTGATAAAGCTCTCGGGGTGCTCGCGGTTGAACACGTCGGCGAGCCGCGCCAGCGCAGCCATGCGCATCGGCGGCACCGCGAAGGTGATAGGCGTCGCGCCAGCGGCTGCCACGGGCGGCGCATCCACCTGAAAAGGCCGCGCGGTCGCCGCCGGGCGCTGCTCCATGGCTAGCCTGTCGCGCTGGTAAGCCTCCAGCGCATCGGCCACCGCCTGGCCCACTGGCTGGTGCTGGGCGAGGATGGCGCGCGCCACCTGTAGGGCAAAGGTGTTGCGCAACATCACGCGCTCATCATTCGCAGGCTGGCGCTGCTCAAGCGCGGCGCGCATGGCCTGCTGCCATATGGCGTCGCCCATGCCCCAGTAGCCCTGCTGGTCGGCCACCGAGCGGCGGACCGGGGCGAACTGGAGATCGGTCTGGTCGAAGCGCAGATCCTGGCGGGTGAGGAACGACACCCAGCGCCACGCCGCCTGCGGGTGCTGCGTGCCCGCGCTGATGCCCAGCCCGCCCCGCACCATGTCGCCATCCGCCACCCACGGCATCGCGGCGAGGCCAATGGGGATGTCGGGCCGCTCGCTTGGGTCCACGGGCAGCATCATGGCATCCCACATCGCCGCCTTCCGCGCCGCCATCATCTGCTGATAGTCCGACATCCAGGTTTGGCTGGTGGTATCAAAGGGAAGAATCGCGCCGGTAGCAATCAGGCGCTGCCAGCGCTCGACATCTGGCTCTATCGCCGCCGCCGAGTCGAGCGGGTTCTGCGCCAGCGCTCCCGCAAGCGTGTGATTGCCGCCCAGATCGAGCATGCCATAGCGCGTGATCGCCGCGCCATTGCGCCGCGCAAGCTGCCCCGCGACACGGGCCAGATCATCCCACGAGTCAAGCGCGAGCGGCTCGGCAATGCCCGCGTTGCGGATGGCATCGCGATCATAGGCCAGAAACCACACCCAGAGCGTGGAGGGCATCGTGTACACCCTGCCTTCAACCGTTTGGATGGCGCGCGGGAAGATATCGTTGGGGTCAAATGTGGCGTCGGCCTGCATCAACGGATTCAAATCAAGCAACACACCCTCGCGCAGCAGCGAGCGCGGCACCTCATCGGCCTGGATGACATCGCTCTTGTAGATCGCCGCCCGCAGCGTCTGGGTGTACTGCGCAGCATCTTCCGATGAGGCCGGGGCGCTGATCGACAGATCGGTCAGATGGATGCTGATGTCGGGGTTTTGGCGCATGAATGCGTCGGCCAGCGGCTGCATGGTGCTGATGTTGGATGTTGCAAACGTGATGGCCGTCGCATTGGGAGCGGTTGTGACGCTTTGGAGCGGCTCTGGCAAGGCGGGAGGGTGCGCATAGCCATAGAGCAGGAAGGCCGCAAAGACCACAAGCAGCGTGGCAGAGAGCAGCGTAGATTTTTTCATGGCATCGCACCAATAAACGTATTATGAAGCTGGATGGCGGTAGATGCCAGAAGGTTCTGCATAAGCAAAAACATAATCAACGATACCGCACCTAAGCCGATAAAAACAACACGATCACCGCCTTTACGCCAGACCACTTGAGGCATGATGTAAACAAACAAAAACATGCTCAATACGTCAAGCATCAAGGCCCAGAGGGTAAACTGCGAGGTGCGGATCATTGCTATATTCAGCGGAAAGCAGGTCAGCAAGGCATGAAAGAGGGTATAATCAATCGAGCCAATGGGTATGACATGGTAGACAATCCTCGCTTGACCCAACAATGGCAATAGCGAGAAGAGCACTCCAATGGCGAAAGACAGCCATTTTCTCAAAAAAACCAAAGGCGCTGTTAGTGAGATCACAAACACATATGATAGCGCTGCCACCGCCAGCAGATTTAGTGGCCACGCTGCTAGTTCGCCCCCTTTCCGGGGGTCATCCACAATCAGAACACCACCCATTTTCCCTTCAGAAAAAGGGATGCACGACGCCCAGCATACTGCAACAACCGCAATCAGAAGGAAAATGCACAGAGCTGTTATCTGGAACAGGCTTCTGCTACTCAACCTGCCGTCGCTCTGTGTTTCCCGCAAAAGTGCTAAGAAGAGTATGCTTATCGGGATACATGCTAGGGTGATCTCCCAGCGCAGAAACTCGATGCTACCACGATCTGACACGAAACCGAGAAGTACGAGGAGCGCAGCAATATACCCGATGTAGTATGGATTCAAGAAAATCTTATGGATATAGGATTTCATGTATCTTTCTTTGATAAAATAAGCTTCATACGAATATACTTCTAGTATATTCGTATGAAGCTACAGTCTAGATCATCGTTTAGCTTGAGATGTTGCCTCCCATACATGCCAAACATTCTGACTGTCAGCATACTTCCATGTATGATGTGTATTCGCTGTTAATTTTGATGCAGATGGCTCGAGATCAAAGTGGCATGCTGCCTTCACTTCTCCCTTAGACATCTTTTCTGCGGACTTGGTATCCGAACAGCTATAACCAAGATTGGATTTGAGTTGCACAGTTGATATTACGGTATAAGGCTGGCTACCAGTGATAGTGGTTTTCCCAATGGCCTCTACACGAAGGGGATAAAAATCTATCCCTGTACCGCCACCTCCACCTGAGGGAGGATTTGCAAAGGTTGTACCAACAGCAACGACAGCGAGAGAAGCGCCTACAAGAATTTTACCTACTGTGCTACGAATGCTCACATGTTCCTCCTATGAATTATACGGGTGCTCGTCTATATAATGTATGCAAGTGCAAGATGTTTCATTACACCCACACAACACCATATCATATTTCCTTAAATTTTTAAGAAAACATAAACTAGCAGAAATACTAACAAGAAATATTTTATTAATCTATAGGTGTTTCATTTGAATGGCTACATTATACTATAGAATAAAGTTAGGTTGTCACTTTTGCGGCTTAAGTTTACATATACTATTTGTTTTGTTTATAGTTAGGCTTTGTTATAGCCTTTTTCAAAAGTTACACTTTATATCAATTATTTAAAAATGTAATAGTTGGGCAACAAAAAACAGACGGCATGACTATTGTCTAGCCACACTGCTTTCTCTCGTTCACGTACCGCTACCAGCGCATGCTCATCACGCCCAGGCCCACGAGGCAGATCGCCCCGCCCACCACAGCCATAAGCTATACTACTCGTGCATTAGAAGTGTACCAATACAAAACACCAGCACATAGGAGCACCCATGACCATGGACATCCCGCCCCAGCTCGCCCCGCTGGCCAGCGAGCGCGCGCTGGCCGACGGCACCCGCATCTTCCTCTACGACAGCGGCGAGGCCCACAAGCCCGCGCTGCTGCTCATCCACGGCCTGGGCGACGAGGCCGACACATGGCGCGGCCTCATCCCCGCGCTGGCGGCGCGCTACCGCGTGATCGCGCCCGACCTGCCCGGCTTCGGCAGGAGCGCCCACACGCGCCGCGCCCACACGCTGGGCTACTTCGCCAGGGCCATGGGCGGCCTGCTCGACGCGCTGGGCGTGGCGCGGGCCACGGTGGCGGGCAGCTCGCTAGGCGCGGGCGTGGCCCAGCGGCTGGCGCTCTGGCAGCCGGGGCGCGTGGAGCGGCTGGTGCTGATCGGCGGCGCGCTGCCCGTGGGCGGCGGCAAGACCGCCGTGAAGACGCTGCTCTACCTGGTGCCGGGGGTGGGCGAGCTGATGTATGTGCGCAACCGCCGCTCGCAGGATGTGGCCGCCGCCGGGCTGCGCCCCTACTACGCCAGCTTTGACGCGCTACCCAACGACGACCAGTCATTTCTGCGCCAGCGCGTGTGGGCTAGGGTGTGGAGCGCGCCGCAGCGCCGCGCCTTCCTCTCCACCGTGCGCTGGCTGGCCATCGACCGCAGCCTGCGCGCCGATAGCTTCCGCACACGGCTGACCAAACTCGCTGTGCCCACCCTGCTGCTGTGGGGCGAGCACGACCGCATCCAGTCGCTGGAGCGCGGCAGCGAGATGGCGGCGCTGCTGCCAAACGCACGGCTGGAGATCATCCCCGGCGCAGGGCACCTGCCCCAGCAGGAGCAGCCCGAGGCGGTGGCTCGGGCCATGCTGGCCGAAGACTAGGCCGGCAGCCAGCGTGACCTTGGCCATCTTCATGCGCTCTGGCTTATCTAACGTCTGATTCCGGCACGCTTCTTGCGGGCAGACACGCGTGAGGGGTAGACGCTGCGAACATGGGCAGGTGCTATGGGAAATAACCACCGTTCTGAACGCACTCGTGACGCAGCCGCCCTGGCACCGCTGGTACGGTATGCCCGCCCGCTGATCGCGCAGAAATACGACGATGCGCGGGTGCGGGTGTGGGTGGTTGGCTGCGGCACCGGCGAGCCTGCCTATACCGTGGCGATCCAGCTCCACGAGCTGCTGGCGCAGGGACACACCCGGCTATCGCTTCAGATCTTCGCCACCGACACCAGCCAGGAGGCGATCGCGACCGCCCGCCAGGGGATGTACTCGCAGTCCTCCGCCAGCCAGATCGCGCCCGATCACCCGGATGCTTTCTTCACACTGTCGGGCCAGCGCTATCGGATCAGCCCCTCTATACGAGACACACTGGTGTTCTCACGCCACAATCCGCTGAGCGACCCGCCGTTTCCGCGCCTCGATATGATCGTCGTGCTGGATGCTCCGGGGCTTGAGGCGCAGGATTCGTACGAGCGCCTGCTGGCCGCATTCCACTTTGCGCTGCAGGGCCAGGGGCTGCTGGCGATTGAGAACTGCGCGCTCGATACCGCCTCCTCGCCGCTGTTTGCGCTACGCGGCCAGGAGCACGGGCTTCGGATCTACACCGCATGCGCGGTATCGGCCAGCGCGCATGCCCACCCGCTTGCGGGCGGCGGCGCTCAGCGCGCGGAAAGCGAGGCGGCGGTAGGTGGCGCAGCGCCGCCACATATCCGCACGGTGCCCGAGCTGACCTATGCGGATATGCGCGCGACAATCGCGACCCTGACGGCAGTGCAGGAAGAGTACCAGGCCTTCAACGAGGAGCTGATCACCTATAACAGCGAGCTGCAGTACCGGGTTGATGATCTCACCCAGATCAACACCGATCTGCAGAATCTGCTCTTCGCCAGCAATATCGGCACGCTGTTCCTCAACGCCCGTCTGCAGGTGATCGGTGCGACGCCGAGCGTGCGCAGCGTGTTCCAGCTGGATGAGGCCAGTACGCCGCAGCCGATCGTGCAGGTGGAGCACCGGCTAGACTACCCCCAGCTGCTCGGCGATCTGCAGAGCGTGATCGACAGCGGACAGGGGATTGAGCGCGAGGTCGCGGATGATCAGGGCTACTGGTACTTGGTGCGGGTCCAGCCCTACCACGGCCAAGGGCCGCAAGCCAGCGGTGTGGTGCTGTCCTACATCGACATCTCTGAGCGCAGGCAGCACCAGCAGGCGCTGGCGCAGGAGCGCAGCACGCTCGCATCGATCTTGGAGAGCATCAGCGACGCGTACGCTAGCATCGACAAGGGCTGGCGCTGCCGCTATGTCAACCAGGCCGCCGAGCGCCTGCTGGGCATCGACCGCAGCGATATGCTGGGCCAGGACATCCGGGTGGTGCTGGCCCGGACCGAGCTGGCCCCCTACCTCGCCTCAGTCCAGCAGGTGATGCAGGATCGGAACATGATCGTGTTCGAGGGGCGCTACCCATCCACGGACACCTGGGTGGATGTGCGAGTCTACCCGATGGATGATGGCGGCATGACGATCTACCAGCGCGACATCACCGAGCGCAAGCAGGCCGAGTTGCTGCGGCAGCGGTCGAGCCAAGAGCTTGAGCAGCGGGTGGCCGTGCGCACGGCGGCGCTGGACGCAGCGAACCGCTCGCTCCAGGCCGAGGCCCGGGCACGAGAGCATCTGGAGCAGGTGCGCCGCGAGCTGCTGCGCGGCGTGGTGAGCGCCCAGGAGCAAGAGCGCAAGCGGCTCTCGCACGAGCTGCACGACCAGCTGGGCCAGGAGATCACCGCGCTGATGCTGGGGCTGCAGGCGCTCAAGGATCGGTCCTATGGGCGGGGTGCGACGCTCGGCCAGATCGAGCAGCTGCTTATGCTCTGCGACGATCTGAGCCAGGAGGTGCACCAGATGGCGCTGGACCTTCGCCCGCCTGCGCTGGACGACCTGGGGCTGGTGGCTACGCTCACCAACTACATCGAGCGCTGGGGCAGCCGCTCGGGGATCGCCGTGGATCTGCACAGCGACCTTGGCAAGGCCCGCCTGCCCGCCGATATGGAGGTTACAATCTTCCGGGTGGTGCAGGAGGCGCTGACCAATGTGATGCGCTACGCCGGGGCCACCCATGTGGGCCTGCTGATCGAGCTGCGGGGCGACGGCCAGCTGCTGGTGATCATTGAGGACAATGGCATCGGCTTTGATGCCGATGCCATCCTAGAAAACCCCAAGAAGACCGGGCGGCTTGGCCTGCTGGGGATGAGCGAGCGGGTCGCCCAGATCGGCGGCACCCTAACGATTGAGTCTACGTCTGGCAGCGGCACTACGATCTTTGTGCAGGTGCCACTTGAGAGCATACCATCAGGGCCAGAATAGGATGCTGGAAATGACAACGATAAACAAGCTGCGCATTTTTCTTGCGGATGACCATGAGGTCGTTCGCGAGGGCCTAAAGCGACTGGTGATCGCCCAGCCAGATATGGAGGTGATCGGCGAGGCCGCACATGGGCGGCAGGCGGTGGAACGAGCGCTGCAGTCGGATGCGGATGTGGTGATTATGGACCTCTCCATGCCCGAGCTGAGCGGTGCCGAGGCCACCGCCCTGCTCAAGCAGGAGCGCCCCGCCATCAAGGTGGTGGCGCTGAGCGTCCACGAGGATGTGAGCTACCTGCGCCGCCTGCTGGAGGCCGGGGCCTCCGGCTACGTGCTCAAGCGCAGCGCGGCGGAGACGCTCATCCAGGCGGTGCGGATAGTGGCGGCGGGCAGCGTCTACCTCGACCCGCTGCTGACAGGCACCGTGATCGAGAGCTTCGTGGATCAGCACCTGACCACAGGGGGCGTGGCGGTGAGCACGTTGAGCGAGCGCGAGACCGATGTGGTGCAGCTGATCGCCCAGGGCTACAGCAACAAGGAGATTGCCGCGCAGCTGGGCCTGAGCGTGAAGACTGTGGAGACCTACAAGGCCCGTGCGATGGAGAAGCTAGGCTTCACCAGCCGCGTGGCGCTGGTGCGCTACGCCGCGCAGCAGGGCTGGCTGGCATGAGGGCGGGCCGGATGGGCTGGGGTGCAAGGCTCACGCCCCAGCCCGCCCGCTAACGAACAGGCACATCCTCGGCATAGACCATCACGCCGTCGGAGTGGCCATCGCCATCGTGGATAGGCAGAACCGTGAAGGCGATGTGCCGCTCGGCGAGCGCCCCATCCACGCCCGCAATGGTGAACGGGCATGCTGGTGTGGTATAGGCCGCATCCTGGTACTGGGCCTCGCGGATGGCCTGCATGAGCGGCGTGCCTGCGCCCCCCAGCAGATGCAGCACATCCTCCAGCAGCCAGCCGTGCACCTCGCGCCCAGCCAGCAGCCGCGCGAAGCTGGCGTTCAGCGTCTCGACCGCCAGCTCGGGGCCGCGCAGCACCATGATCGCGAAGGGCGCAAGCTCGACCATGCCGATCAGGCGGATGCGCTCACTCTCCAGCTTGCGGGCCAGATCCTGCAGCTCGCTGCTGCGGGCGTTCAGCTCGTCGTTGGTGGCCTCTAGCTCCTCGTTGGTGGCCTGCAGCTCCTCGTTATTCGTCTCCAGCTCCTCGTTGGTGGCCTGCAGCTCCTCGTTGGTGGCCTCAAACTCCTCGTTGGTGGCCTGCAGCTCCTCTTGCGTGAGCATCATCTCCTCGTTGGCGGCCTGCAGCTCCTCGTTGGCATCCTGCAGCTCCTTATTCATCTCCGACAGCCGCTGGTTGGTGCTATTCAGCTCGCTGAGCAGCTGCTTCTGCTCGATCTGCACCGCCTCAAGCTTGCGGCGGGTCTGCACCTGCTCGGTCACATCGCTCACGCTGATCATGGCCAGCTCTGGCCCATTTGGCTCAAGCGTGATCGCGGTGATGCTCAGCGTGAGGTAGCGGGGGTTGCCGAGCACGCCCTCAAGCTCAAGCTCGGGCAGGGTGGTGGTGGTGTGCTCGCGGAACACCAGATCAATGCCGGTGCGCACCTGGGTGTAGGGCAGGCCCCGCGCGGTGTGGAGGAAATCCTGATCGTTCCCGCTATCGCGGATGCCCAGCAGCCGCCGGGCCGGGCCGTTGATTGTGATGATCCGGTAGGTGCGGTCGATCAAGGTAATGCCGAGGGGTAGGAAGCGCAGCAGCGTCTCATTCAGTCGCCGCAGTTGAGCAACATCCATGGTTGGTATCTGACTTTCGTGCTCGTTGTAGCGGGGCTCTGTTGGCTGCTGGGCTGGGGCGCTCCCGCTGCGGTAGGCGGCTGGAAGCGCACCGGGCGCGCTCCCCTGACGTGAGGGCACCGGGATCGGCCCGCTGGTGCAGCGGTAGACCTTCCAGCGCTTCTCCACAAGCTCAAAGGTGGCCTTGCTCGGTCGGGCGGTCTCGGCCTTCCCAAGGAAGAGGTAGCCGCTGGCATGGTGCAGCGAGTAGGCGAAAATGTCGAGCACCTGCTGCTGCAGCTCGGGCTTGAAGTAGATCAGTACGTTGCGGCAGACCACCAGATCGATGCGCGGAAACGGCGCGCCACGGCTGAGATCCTGCTGGCCGAAGATCACCATCTGGCGCAGCGGCTTGACGATCCGGAATCCCAGGTCCATCTGCTCGAAGTAGCGCGATCGATAGTGGTCGGGCATATTGTCCAGCACGTTGCGCGGGTAGATGCCGCGCCGGGCGTAGGTGATCGCGCCCTCGTCGATATCGGTGGCGAAGACCTTGATGTTCCACTCGGGCAGCTCGGCACCCAGCATGTCGGCGATCAGCAGCGCCAGCGAGTATGGCTCCTCGCCCGTGGCGCAGCCCGCCGACCAGAAGCGCAGCACCCGCCCGTGCTGGCGACCATGCTCGATCAGCAGCGGCATCACCACCTCGCGCAGGTAGCTGAAGGCATCCGGGTCGCGGAAGAACTCGGTCACCTTGATCAGGAAGGCCATCACCAGCTCGCCCACCTCGAAGGGGTGGGCCTCCAGGTAGTGCAGGTAGTCCTGCAGGGTCTGGCTGTGGGTCACAGCCATGCGGCGGCTGATCCGGCGCAGGATGGTGGACTGCTTGTACTGCCGAAAGTCGATGTTGGTGTGGCGGCTAATATAGTTCAGGATGTCGCGCAGCGAGTCGTGCAGGCGCTCCTGCGGCTCGGGCAGCGCGATACCCTTGATGATGTCGTAGACCAGCGGGCCAATCCGCTCGATGTCGGCCACGTGGTCTACCCCGGTGGGCGGCAGGGCCAGCGGCATGGATGGGTAGCGGGCCGTCTGCGGGTTCTGGATGATGATCGTGCCGCCGACGTTCTTAACATCGATCGCGCCCGCCGCCCCATCCGACCCCGAGCCGGTGAGGATGATGGCGATCAGGCGATCGCCATAGACCGCCGAGGCGCTGGAGAGCAGCAGGTCGATCGAGGGGCGCGGTCGCCCACGGTGATCTTCCTCGGGGATGATATGGCCATCGCGCAGCACAATATGGCGGTTGGATGGCACCACGTAAACCGTGCCGCTGTGCAGCGGGGTGGTGCTGCTCACCTGCACCACTGGCAGGGGCGAGCGCCGCTCCAGGATGGAGGCCAGGCTGCTAGGGCGCTGCGGGTCGAGGTGCTGGGCGATGATGATCGGTGCGGGAAAATCGGCGGGGAGCGTGCTGACAAGAATAGACAGCGCCTCTATACCGCCAGCCGATGATCCGATCACCACCAGATCGCTCGGCTGCCCAGGTAGCTGCTCGGGTATGCTCATGACTCCATCCACAATCGGCGATATTTGCCGTACTATAACGCGCCGCGCATGTGGTGTCAATCGCATCGAAGCGTGGCCAGGAAGCCCTATCACATCCCCGAGACCTGCGCGCCACCGACCACACGAGAATGCGGGATCAGAATGATCCCGCATTCATCTGTCGGCCCTTTGGCCTGCACACCTTCATGGTGAAGATTTTCTTTCCCTGGTACCTTGGCGGCCCCCAATGGGAGGCTACAGTGGCGGCTCCTGGCCCTCGTGGCCCATAATGCCGTGGCTATCGAGCAGCACCCGGCGGATGGACAGCACCTGGGCCTGCGTCTCCTTGAGCATCTCCTCGAAACGGCGCTGCGACTGCACCGACCCGCGCTCGCTCGCACGTGCGGCCAGGGTCGTGGCCAGCGCCGCGCGCTCCTCCAGCGTTTTGAGCGCCACCCACAGCGCCGTCTCAAGCGCATGATCCTGCTCGGCCAGCATGCTTTCGGGCGAGAAGGCGTGGCCGACCCGGCAGCGATAGCGGGTCAGCGCCCCATCCTGAAGCTCGAAGAGCACACCGCCGCACTCTGGGCACGAAAAGACCGAGGGCGTACCTGGGCGATCGGGGTTAAGCGCATCTGCTGTATCCATAGCTACGCTCTGAATCTCTTGTTGGGACGGATCACCGGTCGCCAGCGCCCGCTTCGAGGGCGCTGGCGCTGCGACCAGCTGGGTCAGCAGCGCGGCGATATCCCCCACCGGCACGCAGTGATCGGCCTGGACATACTCCAGGGCGCTGGTTGGCATGCTGGGGTAGAGCGCATCGGCGGGGTCGTGCACCACGGCGATGCCGCCCGCGCGCTTGACGGCGAACAGCCCGGCGGTGCCATCATCCAGGTTGCCGGTCAGAATGACGCCGATCACGCGCGGGCCGTAGGTCTGGGCCACCGACCGGAACAGCGGGTCGATCGCGGGGCGCGAGCGGTTCTCGCGCGGGCCGCGCACGACATGGATCCGGCCATGCTCCAGCAGCATATGGTGATCGGGCGGAGCGATATAGATCACGCCCTGGCGGATCTCCTCGTTGTTGGTGGCGTGAAGGCATGGCAGCGGGCCAGCGCGGCTCAGGATGGCGGGCAGCAGGCTGGGCGCATCGGGCGGTATATGCAGCACCACAAACAGCGATGCCGCCAGATCCGCAGGCAGCCCCTGTACGATGGTGGTGAGCGCCTCCACGCCCCCGGCGGAGGCTCCGATCACGATGATGTCGTGGTGCGAGGTGTGCGGTCTAGAGGTCATCCCTTATCACTGCCTCTCAAGCCCCTGGCATGCCTGGGACCACAAGCCGCGCGCAGCGCACGCGCGCTTGTGGTACCTATAGCAAGCCGCGTACCGCCTGCGGCTAGGTGCCGCTGCGGGGCCAGCCCTGGGCCGTGGCGTAGCGCAGCACATCGATGCGGGTATGCAGGCCCAGCTTGTGCATGGCGCTGGCCTTCTGATCGGCCACCAGCGCCGCCGCAAGCCCAAGCTGCTCGGCGATCTCCTGGTTGGTGTGGCTGCGCGCCACGCCCTGCAGCACAGCCAGCTCCAGCGCGGTGAGCGCGCTGTCGGGTGGGGCGGGCGGGCGCGGGCTGCCGCCTGCGGGCGTCTCACCCGGTTGGGCTGCGGCGGCGAAGCTCGGGTCGAGGTACATGCCCCCGGCGGCCACGGTGCGGATGGCGCTGATCAGCGCCTCGGCGGCGGTCTGCTTCAGCACATAGCCGCGCGCGCCCATGCTGAGCATGCGCCGCAGGTAGCCCCGGTCCGCGTGCCGGGTCAGGCCCACCACGCGGATATCGGGGTGGCGCTGGAGGATCTGGGCGGTCGCGGCGATTCCATCGCCCTCGGCCAGCGAGAGATCCATCACGATCACATCGGGGGCATGCGCCCCGGCCCGCTCGACCGCGTCGGCCATTGTCCCGGCCTCGGCCACCACGCACATATCGGGCTGGCCGTCGATCAGCAGCTGCAGGCCAGCCCGCAGCACGGCGTGGTCATCCACCAGCATCACGCGCAGATCTGCCATCGCTCGATCTCCTTATGGCAACAGGGGGATGCGCAGGTAGACCGCGCTGCCCCTTCCCAGGGTGCTTTCGATCGTGACGGTGCCGCCCAGCAGCGCGGCGCGCTCGGCCATGCCCAGCAAGCCTAGGTGGCGGCGGCCCGTCGGCGGGTCGACGGGCCGCGTCTGCACGAAGCCCTCGCCGTCGTCCTCGATCACCACGCGCAGCTCGTCGCGGCGCTGCTCGATGACCACACCAACCTGCGAGGCGCGGGCGTGCCGGAACACGTTGGTCAGCGCTTCCTGGATGATTCGATAGGTGGTGACCTCGACGAGCGGCTGCAGGCGCTCGATCTCCAGTGCGGCAATGTAGATCTCCACCGGAATGCCGGTCGTGCGGGTCCACTCCTCGGTATAGCGGCGAAGCGCCTCGGCCAGACCCAGGTCATCTAGCGAGGGTGGGCGCAGCTCTAGGATCAGCCGCTCAAGCTCGTCGTCGATCTGCCCGATGATCGCGCGCAGGTGGCGCACATCGGCCACCGCGCTGGCGGGAATCCCCTCCAGATGCTGCAGGATCGAGAGCCGCAGGTTGAGGGCGCTGAGGAACTGGCCGAGCGAGTCGTGGAGCTCGCGGGCGATCCGGCGGCGCTCGTCCTCCTGCGCGGTGATGATCCGCTGCAGCAGCGCCCGACGCTCGGCCTCGGCCTGCTTGCGCGCCGTGATATCGCTCAGCAGCGCCATCACAGCGGACACCTGGCCGAACGTATCGTACAGCGGGGCCGCCCACACGCTCAGAGACAGTGGGGCACCCCGCTTGTGAGCGCTCGCGGCCTCCATCTCACGGGGCACGCCGCTCTGCAGGATGGCGGACAGCTCGGCGGGGCTGGCGAACAGGCCATCGATCGGCACATCGGGCAGCCGCCGCCCGACCGTCTCCTGCTCGCCCCAGCCGAACAACTGGGTGGCCGCCGGGTTCCAGCGCTGGATGTGCAGCTCGGGGTCGATGGTGATGATCGCCAGCGGCGCGACGCGGATGAGCGCCTCAAGGGCGCTGTTCACACGCACCAGTTCGCCAGTCCGCTCGGCGATCCGCCGCTCCAGTGCGGCGTTGGCATCTACCAGCGCCCAGCGCACCATCTCGGCCTCGCTGCGGGTGGCCTGGGCGGCGTCGAGCGCCGCCCGCTGCTCGTGGATATCGGTGGCCACCCCACACCAGCGCAGCACCTGGCCATCCTGGCCCAGCAGCGGCTGGGCCTGCACGAGGAACCAGCGGTATACCCCATCCACCCGGCGGATGCGCTGCTCCTGGCGGAGCGGCTGGCGGCTCTCCAGGGCGTGCTGGAAGCTGCGCACCAGCTGCGTGCGATCATCCGGGTGGATCGCATCCCGCCAGCCCGCGCCGCTGGCCTGCGCAAAGCCCTGGCCGGTATACTCGGCCCAGCGCTGGTTGCACCAGTCGGCATTGCCTGCGGGGTCGCTGCTCCACAGCAGGTCGGGCACCAGGTCGGCAACCTCGCGCAGGCGGCTGCTGGATTCTGCCTGGCGGTTGGGCGCTACCCCCTCGGTGAGGATGACCAGCACCCCCAGCGGCGCACCATCCTCGCCCACGATCGGGCTGTAGTCGAGGTTGCACCAGCCAGCCCCAGTAGGCAGCCCGCGCACGGCCTGCGCGTGGCCAGCGAGCGCGGCCCGAAAGCGCTCGATGGTCTTCCGCGCAATGTGCGCCACAATCAGCGAGCGCACCTGGGCAACAAGAAGCCTGCCAGATGCGCAAGAATGCCAATCGGTGCTGAGGCACGAAGCTTGCTCGCGCCAGCTTGGCTCAGCCCTCATTGGCCGCGAGCGAGAAACACGATGGCAGCATCCACTCCTATCACCCATACCGGCGACCTGTTCGCTCCCAAGTTTGAGGTACTGCGCAGCCGCGCCAGGCGGCTCTACCGCTCGGCATCCGAGGGGGCGCTCGGCCAGCCCCAGCTTATGGAGGCCATGGATGAGCTGGCAAATGTGCTTGAGGCGCTGCAGGCCGCCGAGCAGTATATCCAGCAGCTCTCTGCTGCGGTCAATGTAACCCAGGGCACGCAGGATGTCCACTACCAGCATTTCCAAGATCTGTTCCAGCAGGCCCCGGCCAGCTATCTGGTCACCTCGCTGGAAGGCAGCATCCGCCAGGTGAATGCGGCGGCGCGCGCCATGTTTGACGCTGACGAGCGGCTGCTTGTGGGCCGCTCGCTGGCCTACTTTGTCGAGTCGGGCATCCGGCGACCATTTGTGGAGGAGATGCGGCACACAGAGGCCAGCCAGGCACCGCATAGCTGGGTCACGCCCATGATCTCATGGCATGGCACACCGTTCCAGGCCATGCTCACAGCGGGGCGGATCTGCGGCCCCTCAGGGCGGGCCACCGGCCTGGGGGTGCTGATCCAGCCGGTGCCTACCCAATAGCTACCCGCGCCGCGCGGCCTCTTTGGTGTAGCCAGCCGCATACAGGGTGTAGCGTGTATGCGGCCAAGCGACAGGTGAAGCATGGGAACATCGCCGCTGATCATGATGGTCGATTCGGATATCGCCTTTTTGGAGATGCTGGCCGAGTTCCTTGGTGAAGAGGGCTATGCCACCCAGCCGCTCCGCACGACATCGGATGCTTTTTCCACAATCGCGCAGGCCCAGCCGCAGCTGGTGATCGTCGAGGTGGCGCTGGACAACCCCGAGCAGGGCTGGAGCCTCCTCAACAAGCTGCGCCTCGACCCCGCAACCTGCAACATACCCGTGATCGTGGCCTCGGCGGCGACCGACCTGATCACACGCAACGAGGCCCACCTGCGCGAGAAGCGCTGTGCTATTCTGCTCAAGCCCTTTGATCTGGAGGATCTTCTGGCGATGGTGAAGCGGCACGCGCCGCTCCCCGCCTAACCGCTACAACACCAAGAGCGCAAAACCCCGCTAGGTGCGCTGGCGCAGCAGGCGCGACGAGTTGGCAAGGATGCCTAGGTCGGGCAGCGACTGCGCTGCCGCCGCCCAGATCGGGGGCAGCAGGCCAAAGGCTGCAAGCGAGAGGCCCACCAGATTATAGATCGACGTGAAGGCGATGTTCAGCTTGACGACCCGCATCGTGCGGCGCGCGATCCGCAGCACCTCGGGCACCAGCGGCCAGCTATCCTGCATCAGGGCGACGTGGGCGGCCTCGATCGCGATGGTGCTGCCCGCCGCGCCCATCGCGATACCCACATTGGCCTGGGCCAGCGCCGGGGCATCATTAACGCCATCGCCGATCATCACGACCGTGTGGCCCTGGGCCTGATACTGGCGCACGGCGGCGATCTTGTCCTCGGGCAGCAGGTTTGCGCGGTAGGCGATGCCCAGCTGGTGCGCGATCGCGGCGGCGGTGCGCTCATTATCGCCAGTCAGCATCACCACCTCGCGGATGCCAAGCTGGCGGACCTGCGCGAGCGACTCCGCCAGATCGGGGCGCGGCGTGTCGGCGGCGGCCAGAATGCCGATCAGCTGATCATCCTGGGCCACCAGCAGCAGCGTCTTGCCCTGCTGCTCAAGCTCTGCAGCTGCCGGATATCCCGCCGCCTGCGGCACCAGGCGCGCATTGCCGACGGCGATCTGGCTCCCCTCGATCTGGGCGCGCACCCCTAGGCCGGGCAGCGCCACGAAGGCTTCTGGCTGAGGGAGCAGCATGCCCTGCGTGGCATCGCGCACCGCGCCCGCTAGGGGGTGCTCGGAGTCGCGCTCTGCCGCGCCGACCAGGGCCAGCAGGCGCTCGCGCGAGATGCCGCCGAGCGGGATCACGTCGGTGATCGCCGGACACCCCATGGTGAGCGTGCCGGTCTTGTCGACCAGCAGCACATCGGCCTTTGCCAACACTTCCAGATACTTGCCGCCCTTGATCAGCACGCCGCGCTTTGCCGCAGCCCCGACCGAGGCCAGCATAGCGATGGGCGTGGCGAGCGCAAACGAGCACGAGCACGCCACCAACATCACAGCGGCGGTCGCCAGCGGGTTGCGGCTGAGGAAGAAGGTGAGCGCGGCCACACCCGCGACCACCGGCAGGTAGTAGGCCGAAAACGTATCGGCGATGCGCTGCACATCGGCGCGGTGCGTCTCGGCCTCCTCCACCAGGCGGATGACCTTGCCAAAGGTGGTATCCACACCCACAGCGGTGGCGCGCACGCGCAGGCTACCGCCCGTTGCGATCGTCGCAGCGAAGACGGTGGCCCCCGCCGCAGCCTCGACCGGCATCGGCTCGCCGGTGATCGCCGCCTGATCGACCGTGGCGTAGCCTGCCAGCACCTCGCCATCAACCGGGATCTGCTCGCCGGGCCGCACCACCACCGTTTCACCCACGCGCACATCGGCGATCGGCACCTCGTGCTCGACGCCATCGCGCTCCACGCGGGCGGTCTGCGGCGCGAGCGCGGTGAGGTCTTTTACCGCCTTGCGGGCCTGCTCGGTGGTGAAGCGCTCGGCGTACTCGCCAACGCGCATGAAAAATACCACCACCACTGCGGTGGCCCACTGCCCAACCAGCAGCGCGGCCAGCGCGCCCAGGCTCATCAGCGTATGCGCGATCACTTGGCCACGCAGAGTAGCGCGCGCCACAGTGCGAAAGATCGGCCAGCCCGCCGCCAGCACGATCAGTGCGCCGATCGGCAGCGGCACCCGATCGGTGATCGCTGCGAACAGGCCAAGCCCCTCGCCAACCACCACCACAAACAGCACCAGCGCAAAGACGACCCCAAAGAGCGCCAGTACACGCCGCGTGAATGATACCGCCTGAGGCTGGGGCGACACCGCCTGCTGCGCCGTGGGCTGGAAGGCATCGGGTACCGAGTAGCCCGCCCCCTCGACCGCACGCCGGAGCGCGGCGATCTCGACCCGCGCAGAATCAAGGCGCACCCGTGCTTTCTCGGTGGACAGCAGCACATCCACCGACTCAACCCCTGGCAGGGCGGCCAGCGCCCGCTGCACATGCCCTGCGCACTCCGCGCAGTCCATCCCCGTGATCGGCAGCTCCACCAGCTCCAGCGTATGGGGTGGGTTGCTCATGGCCTTTCATCCTGTTCTAGAGCAATCACTTCGCCCTTCAGCGCCGAGGGCGCGGTATAGCGCGTACACTCGTACACACCCTTCGCCACATCGGCCAGCAGCTCATCGGTCATGTCAAGCAGCGCGGCCACTCGCGCATCGCTCAGCTGGTAGTGCACGTAGCGGCCCTGCTGGGTGCGCGTCACGAGGCCGCAGTCCCACAGGCAGGAGAGGTGGGTCGATGCGTTGGGCTGGCTCAGGCCCGTCGCCTGCACGATCTCGCCCACCGTCTTCGCGCCGTCGCGCAGCGCGTCGAGGATGGCGAGCCGCGATGGGTCGGCAAACCCGCGATAGAGCTTGGCCCGTAGCTCGATGCTCTGCCGTTGCGCCGTCATAGCGAAGCCCTCTTCTATCAACGTATAAATGTATGTTGATATATTAGTATGATCATGCCGCGTGTCAAGGGTTGTTGTCGCTATCGCAAAAAAGTGGAGAAAACGCAAGCGATCAGGGCGAGCGCAAAACAATCGCCGCCGCGCTGGGGAAAGATCCGCCAAAGATAGGATGCGGCCCCAACCTGCCGCGCCAGCCAGCTGTGCTATGATGATCGGGCATACCCCAGGAGCATGGCGCTCATATGCCGCGCAGCGTCGCCGCCCGATCTTCTTTTTGTGTGAAGGAGGCCAGACACCCATGGTTGCATCACCGCAGCACACCACCAAGCAGCTGAGCGATCTCTACGCGCCTCGCGCCCGCGACCTTGCCCCGCCGATGTATGGGGCCGCCCAGCAGGGCCGCGCCGCCCCGATCAGCCTGGCCTTCGGCCTCGCCGACCCGACGCTCTTCCCCACCCAGGAGCTGGCCGAGGTGACCGCCGAGGTGCTGGCCGAGCGGCCCGACACCGCGCTGAACTACGGCCCCACCAGCCCCGAGCTCTACGAGCAGATCAGCGAGCGGCTGCAGCGCCAGGGTATCGCCGCCACCCGCGAGCAGGTGCTGGTGAGCCACGGCTCGGGCCAGCTGCTGGGCCTGCTGCCCGAGGTGCTGGTGTCCCCCGGCGACACCGTGATCATCGAGGGGCCGAGCTTCCTCGGCGCGGTCCGCCGCTTCGAGATCGCCGGGGCCAAGATCGTAACCATCCCCGTGGATGCCGATGGCATGGACATCGACGCGCTTGAGGAGAAGCTGGCCGAGCTGGCCCGCCAGCGCATCCGGCCCAAGTTTATCTACACCATCCCCACCTTCCAGAACCCCACCGGCACCACCATGTCGCTCGATCGCCGCAGGCGGCTGGTGGCGCTGGCCGCCACCTACGGCGTGCTGGTGGTGGAGGACGACGCCTACAGCGAGCTGGCCTTCGACGGCTCGTCGGTGACCACGCTGGCCTCGATCGACACCGAGGGCTGGGTGGTGCGCGTCGGCACCTACTCAAAGATCCTGGCCCCGGGCGTGCGCCTAGGCTGGGCCAGCGGCCCCAGCGAGCTGATCAAGCGGCTGGCCATGGTCAAGGTCGAGGGCGAGAACGGCCCGTTCGTCACCCACGTGGTCTCGCGCTTCAGTGCCGATGGTCGGCTCGACCGCCACATCGCCCAGCTGCGCGAGCGGTACCGCCACAAGTGCCAGGTGATGCTCGCGGCGATCGAGCGCGAGTTCCCCGCCGAGGTGCAGCTCTACCGGCCCGAGGGCGGCTTCTTCCTGTGGTGCACGCTGCCCCAGGGCGTCAGCGCCGCCCGCCTGCTCGACCTGAGCGAGGAGCGCGGCGTCTCGTTCCTCACCGGCTCGCGCTGCTACTGCAACGGCCAGGGCGACGACAGCATCCGCCTGGCCTTCAGCTATCACTCCCCCGAGCAGATCGCCGAGGGCATTGGCGTGATCGGCCAGGCCATGCGCGAGCTTTGGTAGGGATGCGCACCTCATACTGAGTGGCAAAACATACAGGTGAGCGGCATGGTGCAATGCCGCTCACCTGTTTATGGCTGTCGCTACATAATTCGTTTCGGCAGCTGAACTCTATGCTATCCCACTGCAAGCTCATCTAGCGGCGGCGGCTCGTAGCGCGACCAGCGCAGATCGAGCCAGGCCAGCAGGGCGATGCCCAGCTCCATACTGGCCGAGAGCATGCACCAGAAGCAGATCGCGTGGATCACCGCCAGCTGCAGGTAGACGAGATAGGCCGAAAAGAGCACCCCCAGCGTCGCAACCACGGCCAGCACCGCCCGCGCGGAAAGAGGCCCGCGCGAGAAATTGGCAAGGCTCAGCAGCGCCAGCAGCAGCAGCGCGGCGTAGCCCGCCACGCCGATAAACGCCACCGGCACGCCGAAAAATACCGCGTGGGGGCTAGCCTGCACCGCCTCGCAGCCGCCGCTGGTGGGGCAGGCTAGGTGCGAGGCAGTTAGGCGGTTGATCGAAAGGTAGAGCGCATCGAACAGGCCAACCAGCGCAAACAGCACGATCGCGATCTTCTGCACAGCGAATTGTCTCATGGTAGTGCCTCGTTGCTCGGAAACCGCACTCATGCTACCATCCCCCGATCTCCCGAGGCACTAGGACTTAGGGGTGAAAAAGCACGTTCATGGCTTGCGCTAGGGCAATTCCCAGCCGCACCTGGCGGCCTCGCCCGGCGGCACCACCGCTTCCAGCGCCGCAAGCCCGCGCGAGCGCGCCAGGTTCCAGCCGCGCCAGCCGTCGGCCACCATATCGGCCAGATGCCCGCGATGCAGGGCCAGCTCGCACATAATCTCGCCCTGGGTATCGCTCGGCAGCGTGGGCAGCGCATCTACTAGGGCCGGGTAGGCATCGGCGGAGAGGCGGGTGAGGTAGTAGTGGTCGAGCTTGCCGATATCGTGGTAGCGCTGCAGGTTGGCCCGCACGATCAGCTGCTCGGGGTTGGCCAGGTTCAGCACCGCCAGCACCACCAGCGCGCTGGCCAGACCGCCCCACACAAAGGCGCGCGGCTGCTCGCGCACCAGCGCCACCACGAACAGCACCAGCAGCGCCCCCAGCCACACCATAAACGACTGGGTGTACAGCCGCAGCTCGGTGAAGCCGTAGGCCTGCTCGTAGAGCAGCATGCGCTGGAAGGCCGAGCAGAGCATGCCGATCAGCAGCACCACCATCACCACGCATGCCCCGTCGAACAGCATGCGCTGCCGCCCCGGCGCGCGGTGCGAGACCATATAGCTCGCCCATAGCAGCCACAGCGACATACAGGCCACCACCACCAGCTCGGCGAAGCCGCGCCGCGCGTAGTCGGCATAGGTCATCTCGCTGCGCTGCAGCGTGTCTAGCCCGCCGAACAGGTAGCCCGCCTGCACCAGCATAAATGCGGCGAACAGCGCATCCACCAGCCCCAGCACCGTAATCGACTCGACCCAGCCCAAAAAGCGTAGGCCCGCGCCCTGCTGGTCGAGCCGCTGAGTCTCGCCCTCGGCGGGGGGGTGTGCGACGGCGAGCGGCGGTGTGCAGATCGCCACTGCCAGTGCGCCAGCGCACACCCAGGCCAGCACCACAGCCGCAAAGCTGTGCCACACCAGCGTGTCGAACTGAAGTGGCAGGGTTAGGGTGAAGATCCGGCTAAGGTAGGCCGAGAAGGTCGCATCGGCAGCCGAGAGCAGCCAGCCGAAGCACAGCAGCAGCGGCGCGGCGATCAGCAGACCGCGCAGGAAGGGGAACATGCGCCGCAGCAGCCCGCCGCGCAGCGGCAGGCCCAAGGCCAGCGCCTGCTGGGCCAGCTGGATCGGCTCGACGAGGCTAAACACGCATGTGCGGCACACCCGGCCCAGCGCGGCCAGCAGCGGCAGGCGTGCCAGCGCGTGGCTGCGGTAGAACGCCACCAGCAGCACCAGCAGGCCCAGCACCGCCACCACATCCAAAAACACCAGCGCGGGCGTGGCCCGCAGCGCCACAAAGCTGGCGAACAGCAGCGCCGCCGCGCCCAGCCAGGTGTTCGCGGGCGTAGCCGCCACATGCTCGGCGCGGCCCAGCGCAAAAAGCGCGACCAGGGCCAGCAGCACCCACAGGGGCACCGCCAGCCCTGGCCAGCGCCCGATCACCAGCTGGTCGGCCAGCGCGCCCAGCAACAGCGCGCCCAGCACCACCCTCCACGGCGAGCGAAACGAAGCATACATAGACAACCTCGGCATACAAAGCGATCCTGCCAAGGTTATAACGCATTGGGGCGGCGGCGCTCAACGCTGCGGGTGCGATCTGCGCCGCACTCGGGTGCTTGACTAGGGGCGGTAGATCCGGTCGACCTTCACCACCTCAAACGCGCTGCCAGGCACCGTCTTCAGCTGGTCCAGATCCTCATCATCCCAGCGCGCATCCGAGGCCCCGCTAATAAACCAGCTCGAACCGTTGTCGGCCACGATCATACCGTAGGTCTTCAGGGCCTCCAGCACCACGCGCGACTGGCCGGTGAAGCCCGAGAGGTCGTAGCTGGCCTTGAGCCGCAGCCGCAGGCCCATGGGCGGCAGATCGGTGGCGGTGAGGCTGCTGGCGTAGTGCGTGGCCGGGTGGATGTAGGCCCGCTGCGAGCGCTGCACTGTGAAGCGCAGCGCGTGGCGGATGCTGCCCGCCGACACCTCGTCGTAGCGCGCCAGGCCGGGCAGGATGGGCAGGCCCGCCGCATCGGCGGATGTCCAGCCATCGGGGCGCAGCGTGTTCGAGCGCAGGTCGAACACCGCGCCCGATCCGCCTGCCCAGCCGGGGCCGACATAGGTGGCGGCGTACATCTCGTACAGCTTGCATGTCTCGCGCTGCAGCACTAGCACGTGGCGGTCGCTGCCGCCCTCCACCGGCGCATCGGGCGGGATGGGGTAGGGGCCAGGGTCGCTCTCGTCGGCGTACTCGAACGCGACCGGCACCAGCGCCTGGTCAGGCCCCACCGTGGTGTAGGGGATACCGTACGCGCCCCCGCCGCCGAAGTCGGCGTGCAGGTACTGGCGATCCTGCATGATGCTGGCGATATACGCGTCGGAGTTGGGGTCCACCGGGTCGCTGGCAACCGGGCGGTTCCAGGGGTTGTCGGCGGGGAAGATCGGGCAGCCATCGATGATCGGCACCGACGGCGTCTGGATGAGCGGCAGGTAGCTGCTGCTGTCGCTGGCGCTGCGGCTGGTGGCTGTGGGCAGCATCGCCACCAGCGCCAGCAGCGCGATGGCGGGAAGTGCGTTGGATAGCCGCGTGAGTCGCATAGGCATCTCCTGTATTCCACACTGAATAGGCCTATCGCTATTATAGCGAGTGTCGTGTGGAAATGCCTAAGGTATTCTATTGTTTCGGCGGCTGAACCAACTTAAAAATACTACTAAAATCTCTTTCCAGCATAATCGCGCGGCGTCTGGCCAGTAAAGGCCCGAAATGCGGCGCTGAATGCGGCGGGGCTAGCAAACCCCACCGCGTAGGCCACCTCGATCACTGGCAGCGAACCCCGCTCAAGCAGCTCCATCGCGCGGATCATGCGCGCCCTGCCGAGGAAGACCCGCCACGTCATCTGCGTCTCGGCCTCGAAGCGGCGCAGCAGCGTGCGCTCGGAGACCCCAGCGGCCTGCGCCGCGCCCGCGGCGCTCAGCGGCCCGCCCAGGTGGGCGAGCGCGTAGGCCATGGCCCGCGCAAGCTCGGGCGAGCGCGGGCGCGGCAGCCAGAACGGCGCTGGCTGGGCCGCCGCCTCGCTGCCCATGTCGGCCAGCGCCGCAAAGAAGCGCGCGGCCTGCGCGTCATCCGGGCAGCGCCCGCGCCCCCAGCGCGCGCTGTAGCGCAGCATCTCGCGCAGCACTGGGGTGACGGCGAACACGCAGCATGGGCGGGCGGGCGGCGGCATATCCCCCGGCGCAAACAGCACCGAGTGGCATGCCACCGCCCCGCTGCTGCGCAGGCGGATGGGCGTCTCCGCCGCGATCAGGGCCGCGCGCTGGGGCGGCAGCCGCCACTGGGCCTCACCAGCCTCTAGCAGAAAGGCCCCGTCGGCGGCGTAGAGCAGGTAGTGGCCGGGGAAGCTCTTCCATCCGGTGTCAAGATCGGTCAGAGTCTGCGCAATGCCAAACGTTGGCTCATCCATCCGCACCTCGCATACAGCAGCGGCACCGGCGGCTACTCAGCCCACGCGGGCCGCACCTCCTCGCCATCGACCCGGAAGAAGCGCACGCCTGCCGCCGCGATCAGCAGCCACGCGGCAGGCTCGGCACCTATGGTATTGAGCTGGTGGACCTCGCCCGCCGGAATAATTGCGGCATCGCCTGCCGCAAGCTCGGCGCTGCGCTCGCCCTGCGACACCCGCAGCTGACCGCCCAGCAGGTAGATCACCTCCTCGCGGTCGTGCAGGTGCAGCGGGCCTTGGCCGCCCGGCTGCTGCTCCTGGCGGATCACGCTTACCCCGCTGGCCCCGCGCGAGGGCGTCGCCACGCCGCCCGAGCGATTTCCCCCATCGCTCGCCTGCCCCACCACATCCTCCGCCCGAATGATGATCATTGTGTGCTCCTTCTCTCCACGTTCGGTTGATGTGCATAGCATAGCGCCGCGCGCCCTGGCCGTCTGTCGTAGGTCGGCCAGGAACTATCGATGATCCGCCAGTTCCGGCCCCGAACGTTGCGATGCTGGCAATAGAAGCGCTGGCTAGCGCCGCCCCGCAACACCCGGCCCGGCTGGCGCGTCCTATCGCCAGAGGCCGATGGCGAAGCCACCCATGAGGCAGCTCTAGGTAACCGAAGAGAGTGCGGTATAATTGGCCATTCTTACCCATGGGTTGCTCCATACCGATGAGCGTAGCAGCCTAATATAGCTCATTCTAGAGAGAAGTAGGGCTATTTCTTCTGAGAATACGTTAGGAAGCAACTAGTCGAACAGTGGCGACCCTAGCTCATTGTGACCCCATCCCACTCGACGCTTCTTTGTAGAGGATGCTAAGCATGCCTTCTTTTCCACCACCAGCCCCCTTGGCACCCACCCCATCGGCCACGCAATGGCGCTGGCAACGCCTTGAAACCTATGCCTTTGTCCACTTTTCGCTCAATACCTATACCGATCAGGCCTGGGGGTACGGCGACGAAGACCTCAGCCTGTTTAATCCCCAGGGTCTCGACGCCCGCCAGTGGGCGCGGGTCTGCCGCGACGCAGGTCTGAAGGCGATCATCGTGACGGCCAAGCACCACTGCGGGTTCTGCCTATGGCCATCAAAGTATACCGACTACTCGGTGAAGAACACCCCATGGAAGGACGGGAAAGGCGACGTGGTCGGCGAGCTGGCGGCGGCGTGCCAGGAATATGGGCTGAAGCTCGGCATCTACCTCTCGCCCTGGGATCGCAACCGGGCCGACTACGCGCAGCCATCCTACATCAGCTACTTTCGCCAGCAGCTCACCGAGCTTCTCACAAACTACGGCCCGATCTTCGAGATCTGGTTCGATGGGGCCAACGGCGGGTCGGGCTACTACGGCGGCGCGCGCGAGATCCGCACCATCGACCCAAAGACCTACTACGATTGGCCGAACACCTATAGCCTCATCCGCAGCCTCCAGCCCGAGTGCATCATCTGGAACGATGGCGGCGACCGGGGCGAGCTGCGCTGGGTGGGCACCGAAGATGGCTTTGTGGGCGAGACCAACTGGAGCATGCTTGACAGCCAGGGCGATGTCTCGTGGGCCATGCTGCACCACGGGCTGCCGAGCGGCGACGCGTGGGTCGCCGCCGAGGTCAACACCTCGATCCGACCCGAGTGGTTCTACCACCCCTCGGAGGATGGCAAGGTGAAGTCGCTGCCCCGCCTGCTCGATGTCTACTACGCCTCGGTGGGACGAAATGCCAGCCTGCTGCTGAACTTCCCTATCACCCCGGCGGGCCTGATCCACCCCAACGACGAGCGCGCAGCGCGAGAGTGGGCGCAGGCCATCCGCGACTCCTTCGCCCACGATCTGGCCCCCCAGGCGCAGGTCAGCGCCTCGCCGGTGCGCGGGGGCGACCCAGCCTACGGTGGCGCGCGCACGGTGGATGGGGATATCGACACCTACTGGGCCACCGACGACGGCGTGATGCAGGGCGCTGTGACGCTCGACTGGGGGCGGCCCACCGCCATCAACCGCTTCATGGTCGAGGAGGACATCCGCCAGGGCCAGCGCGTGAGCGCGTTCGAGGTCGAGGCCATGGTAGGCGGGGCGTGGCAGACCTTGGCGCATGGCACCACCATCGGCTACCGCCGCATCCTGCGGTTTCCAAGCGTCGCTGTCTCCCAGGTGCGCTTCTCGGTGCGCGCGGCCCGAGCGTGCCCGATGATCACCAGGATAGGGGTATTTAATGCGCCGCTGGTCTTGCGCCCGCCGACCATCATGCGCAACCAGCAGGGCGACATCTCGTTCCGGACCGATGATATCGGCCCATTCGTCCACTACACGCTCGACGGCAGCAGCCCGACGCCCCAGTCGCCTCGGTTCACCGCGCCGATCCCCACCGATGGCGGACGGCTGGATGTGCGCGCTATTACCTTCGACCCTTCCAGCGGGCAGGTCAGCCCCGTGGGAAGCGAGACCTTCGACCTTGCACGCCGCGCGTGGGCCATTCTTGACACCGATGACCCAGACTCTCTACGTCTGCTTGATGGCGACCCAGCCACCGTCTGGCATAAAAACAACGGCGGCGCGCTGCCGGTGGATCTTGAGATCGACCTCGGCTCGCAGCAGACGCTGGTCGGGTTCCGCTACTTGCCCGACCACGCGCTGTGGGGGCCAGGGATTATCACCCAGTACGAGTTCTGGGTCGCCGCCGACCTTGTGAGCTGGAAGCTGGTGAGCGAGGGCGAGTTCTCAAACATCGTCAACAACCCCATCCGCCAAGAGAAAGCCTTCGCACCCGTGGAGGCGCGGTACATCCGGCTCCGGGCGCTAAAAAACGGCGAGGGCAACGACAACATCGGCTATAGCAACCTCGAAGTCATCACCATGCACTAGGTGGCGGCTTCGCCCGTTCCGACCCTTGTAACCTGTGAGGGATTATGTCACGCTCATTTTCAACATGGCACCGCCGCGAGATCGGCAGCGTCCTACTCGTCACGCTGGTCATCCTGATCACCTGGCAGATCCCGATGCTCAGCTGGGTATCGTACCCGTTCCGCCTATTCGGCACCTTCATCCACGAGATCTGCCACGGCATCGCGGCGGTCATCACCGGCGGCAGGTTTCAGGAATTTGTGGTCGAGGCCGATCTCTCTGGCCTCGCGCTTTCCGCCGGTGGGGTGCGCTGGTTTATCACTAGCGCGGGCTATGTGGGCAGCGCGGTGTTCGGCGGCCTACTGCTGCGGCTCTCGGCCCGCCACGTCTCGGCGCGCACCCTGCTGATGGGGCTAGGCGTGATACTGGGCGTGCTCTGCCTGCTGTTTGTGCGCAGCCTGTTCGGCATCGCCAGCGGGCTGCTGCTAGCGGCGGCGCTGATCGCAGCGGCCCAGCGCCTGCCCAGCCGCTGGGCCGAGACCCTGCTGCTGGTGCTGGCGGTCGAGCTGATCTTCGATGGCTTCAACAGCCTGATCGGCCTGATCTTCCTCTCGTCGCAGAGCCAGGTCAACACCGACGCCCAGATCATGGCCGCCGCCACCGGCCTGCCCGCGCTGCTGTGGGCGGTGGTGTGGACTGCGATCTCGGCGGCGATCCTGGTCTTCACGCTGCGTGATGTGTACCGCTGGTAGCGGCAGAAACGGGCCGCATGGGCTAAACCATGCGGCCCGTTTGCAAAAAGAAGAGCGGCTACCGTTGAAAAAATGGCTGCATCTGCTGTTTCCGTGTGGCGTCTGAACCATATGATGTGATCGCAACAGGAATATCTAGATCGCGCTCAAGATGATCGATCAGCGCATCCGCCGATGCCAGCGCCACATGCTTGGGCACACAGGCGAGAAGCTGCATCGTCAGCCGCTCCTGGTGGGCCAGGTCGCGCGGGTCGGGCGAGATCGCCAGCCGCTCCAGGTCGCGCCCCGCGCAGGTGTAGCGCTGGCAGACACGCAGCTCGCCCAGATCCGCCAGCCGATCCAGGCATGTCACCGCCAAGCCATCCAGCGGCCCCACCACATCCAGCGCGTAGCGCAGCATCACCATGTCCAGCCATCCCGCGCGGAAGCCGCCCTGCCACGTGCCGTGGCCATTGCGCGCATCCGGCAGCGCCGCCGTCAGCCCGGCATCCTCGCTCACGAACGGGCCTGCGCCGTGGCGGGTGGCGTAGCCCCGCGTCAGGCCCAAGCGCGTCACCGCGCCAGTATGCCCTGCCTCGGCCAGCAGCGCGTCGGCGTTGGCCAGCGTGGTGGTGCTCCAGGTGGTGTAGGGGTGGAAGCCGCGCCACTCATCGAGCAGCACGCCCTGCGCCCCCTCGAAGATCACCGCGCCAGGGCGGGCCAGCAGCCCTCGTACATGCTCGCCGGGCACCACCTGGGCGCGCGCGGCGAAATCGCGGTAAGCGGGCAGCAGCCAGTCGGCCCAGTCTGGGTCGTGCAGCAGCTCCAGCTCGGCCTCGGCCTGCGCACTCGGGAGGATGCGATCCTCGAAGGTGCGCAGCTTGGCCAGCGCCAGATCGCGCAGGAAACATAGCTTGGCATACAGCGCGTTGGGGTGGTGCATGTCGCCCATGCGCACCGCGTGCGCGGCGTGGGCCAGCGCATCAGCCGCCGCCTCGCCCACGCCGATGCCGCAGCTGCCGTGGCGGCCAGGCCCGCGCGCCAGCTCGCGCAGCCGGTTGGTGGCGCGGTGAAACGGCGTGATCACCAGGGCCTGCGCATCGATTGTGGTGAGATCGAACGGCTCGGCCACGCCCAGGCGACGCAGGTGCGCGGCCTCGGACTCCATGGCCAGCGGCTCCACCAGCATGAATCGCGAGAGGTGCGTGGCAGCGCCTGCTAGCGTGCCGCTGCCAAACTGGCTGAACACATGCTCGCGCCCGCCCTCGACCACGCGGTGCGCGGCCTGCGCGCCGCCATTGTAGCGCACCACCGTGTGCGCCCCGCTGGCGCGCGTCAGGTAGTCGACGATGCCGCCCTTCCCCGCGTCGCCAAAGCCCAGATCGACCGTCAGAAACACATCGCCCATCGCAGCGCTCCATTTTTTGGGAAGAGCAGGTGTGGCGGCTGAACCACACCTGCTTTCAAGCAACTACAGCCGACCGCCCAGGTTCAGCATCGATGCGAGGCCAAGCAGACCTTTAGTGCGCGTGGCCCCACCGTGCTTGGATGCGTAGGGCACCAGCGCCGCCGACGCGGTAGCCACCGCGCTGTCGTCATAGCCCGAGGCCACCAGGTCGTCGCCAGCATCCTTCAGGCTGCCCACCACGCCCTCGCTCAGGCCGATGGCCAGCGCCACCGTCTCGCAGACCGCGCCCTCGTCGGCCAGCATCAGCACACGCTCGCCCAGCAGCTTCTGCCAGCCCTGCTGGATGGCTTTGTCGCCACCGTGGCTGGTGTTGGTGGGGATGATGTGGAAGTGCTCATAGCGCTCGTGCAGCTCGGCCAGCAGCTTGGGCAGCGGCAGGTCGGCCTGCAGCCGGTCGCCGATCACGGACGCCACCTGCTTGCGGCTGATCGACGCGTAGGGGTGCTCGTCGCCGATGGTGAACAGGTAGCCCTTGTGTCCGCGCTTCTCGTAGCAGTCGATCGAGGTGTGCCGCGCCATCATGTACATCGCCAGCTCATACGACTCGTACACCTGGCCGCCGCCGCCGCCCTCGATGTAGATCTTGCCCAGCTCGTCGTCCATCTCCAGCCCCGACTCGAACTGGCCGATCTGCAGCGGCACCTGGTCGCAGTAGGCATCGCCCACCGCCCCGAACAGGATCTGCGGGTGCTCCACATAGCCCCGCTGCACCAGCACGCGCATCAGCGCGCCCAGCTTGGTCTGCAGCGTGCGCGGCACGCTGCCCATCGAGCCGGTCACATCAAAGATCACGGCGATCGCCAGCGAGCTGGGGTGCGCGTCGCTGTCGCGGCTCTCGCGCGTCACGCCGTAGGGGTTCATCTGCGGGTGAACCTCCACCTTGCCAGTCGAGCGCACGTGGGCATCGTAGGTGAACGCGGTGGCCCCGGTGGCCGAGCGGCGGTTCTGGCGTGCCGCGTAGGCGTCGTCGCTCCAGTAAGATCCTCCCATGACAGCCTCCTTATTTTATGTCTACACAAAAGCCGAGATCGGCATACGAAACGGGCGAAATGTCGGCGGACCATAGCAGTCATCCAGCACCTCGCGGAAGTCCTCCAGCAGCTGCCAGGCATCGTTGGCGCGGCGGATGGGCGAGGGAATGAGGCAGGACTGCAGCAGGTTGCGGATGGGCGCAGGCACACTTTTCGGCAGCTGAACTCCATTGCCACCAAGCAGCACAACCATCGTCCGTGCCGCAAGGTAGATGTCGGTGGCCGCCGTCGCTGGCTCTTTGGCCAGCACCTCGGGCGGGTACATGCCATAGTTCGCCGGGCTGATCGCGCGGATGGGCTGGCCCATCCCCACGCTATAGCACCAGTCGATCAGGATGCCGTTGTGGTCGTCGGGCCGCACCAGTACGTGCTCGGGCAGCACCGCACCATGCACTAGGCCGTGGTCGTGGGCCAGCGCCAGCGCCGCCAGCATGCGGTTGAACATCCAGGCCGCATCGGCGGGGTGCACGCCGCGCGGGTAGGCCCGCCGCACCTCGGCCAGCGACGCCACGCTGCGCTCACGGCGCAGCACGTTGGTCTGGCGCATCACCCCATGCTCATCCTCGACCAGCAGCTGCTCGATCAGGGTGGGGAAGTGGGCGCGCACCGGCCTGCCCGCCAGGGCCGCATCCAGCGTGTCCAGGGCCTCGGCCTCGGCCAGCAGCAGGTCGCGGTTGTGCGGGTCGCCCGCCATCTTCAGCAGCACCGGCGTGCCGTCGGCGTCGGCGGGGAATAGGTGGCACAGGTCGCCCGACCATGGCTCGCCCGTGCCCACGTAGTGGTGCAGCCGCCCCGCCACGTGCAGCCGAGGCGGCGCGCCATAGCGGCCATCGGCCAGCTCGGCCTGGGCCAGCTGGTACCACTGCGACAGCGACTGAAACACCTGCTGCGCCAGCGCCTGCTGGCGCGGGTTATGGTCGGGGTGGGCGATCTGCGCCAGCTCGCGGTAGCGGCGCTTCAGCGCGGCCATGTCGCCCGCCCCGATCGGCCCGAAGACCGCATCCGCGCTGGTGGCGTGGCGGATCTGCTCCCAAAGGTTTTCCAGCGGTGTGTTCATAGCTCACCTTAGTGTTAAATTCACACTAACATCTTAATGTCATATAGACACTAAGTCAAGCGCTTTTTTATGACAGAAAATTCATATTCTATTGATCAGAATGCCGGATTTCGCCCACAACAAAACCGGCCTGGGCGTACCCAGGCCGGTAAACGAGCACTGACGATCAGGCGCACGGCACGGCTAGGGCTTGCGCGCCACCACCTGCATGCCGTGGCGCGCGAAGGCCCAGGCGATGCCCGCCTGCAGATTGGCCAGCGTGTGGATCGACTGGAGGTCGACGCCCAGCTGGATGAGCGTCTGCGCGATCTCGGGGCCGATGCCCACCAGCGCCACATCGCAGCCCAGTAGCGCGCTGGCCCGCGCCGCCTGCAGCAGGTAGGCCGCCACCTGCGTGTCCACCACCGGGATGCCGGTAATATCGATGATCACACTGTCGGCCTGGTAGGTGCCGATCGAGGTCAGCAGGCTATCGGTGACCTGCATGGCGCGGCGGCTATCGATCGCGCCGATCAGCGGCAGCGCCAGGATGCCATCCCACACCTGGATCACTGGCGTCGACAGCTCCTCCAGCGTCGTCTGCTGCTCCGAAAGCTCCTGCCGCGCCGCGTCGATCTCCTGCTGCACCTGCTCGATCGAGCGCTGCTGGTGGATGGTCTCGGTGATATCGCGCAGCATCGCGACAAGGTGCGTCACCCTGCCCTCGCCGTCGCGCAGCGGGAAGTAGGTCGCCTCGGTCCAGCGCGCCACATCGACGCCGCCCTCGTGGAGCTCGAAGAGGTGCGGCGGCAGCACGATCGTCTCGCCCTGCATCACGCGGCGGTGCAGCTCGCCGCTGCCGATAGCGGCCAGCTGCGGGTCAGTGATCATGTTGAACCCGCGCGCCAAGATCTCGGGTGTCAGCTCGAATAGCGCGATGTGGGCCTGATTATAGCCGACCACGTCGCCCTGGGCGTCGTAGATCGTGAGCGGGATCGGCAGCTGGGCAAACAGCCCTATGCACTGCTCGGGCGTGAGCTGGTGGTAGAATGCGGGAGGGAGCATTAAGAACTCTCCTTTTGAAAAACACCGCTCTTGAATCAGCAATAGAGATACGAATCAGAGAAAAGCGGGCGATTTGTAGGTTATGATAGCATAATCTTCCACGCAAAGACAGGATTAAAAGAACATAGGGCGCTCGCAGCATGCTGCGAGCGCCCTGCGCAACGATCGGTCATCCAAACGAGCTATTGCGCTATCCAGGCCTTCACCTGCTTGTACACACCAGCGTTATCGTGCAGGGCCGAGTGGTCGAGGCAGCCAGCGTTGGTGTTGGTCGCGCCGCTCAGCGGCACGCTGGTGCTGCTGGGCACCACCACCACATCGCATGTCGACCACCAGGTGGCGTAGCGCACGACGCCGGGTGTCTCGTCGCTGGCGTTCAGTGCGTTGAGGAAGTTCGACGAGGGCCGCATCTCCTTGCACGCGGTCGAGAAGCACAGGTTGGCAATCGAGGTGCCGTGGTTGGGACCGCCCAGCGAGACCCACGAGTCGACGTAGGCGGTGCCGCCTAGGTTCTTCAGGTAGTAGCGCGAGGAGAGCGCGCCCATCGAGTGCGAGATGATGTCGACCTTCTTCGCGCCGGTCGCGGCCAGGATGGCCGTCACGCGCGACTTGATCTCATTCGCCACGGTCGCATTCGAGATGCTGCTGTCGTAGGTCCAGTTGTACAGCTCGTTGCTGGCCCAGCCATCGGCCTGAAAGCGCGCGACCATGGTTGTCCACGTGGATGTATCGCCGTTCCAGCCGTGCACAAACAGGATGGGGTCGTGGGCGGTGGCGGCGCGGGCAGGCTGCATGGAGAAGGTCAGAACCAGCAGGGTGGTGAGAAGCATCGCGGCCAGTTTCGGGAAGACTCGCTGCATTGGTGTCCTATCCTTATCGGTAATACGAAAGGGCACGTGGTCAGCCGCCGCCTGCGTATGGCGCAACCGGCTAGAGAACAGCCACTGGCCGTTCCCTACGCATTCTGGCTATCAGCTGACCTGGGTATGATGTCCGAAACCGTGCGCACGTGGTTCAGAAAACATCGCAAGCATAGCGGGTGTAGATTTACCCTGTATTAAGCAGGCGTTAGGGTTCCAAAAACTGTTGCCTATTATACGTTAACAATTGGTGAATAGCAAGGCATCTTCCCCCGTTTTATTGACCGTAGCGCGATTTCGTGCAATTTCGCTATCAATAAAGTGACAAACGTACCCTTTTTTTATCGCTACGACCACCTATACTACACCAGGTGTCTTTTTAATAAACAGGAGCAGCGCCCCGTATGAAGAACCCCGCCCCTCGCGCCCGCCGCGCCTTCCTACGCGTGTCCGGCATCGCCGCCGTGGGCACGCTGGCCACCGCGTGTGGCAGCGCCACCGCCGCCGTGCCCACTGCCGCCCCGCAGCCCACCGAGGCCCCCGTCAGCAGCCCCGACGAGGCGCTGGCCCGCCTGGTGGAGGGCAACAAGCGCTTTGTGGCCAACACCCCGACGAACATCAACCACTCGCCGGAGCGCCGCGCCGCCCTGGCCAGCGGGCAGGCCCCCTTCGCCACCGTGCTGAGCTGCGTGGACTCGCGCGTGCCGCCCGAGATCATCTTCGACCGTGGGCTGGGCGACCTGTTCACCATCCGCACCGCCGGGCATGTGCTCGACCACGCGGTGATCGGCAGCCTGGAGTTCGGCGTGGCCGAGCTAAAGATCCCCCTGCTGGTGGTGATGGGCCACGAGAAGTGCGGCGCGGTGAAGGCCACGATCGAGACCCTGGAGAAACACGGCAAGGCCGAAGACGACATCGAGACCCTGGTGCTGGGCATCGAGGCGGCGGTCGAGGCCGCCAAGGCCAAGGGCGGCGGCCTGCTGGACACCGCCGTGCATGAGAACACCGTGCTGACCGTGCAGAAGCTGAAAGAGCTGCCGATCTTCGCTAGCGCCATCCAGGAGCAGAAGCTGAAAATCGTGGGCGCGCGCTACGACCTCGACACCGGCGCGGTCGTGCTGATCGAAGCCTAGGCCCAAAAACAAAACGGCGACCCTGGCGCATCGCGCCAAGGCCGCCGCCCCACCCCCCACCTAGCGCAGATCCCAGGTGCTCAGCGCCTCCAGCCGCTGGATCACCGGCAGCAGCGTGCGCTGGTGCGCGCGCATATTCGGCACCGTCTCGCTGATGATCTCGTAGGTGTCGTAGCCGATCTGCATGCGCCGCCCGAGCGAGCGCAGCCCCACATTCAGGTACATCTTCAGCTTATCCTGCCGCCC
This sequence comes from Chloroflexia bacterium SDU3-3, assembly GCA_009268125.1. NCBI lineage: Bacteria > Bacillati > Chloroflexota > Chloroflexia > Chloroflexia bacterium SDU3-3. Next base: position 28,151 of record WBOU01000001.1, on the reverse strand, counting down.
CACCGCCACAATCCGCGTGCCGCCGCGCTGCTCGGCCCAGCGGAATGCGCCATACATCAGCGCCAGGGCCACCCGCGTGCCGCGGTGCTCGCGCGGAACCGTGAGCAGGCGGAACTCGTAGATCTGATCGTTGGGAAGAAACGGCGGATCATTGCGATCCATGTAGGACTCGAAGCCATAGATCGGGCTGGTGGGCGGCGTAATCGCGATAAAGCCGGTGAGCGAGCCGCCTGTGGTGGCAGTCAGGAACACGCTATGCGGGTCGAGCTGCACATCCAGCTCGCGGGGGAAGGCTTCGAGGTAGCTCTGCCCGGTGGCGGCATACACATCGGAGCAGATCCGTGCGATCGCCGCTCGATCGTCGGGGCGGGCGACGCTCACATGGAGCATCTGCGTGCGGCTGAGAAAAGATAACATGGTACGGCCTCTTTTCGATACGCCCGATACGAAGCGCCACCAAGGCCCCCACACAGCACGCTGGCGTCGCTGCGGCACATGTATGTACGGCCCTAGGTAGTGCACAAGATAGCAGGGGTATCATAGCATCTTTTCGCGCTGTTGTAGAGTCTGATCTTCTGCACAAAAAGACGGGTACAATAACGCTATGACGATCGCACGGCTTCAAGCATCCCCAGCTATCATGTTCACGGGCATTCAGGCCGTTGGGAAGTCAACCTTCTACCAGCGATACCTGAGCGACACCCACATTCGCATCAACCTCGACATGCTCAAGACCCGCCACCGCGAGCGGATTTTGCTAGCGGCATGCATCGAGGCCCAGCAGCCCTTCGTGATCGACAACACCAATATCACCCGCGAGGATCGCGCCCGCTACCTAGCCGCCGCGCAGGCCGCCGGGCTGCCAGTGGCCGGGTGCTACTTCCAGTCGCGCATCGCCGACGCCCTGCGGCGCAACCAGCAGCGCCAGCGCGCCCGGCCCATCCCCGCCCAGGCGATCGCAGGCACCCACAAGCGCCTTGAGCCGCCGCAAAAAAGCGAGGGGTTCGTAGAACTGTTCTACATTTTCATTGACGATACCGGCGAATTTGTCACCCAGGAGTGGAATGATGCACTTTGATGAGCTTGACCGACAGATGCGCGTGTTTGAGACCATAAACGATCAGTATGCCCTGCCCGGTATCTTTCTTGTGGTGCGGCTCGACGGGCGCAACTTTACGCGGCTCACCAAGGAGACCCACCAGTTTCAGGCCCCCTTTGACGAGCGCATGCGCGACTATATGGTCGAGACCACCGCCCACCTGATGCAGTGTGGCTTTCGCGTGATCTATGGCTACACCCAGAGCGACAAGATCTCGCTGCTGCTCGACCCCAGCGAGGAGACCTTCGGGCGTAAGATGCGCAAGATCAACTCGATTCTGGCGGGCGAGGCCAGCGCCAAGTGCTCGCTGCTGCTGGGCGATATCGCCGCGTTCGACTGCCGCGTGGCCCAGCTGCCCAGCCTAGAGCGCGTGGTCGACTACTTCCGCTGGCGCGAGGAGGACGCGCATCGCAACGCGCTCAACGGCCACTGCTACTGGATGCTGCGCGGCCAGGGTGCAAGTCGGCGCGAGGCGGCTGAACGGCTCAAGAGCTTGTCGATCGCCGACAAGAACGAGCTGCTGTTCGCAGGTGGCATCAACGTGAAGAATCTGCCCAACTGGCAGAATCGCGGCGTCGGCCTGTTCTGGCAGGTCGAGGAGCAGCCCGCCATCAACCAGAAGACTGGCCAGCCGACCATCGCCCTGCGCCGTCGGCTGCACATCGAGCTGAATCTGCCGCGCAAAGAGACCTACGAGCAGCTGGTTCTGGAGATCATCCAGCGCGGGTAAGGCCCGTGCGCCGACAAGAAAGCGTTACCCATGCCCACTACCATCACCACCTACTACCTGCAGATGCCCAGCCTCGCGGCGCTGCGCCCCGCCCGCCCACACGCCGGGCTGGCGCTGCGCCGCGCCGCGATCGCCAGCCCAGAGCTCAGCCGCTTCCTCTACGCCAGCGTGGGCGCGGGCTGGCACTGGACCGACCGCCTCGGCTGGGATCGCCAGCGCTGGATGGACTACCTCTCCCGGCCCGAGCTAGAGCTGTGGGTCGGCTACCTGGGCGGCAACCCGGTGGGCTACCTTGAGCTAGAGCGGCAGGCGGGCGACGAATGCGAGATCGTCTACTTCGGCCTGCTGCCCCAGTTTATCGGGCAGGGGCTGGGCGGCGCGCTGCTCAGCGAGGGCGTGCGCCAGGCATGGCAAGGCACCACCAGGCGCGTGTGGCTGCACACCTGCTCGCTCGACGGGCCGTATGCGCTGGCCAACTACCAGGCGCGTGGGTTTGTGGTCTACAAGCAGGAAGAGGAATGGGTCGATCTGCCAGCATCCGCCCCGCAGGCATGGCCCGAGTAGCTATCTACTGGAGGCATTATGACAAGCCAAAGCGGCGAGTCGCTGCCGCCCACCTTCCCCGCATGCCCGCACTGCGGCGCGCGCTATGCGGGGAACGCCACCACCTGCAACAGCTGCGGCAAGCTGCTACCGATCTCGTATACCGGCCCGACCCAGCGGCTCGAACAAGCCCGCCCCACGCTGGTGCCTGCGCAGCCCACCGCGCCCGCGCTGCCGCCTGTCGACCCCGCCACCGAGCAGGCCATCCTGGCCGAGCTGGAGCGCACCGGCAACCACGGCGAGGCCGCGCGGATCGTGATCGATGCCTACCAGTGCCACTGGGATGTGGCGCTGCAGATCGTCGAGACCATCGAGCAGCGCCACGCTGCCGCCCAGGCCAGCGCGGCAGGCCAGCGCTCGCCGCTGCCCATCCTGATCGCGATCTGCGCGGTCGTCCTGATCGTGCTGCTGATCTTCCTGCTGCTGCGTGCGCTCGCGTAGAGGTGCGGCGACTGAACAACAACAGCTAGAGCGTGAAGCCCCGCGTCCACTCGGCGCGGCGCACCCACTCGGCGCAGGCCGCAGGCTGATCGTGCACGCGGGCCAGGATCATGGCGATCTGGCCCAGCATCAGCGCCCGCAGCCCTTGCGGGGCGGGCAGCTGCGGCAGCCCGCCAGCGGCGGCGTAGCACGCTAGGAAGTGCGGCCACAGGCCATCGGGCAGCGCGCGCCAGCCCAGGGTCCAGCGTAGCCAGGCCAGATCGAGCAGCGGCGTGCCGAGCGCCGCCCACTCCCAATCCAGCAGCGTCAGGCTATCGGCGTGCCACAGCACATTATGTAGCCCAATATCGCCATGCACCACATGGGCCGTATCGTGCTGCCACAGATCGCTGGCCAGCGCCTCGGCCAGCGCCGCGCGCAGATCATCGGGCAGGCCAAGGCTGGCCAGCATGCCCCGCGCGTGGCCCACGCGCTCGGCCAGCAGCGCGGCCCCGCCAGCGGCTGGGACCACGCGATGCACCGCCGCCAGCGTCGCGGCCAGCGCGGCGTACACCTCCGGCAGTGCCTCGGGCATCGCCGCCAGTGTCTGCAGGCCATTCTCGCCAGGGCACCAGCCCGTCACCACCACCGTCCAGCGTTCGTCGGCGGCGTGGGCCAGCAGCGGCGGGATGGCCAGGCCGCTGCTGCCCAGCAGGGACAGCATAGTCGCCTCGTTGCGCAGGTCGGCGCGCTTGAACGGGGTCTGGGCTGCCTTCACAATGCAGCGCTGCCCGCCCACCGTGGCCGCCAGCGTGAGGTTGGAGAAGCCGCCGTAGGTCGCGGCCAGATCAAGCGGAAGCGCGCCGCCAAACGCCTGCGCCACCAGCAGGCGAACCTCGGGCGGCAGCATGGGGGCGGGGGAAGATGTTGCAGTCATGGATTTCTTCTCTTAGAGCGCTGCGGTGCGCTCGGCATCAAGCGCCAGGGCGATCGTCCCATACAGCGCGGTATCGTAGCCAAGTGTGCTCAGCCTCACGTTCGGCGGCTGAACCAGACGAAGATGATCGGCCATATGCCGCGCGGCAGCATCGACCAGCACCGCGCCGCCGCCCACCGCCACCCCGCCGCCCAGCGCGATCACATCGGGGGCGTAGAAGGTGGCCATGTTGCGTAGGCCCTGGCCCAGATTGTAGGCCACCTCGGCCCACTCATCGGGCGCAAGCTGCTCGGCAGGGCGCTCGTAGATCCGGCGGATGGCGTTGCCCGAGATCAGCGCCTCAAGGCAGTCATCCAGGCCGCACTCGCAGCGCACGCGCTCGGGGTGGGCGCAGCGGAACGGTATGGCCTGGTGGCCAACCTCGGGGTGCTCGCCGCGCGCGCCACGGTAGATCTGGCCATCCACCACCAGCCCGCCGCCCATCCCCGTGCTCAAGGTTAGGTACAGCAGGCGATCCACCGGCTCGCCGCCCCAGCGATACTCGCCCAGCGCGGCCACGTTTGCATCCACATCCACCGCGAACGGGCAGCCATAGGCCCGCTCGAACAGCTGCTTCAGCGGCACATCGCGCCACTTGGGCTGGTGCAGCGGCGATACCACACCGCGCTCGTAGTCGAGCGGGCCACCCGCCGCCGCGCCGATCGCCACGATCTGGTCATCACCACATACCTCGGCGATCAGCTCGTGCAGCGCGGCCAGGCCAGCATCCAGCGCCAGCGGCGTCGGGCGCTGGGCGCGGCGCAGGATCGCCCCGCTGCGGTCGGCTGCCGCCACCAGCAGTTTCGTGCCGCCGATATCAAGGCCAACCAGCACATCCATTACACACCACCTATCGCTTAGGATCTATGCGTTCTCGATAGCGCGCCGATTCTTTTACCACCAAGACTCCAAGACACCAAGGAAAAAAGAGAGCCAATAACCATGAAGGCTCGAAGATTCGAAGAATCAAGAGCCCATGGGCCCTTCCTATCGCTATCACAACTTGTTTATCAGAAGTGAACCCGCTATACTACCGCAGCACAAATCAGCATACAACGAAAGCCTGCTCATGAACCGGCGCTCTTTTGTGATCTTTGGGCTTCTGATCCTGGGCGTGATTATCTTCCTCATTCTTGCCCCAGCATCGGCCCCGCAGCCCATCATATCGCGCTGGGGCGGACAGGGCAGCCAGGGCGGCCTGATCTCGGGCGAGGCCCAGCCCGCCGCCCGCCCCGACAACAGCGCCGAGATGGATGCCTACCTTGCACAGCTAGCCAGCGCCGGGCAGTGGAGCGGGTCGGCGCTGGTGGCCAGTGGCGGCAAGGTGCTGCTGGCCAAGGGCTACGGCCTCTCCGACGTGAACAGCAAGGTGGCCAATACGCCCGACACCCGGCTGCGCCTAGCCTCGGTCACCAAGCAGTTCACCGCCATGGCCGTGATGCAGCTGGTCAACGATGGCAAGCTTCAGCTCACCTCATCGGTCTGCAGCTATGTGCCGCAGTGCCCGCAGGCCTGGCAGCCGATCACCATCCACAACCTGCTGACCCACACATCCGGCCTGCAGAACTTTACCGATCTGCCCAGCTACGAGCCGACCATGGCTCAGCCCACCTCCCCCGAGGAGCTGGTGGGCCGCTTCCGCGACCTACCGCTGCTCTCCACGCCCGGCTCGGCCTACCGCTACGGCAACTCGGGCTATGTGCTGCTGGGCTACATCATCGAGCAGGTGAGCGGGCAGAGCTACCCCGACTATCTGCGCAGCCACATCTTCGAGCCGCTGGGCATGAGCAACAGCGGCTTCGACGTGGGCATCACCGGTGTGGCACAGGGCTACAGCTCGATCGGCGTGCCCTGCGCGCGGCTGGATGCCACCACACTATTCTCGGCTGGCGGGCTGTACAGCTCGGCCAACGACCTCTACCGCTGGGATCAGGCGCTCTACACCAGCAAGCTGCTGCCGGACAGCCTGCGCGCCGAGATCTTCACCCCGCAGGTCGGCTCCTATGGCTACGGCTGGATCATCACCGCGCGCGGCGGCCAGCGTGTGGTTGAGCACCCCGGCCTGATGAGCGGCGCGGCCACCGAGATCGCCCGCCTGCCCGACGCGGGCATCACCGTGATCGTGCTGAGCAACCTAGAGAATGCCGATGTCGGCGGCATCACCAACCACCTGATCGACCTAGCGCTGGGCGGCTAAGGCACGAGCGCCACACCCTAACCAATAGGGGCTACGCAGGTACCACCACCGCGCGCTCGCCGGGGCGCAGCTCGAAGGCCAGCGAGCCGTCGGCCAGCAACTCGGCCTGGGCAGCACCCGCGGGACGGATGGGCATCCCCGCCCGCACCACACAGCGCCCGCCGCGCGTGGCCAGCAGCTCGGCCTCGGCCAGCAGGCCATCGGCCCAGGCGATCGCCACCTCGAAGCCGCCGCGCGCGCACAGCCCGGCCACGCGCCCCTGCGGCCACACGCTGGGCAGCGCGGGCAGCAGCTGGATAGCGCCAGTGTGGCTCTGCACTAGCATCTCGGCGATGCCAGCCGTCACGCCGAAGTTGCCATCGATCTGGAACGGCGGGTGTGCGTCGAACAGGTTGGTGTACACGCCGCCGCCCTCGCCGTGCGCGTCGGGGCGCACCAGGTTGAACATCTTCTGCAGCATCAGGTAGGCGTGGTCGCCATCCAGCAGCCGCGCCCAGAAGTTCAGCTTCCAGGCCATCGACCAGCCGGTGCCATCGTCGCCGCGCAGCTCTAGGCTGCGCCGCGCCGCCGCGAACAGCTCGGGCGTACCCTCACTGGTGATCTGGCGGCCAGGGTGCAGACCGAACAGGTGCGACACGTGGCGGTGGTGCGGCTCGGGCACCAGCGTGTCCCAGTCCTCGGCCCACTCCTGGAGCTGGCCCGCCGCGCCCACCTTGGGCGGCAGCAGCCGCGCCCGCGCCGCCGCCAGCTCCTCGCGGAAGGCCACATCCACGCCCAGGATCTGGCTGGCCTCGATGCAGCCGCCAAACAGATCCCAGATGATCGCCATGTCCATAGTGCAGCCGATGCTGGCATCTGCCACCACGCCCTCGGGGGTTGCGAAAGCGTTCTCAGGCGAGGTCGAGGGCGCAGTGGCCAAATGGCCTTTGCCATCCTCCACCAGCCAGTCGAGGCAGAACTGGGCGGCCCCGCGCATCACGGGGTAGGCGTGGTCGCGCAGGTAGGCCAGATCGCCGCCGAACAGAAAGCGCTCCCACAGGTGCTGGCACAGCCACGCCCCGCCCATCGGCCAGATCGACCAGACCGGGCGGAAGGAGCCATCCCCGGGGGGCGCGCTCTGCCGCCACAGGTCGGCATTGTGGTGGGCCACCCAGCCACGGCAGCCGTAGTTGACCCGTGCGGTGTCCGCGCCGCTCACGCTCAGGTCGCGGATGAAGTCGAGCAGCGGCTGGTGGCACTCGGCCAGGTTAGCGGTCTCGGCCAGCCAGTAGTTCATCTCGGTGTTGATATTCAGCGTCCAGTTCGAGCTCCAGGGCGGGCGGACCATATCGTTCCAGATACCCTGCAGGTTGGCGGGCTGGCTGCCAGGGCGCGAGCTGGCGATCAGCAGGTAACGGCCATATTGAAACAGCAGCGCGGCCAGCGCTGGGTCGGGGTGCTGAGAAAAGGCGCGCACTCGCTGATCAGTCGGCAGCTGAACGGTATTGCTATGCCCAAGATCAAGCGAGACACGGCGGAATAGCGCCTGGTGATCGGCCACATGCGCCGCACGCAGCGCGGCATAGGGCCGACCTAGCGCCGCCGCCAGCTGGCCAGCGGCCAGCGCCGCCGGGTCGATCCCGGTGCGCCCTGGCACCTGGTCAAACCCGCCAAAGCTGGTCGCCGCCGTCAGCACCAATGTCACCGAGTCGGCCTGGTCCACCGCCACGCCCGCGGCGGTCGCCCCCACGCTGCCGCCCTCGGCCAGCACCCGCAGCTGTACGGCAAAGCGCATCGCATCGCCATCCTCGGCGTAGCTCACGTGGTCACCATCGCCCAGGTAGCTGGGCGCCACGCTCAGCGGGGCGGTGCCCGCCAGGGTCAGGCCCGCCTGGCCAGCGGCCACCACCGTGTGGCGCAGCGGGCAGGCCAGCCGCACCCGCAGGCTCAGGCTGCGCGGCGCATCGCAGGCCAGCCGCACCACCAGCGCCTGATCGGGCGCGCTCACAAATGCCTCGCGCACATAGCCCACACCGCCCATCGTGTAGCGGGTGGTGGCCACCGCCGCATCCAGATCCAGGTCGCGGTAGTACTCGCCGATCGCGCCAGCATCCGCAAGCTCGATCAGCAGATCGCCCAGCGGCTGGTAGGACTGGTTAAATGGCCCCTGCATCTGCTTGCAGGCCTCGTCGGCCTCGGCATACTGCCCAGCGAACAGCAGCCGCCGCACCTCGGGCAGCACCTCGCGGGCGCGCGGGTTGTTCCAATCGCGCGGTCGCCCCGACCACAGCGTATCCTCATTCAGCTGCAGCCGCTCGTGCAGCGGATCGCCAAACACCATCGCCCCCAAACGCCCGTTGCCCAACGGTAGCGCATCAACCCAGTGCTGCGCAGGCTGGTCGTACCATAACACTGATTCAATTTTCTCTACCATAACGAACAAATCCTGTTCATCATCATGTGGTGGAAACACGCTATTCTACCCTAGATAAGCGAAATGGATCATAGTCGTCGAGCGCGCTTGCTATGGTAATAGCACAGCGCTAGTATAGAGAAGATAGCAGCTGCCGCCCAAATAAGAGCTGCGCACACCAAACCCACCCGGTCTTCTGTCCTATCTTGTAACCAGCAGTAAGATCATCATGAATCAGACTCTCACCATCCTCATAGTCGATGACGAGCCAGCTGGCCGCGAGACACTCGCCGCACTTCTGCACGCCGAGCGCTACCAGCTTGAGTTCGCCGACTGCGGCAAGCACGCCATTGCCCAAGCCAGAGATCACCAGCCCGATCTCATCCTGCTCGATGTGATGATGCCCGAGATGGATGGCTTCGAGGTCTGCCGCTATCTTCGCGCCACGCCCTCGCTCGCCGAAGTGCCAATCATCCTGATCACCGCGCTGGATGACCGCGACTCGCGGCTTGAGGGCATCGAGGCCGGGGCCGACGACTTTATCACCAAGCCCTTCGACCGTATCGAGCTGCGCGCCCGCATCCGCGCCATCCTGCGGCTCAACCGCTACCGGCGGCTGCTGCACCAGCGCGCCCGCTTCGAGCGCGTGATCGAGCTGGCCCCCAACGGCATGCTCATCCTCTCCAGCGAGGGCATGGTAAACTTGGCCAACCCCGCGATCTACCGGCTGCTGGGCATCGCCGACAGCACGATCATCGGCCAGCCATTCGCACGCTTTATCGCCAGCCCCTACGCCGCACAGTTCAGCTACGAGCTACAAAACGTGATCAGCACGCCCGCGACTGTGGCCCGCTTCGAGAGCGAGCTGATCTGCCCCTCGGGGGAGAAGATCGACATCGAGATCGACATCGGCCATATCGACTGGGAAAACGCGCCCGCCGCCCAGGTCAACCTGCGCGACATCACCGAGCGCAAGCGCGCCGAGGCCATGCGCCAGCGCCAGATGGAGCACCTGAGTGCGCTCCGCCTGATCGACAAGGCGATCGCATCCAACCTTGAGCTGGCCGCAACGCTGAACATCGTGATCGATCAGGCGATCACACACCTAGGCGTCCAGGCAGCGGCCATCCTGCTGCGCAGGCCCCATACCCAGTCTTTTGAATATAGCACCCTGCGCGGCTTCAGCCGCGGGGCGCTCGGCGCATCCGTGCTGCGCATCGGCGAGGGCTTCGCCGGGCAAGTGGCGCTGGCACGGCGCGCGCTCAGCCTTGCCGACATGCCGCCCACCATCGAGCCGCCGATCAACGCGGGCATCGCCGACTACCGCGGCATCCCGCTCATTGTCAAAGGCCAGGTCGAAGGAATCCTCGAGATCTTCAGCCGCACGCCCATCCTGGCCGACACCTCGTGGTGGGAATTTCTTGAGACCCTGGCCAGCCAGGTGGCGGTCGCGATCGACCACGCCGCGCTCTTCGAGTCGATCCAGCACGCCAACCTCGAGCTGACCATGGCCTACGACTCGACGCTTGAGGGCTGGGCACGCGCCCTAGAGCTGCGCGACAAAGAGACCGAGGGCCACGCCCAGCGTGTGACCGACATGACCCTCGCGCTGGCGAGGGCCATGGGCCTGCCCACCAACGACCTGGTGCACATCCGGCGCGGCGCGCTGCTGCACGACATCGGCAAGATGGGCATCCCCGACAGCATCTTGCTCAAGGCTGGCCCGCTCAGCGACGACGAGTGGCAGATCATGCGGCAGCACCCAGTCTACGCCTACAACATGCTCTCGCCGATCGCCTATTTGCGCCCGGCGCTCGACATCCCCTACTACCACCACGAAAAATGGGATGGCACCGGCTACCCCCGCGGGCTGAAGGGCGAGGCCATACCGCTCGCCGCACGCATCTTCGCCATCGCCGATGTGTGGGATGCCCTCAGCTTCGACCGGCCCTACCGCAGCGCCTGGCCCGAGGCCCAGGTGCGCGAGCACATCCAGGCCGCCGCAGGCAGCCACTTCGACCCGCAGGTGGTCGAGGCCTTCCTGCGCCTGCACGCCATCGACACCACCGAGCAGCGCCTCTCCATCCTGATCGTCGACGATGAGGAGCATATCGCCACCACCGCGCACCGGCTGCTCAACGATCAGTTCATCGTCTTCTCGACCACCTCCCCCGACGAGGCGCTCGACATCCTCGCCCGCGAGCCAATCGCCATCATCCTCTCGGACCAGCGCATGCCGCAGATGACCGGCGTGCAGCTGCTTGAGCGCGCGCGGCACCTGCGCCCAACCACCTTGGGTATTCTCAGCTCGGCCTACTTCGACAACGACGCGCTCACCGAGGCCATCAACCTTGGCAATGTGCGCGGCTACATCCAGAAGCCATGGAATGCGATCGAGCTGCGCCGCCGTGTCAACGAGGTCGCCCAGATCTACCGCGCCATGCCATAGCCAGACCACAAAAGGTTTACTATGCCCAACATGACTTTCTCTCAAGCTGGTCAGATGCTCGATGCGGCATTGCTTGGCCTGCTCGTGCTTGATGACCACGGGCAGATTGCCTACGCCAACGACATGCTGGCCAGCACCTTCGGCTACAGCCGAGATCAGCTTCTCGGCATGCCGATCGAGCAGCTCATCCCCGAGCGCCACCGCGAGCACCACCCGAAATTGCGCGACAGCTATGTGCAGTCCGACTTTAACCTGGGCGGGCATGGGCGCGACCTCCAAGGGCGCAGGCAAGATGGCACGGTCTTCACCGTCGAGGTGCGCCTCACATCTATTATGGATCAAGGAGTGAGAAGCGCTGCGGCCATCGTTATCGACACCACCCAGCGCAAGCAGATCGAGCACGAGCGCGACCAGCTACTGTTTGAGGAGAAGGCCGCACGCAGCCAGGCCGAAAATATCCAGCGCCGTCAGAGCTTCCTGGCCCAAGCCAGCAGAGCCATCACATCCTCGCTCGACTACCACAAGACCCTGACCGCGTTTATACAGGCGACTGTCCCGTTCCTAGGCGACGCCTGTATGATCGACCTGCTTCAGGAAGGCCAGCTCAGCCGCATCGCGGCGACCCACACCAACCCCACAAAGCATCATCTCATCCAGAACCCCTGGCAAGGCACACCATCCACGCTGAGCAGCCAGCACCCGCTCCTCCAGGAGCTCGCGGCGGGCAGGGCGCTATTTCTGCCGCAGTTGGACGAGGAGCACCTGCACAACACCGCATTCAACGGGCACCACATGCGGCTCATCCGCCAGATCGGCGTCACATCGCTGATCGTAGTGCCGATCAGCATCGGCAGCCAGCTCATTGGGGCCATGTCGCTGCTGATCAGCGAATCCGAGCGGCAGTTCTGCGAGGACGACCTACAAACCGCCAGGGATCTGGCCACGCTGGCCGCGCAGGCGCTGGAAAATGCCCGCCTCTTTCACGAAGCGCAGGAGGCGATGCGGCGCAAAGATGAGGCTCTGGCGCTGCTGGAAAGCACCGTGGCGAGCGCACCCTTCGGCTTCGCATTCCTCGACACTAGCTTCCGCTACCAGATGATCAATCAGTGGCTGGCCGACATGGGCAACCGGCCAATCGCCGAACATATCGGGCATACCCCCGACGAGGTCATCCCAAAAATCAGCGCACGCATCGCCCCGCTGCTCCAGCAGGTGTGCGAGACCAAGCAGCCGATCATCAACCGCGAGATCATCACCCTACCCACCGATACACAGCAGCAGCAGCGCAACCTGGTGCTGAACTACTACCCCGTGCTGACCAAAGATCAGGAGCTGCTGGGGATCGGCTTCCTGATGGTGGATATCACCCAGACCAAGCAGGCCGAGCAGGCCCTGGCGCGCTACCAGATCCTGGCCGAGCACGGCAAAGATATCGTGCTGTTCCTGCGGCCCGACGGCATGATCATCGAGGCAAACCGCGCCGCCACCCTGGCCTATGGCTACGACCCCGCGACCCTCGCCACGCTCGCCTTTCGCCAGCTCCAGAGCGACGAGGATCTGACCGACATTACCACCAACCAAAACATGGCGCTGATCGAGGGCAGCCACCGCCGTAGCGATGGAAGCGCTTTCCCCGTCGAGATCACGATTCTGCACAGCACGATCGACCGCGAGCCGGTGATCGCATGTGTCATCCGCGACATCAGCGAGCGCAAGCGCGCCGAGGAAGAGCGGCAATCCCGCGAGGCCCAGTTCCGCATGCTGGCCGACAATGCCCACGACATCATCTACCGCTACCAATACCACGAGCCAATAGGGTTTAACTATGTCAGCCCCTCGGTCACGCGCATCCTGGGCTACACCCCCGAGGAGCACTACGCCGACCCCACACTCGGCGAGCGGATCATCCACCCCGAAGATCTGCCCATGGTGCTCCAGCATCGGCCCCAAACGCACGACAGCCGCCCGATCGTGTTCCGATGGGTCTGCAAGGATGGCAGCATCCGCTGGGCAGAGCAGTACATCACCCCGATCTACGATGCCCAGGGTCAGCTATTTGCCATTGAGGGGATTGCCCGCGACATCACCGAGCGCAAGCAGGCCGAGGAGGAGCGCGGCCAGTTCGCCGCCATGGTTAACTCATCAGAAGACGCGATTTTCAGCGTCGACTTCGATACCATCATCACCAGCTGGAATAGAGGTGCCGAGCAGATCACAGGCTACACCGCCGAGGAAGCGCTCGGGCAGACCCCGCTCTTTCTCATACTCCCAGAGCAGCAGGATGCGCGGCGCGCATTCTACAAGCAGCTCCAGCAGCAGCAGGAGGTGATCCATAACGAGACGATCTGGTGCCGCAAAGATGGCCGAAAGCTCGATGTGAATATCACCATATCACCGATCCGATTGCGCGATCACACGGTGGGGCTCTCGTTCATCGCCCGCGACATCACCGAGCGCAAGCAGGCCGAGCAGTCCATCCGGCGGCAGGCATCGCTGAACAAGCTGCTGCAGGTGATCGCCGCCGCCGCCAACCAGGCGCGCTCGCTCGAAATGGCGCTGCAGTCGGCGGTCGATCATATCTGCGAGATCCTCGGCTGGCCGCTTGGGCATGTCTACCTGGCCACCGAAACCGGCTTCTTCGCGCTCACATCCAGCAATATCTGGTATGTCTCCGAGCCGCAGGAGTTCGCCGCCTTCCGCAGCATCACCGAGCTAAACAAGGTGGCCCTGATCGATGATCTCCCAGGCAAGGTGCTGCTCAGCGGCAAGGTCGAGTGGGCCAGCGATCTGGGCGCGGTAGAGGACACCCTGCGCACCCGCCTGATCAGCGCCAGCGGCATCCGCTCCGGGTTCGCCTTCCCGGTGCTGGTCGGGGCCGAGACCGTGGCCGTGCTCGAGTTCTTTTCCAAACAGCCCATGGAGCCAGACGAGCAGCTGACCGAGGTGTTCGAGTTTGTGGGCGCGCAGCTTGGGCGCGTGGCCGAGCGCATCCGGGCCGAGACGGCCATCCGGGCCAGCGAGGAGCGCTACCGCCTGATTGCCGACCACACCGCCGACCTGATCACGCTGCTGGATGCCCAGGGCCGCATGATCTATGCCAGCCCATCGTACCACTCGATGCTGGGTCACCACCCGCCTGCCCTGCTCGGGCAATCGATCTACGCCCTGCTGCACCCCGACGATGCCGAGCGCGCGTCGCTGGCATGGTCGGACCAGGCTAGTGGCGCAGGAAGCCAGATCACGGTGCGCATGGCCAGCGCCGCCGGCGAGTGGCGGTTCATCGCCATGCGCGGCATGCGCACCCTCCAGCGCGACCAGCGCTACCTGGTGTGCATCGGCCACGATGTCAGCGAGCAGCTGCGCTCGGAGGAGGCGCTGCGTAGCGCCGAGGCGCGCTACCGCACGCTGGTCGAGCAGCAGCCCGCGATCATCTACACCATCCCGATCGAGCCACACAGCTTCAGCAAGTACATCAGCCCGCAGATCGAAACGATTCTGGGCTTCAGCGCCGACGCATGGCTGCGCGACCCAGGGCTTTGGGATCGGCAGGTGCACCCCGACGACCGCGGGCTGGTGCACCAGATCGCCCACCAGGGCACACCGCACAGCCAAACCCACACCACCGAGTACCGGATCTTCGCCCACGATGGGCGGCTGGTGTGGATGCAGGACATCGCCAAGATCGTGCTCGACCACCATGGGCAGCCGCTGTTTGTGCAGGGCATCGCATTCGACATCACCGACCGCAAGCAGGCCGAAAATGCGCTGCGGCGCAGCGAGCAGCTCTACCGCGCGCTGGCGCACAATTTCCCGAACGGCTCGGTCTTTCTCTTCGATCACGATCTCAACATCACAATCGCCGATGGCACCGACCTTGGGCGCTTCGGGCTATCGAGCGAGCTGCTAGAGGGAAAGAACCTGAAGGGCAGTATCTCGCAGTACCTCTACGATGAGATCGAAACCCTGTGTGAGCAAACGCTGACAGGCGAACTGATCAGCCGCGAGTTCGAGATAGGGGGGTACACCTACCGCGCCCACATGCTGCCGGTACGCAACGAGCACGGCCAGATCATGGCCGGCATGATCATGAGCCAGGACATCACCGACTACAAGGAGGCCACCAAGGCGCTGGCCGAAGAGCGCACCCTGCTGGCCCGCCGCGTCGAGGAGCGCACCGCCGACCTGAGCGCGGCCAACGCCGAGCTCGCCCGCGCATCGCGCCTGAAAGATGAGTTCTTGGCCAATATGAGCCACGAGCTGCGCACCCCGCTGAACGCAGTGCTAGGCCTTTCCGAGGCCCTGCGCGAGCATGCCTACGGGCCGCTCAACGAGCAGCAGGAGCGCTCGCTTCAGACCATCGAGGACAGTGGCCGACATCTGCTAGAGCTGATCAACGATATTCTGGATCTGGCCAAGGTCGGCGCGGGCAAGATGGATATCTTCCTTGAGCCAACCAATGTCGAGATGATCTGCCAAGCCAGCACCCGCATGATCCGCCAGATCGCCCAGAAGAAGCACCTGACGATCAAGACTAGCATTGAGCCACAGGCCAGGCAGATCATGGCCGATCCGCGACGGCTCAAGCAGATTCTGGTAAACCTGATCTCGAACGCGGTCAAGTTCACGCCCGCAGGCGGGCAGATCGGGCTAGAGGTGCAGGCCGATGCGAACCAGCAGGCTGTCCACTTCACGGTGTGGGACACCGGTATCGGCATCGCGAACGATCAGCTGGAGCACCTGTTCCAGCCCTTTGTCCAGCTCGATAGCAGCCTCACCCGCCACTACGAGGGCACCGGACTAGGCCTGGCGCTGGTCTACCGCATGACCGAGCTGCATGGCGGCAGCGTCTCGGCATCGAGCGTGCAGGGCGAGGGCAGCAGCTTCCGCATCTCTATCCCCTGGCAGCCTGTCGAGCAGGCCAGCGATGCCACCGCCAAGCCGCCGCAGAGCGCCCCGGGCAGCGTAACCTTCAGGCGAACGCTGATCATCGAGGATTCGCAGACATCGGCGGAGCATATTGTCCGCTATCTGAGCGAGTATCAGATCGAAAGCACGATCACGAGCCTGGGGGCGCAGGCCTGCGCGCTGGCCCTGTCGTTCCAGCCCGATCTGATCTTGCTCGATCTCCTGCTGCCCGATATCTCGGGGTGGGAGGTGCTGGCCCAGCTGAAGGCCAATCCCAAGACCAGAGACATCCCGGTGGTGATCATATCGGTGGTGGATGACCAGCGGCGGGCCAGCGAGCTGGGGGCGGTGGCGCACATGACCAAGCCCTACACCCGAGCGACACTGCGCCACGTGCTGCAGACGATCAGCCTTGGCGGGCAGAGGGGCAGATTTATCCACAGCCCGCACGAGCAGCCGCCTACCATCCTGCTGGCCGAGGACAACGAGGCCAACATCCTAACGATGGTAGACTACCTAGAAAATGCGGGCTACCACGTGGTGATCGCCCGCAACGGGGCCGAGGCGATCGCGCAGGCGCGCGAGGTGCGGCCCGGCATCATCCTCATGGACATCCAAATGCCCGGCATGGATGGCATCGAGGCCACCAAGCGCCTCCGCGCCGACCCGCAGCTGGCGGCCATACCAATCATAGCGATGACCGCGCTGGCAATGCCGGGCGACCGCGAGCGCTGCCTAGAGGCGGGGGCCAGCGATTATATGAGCAAGCCCATAAGCCTGCGCCAGCTGACCGACACGATCTCCGCGCTGATCTAGCCTGTAGGGCCAGCCAGCGCACAACAGCTCCACCAGAATTGGTGGAGCTGTTGTATATTAAACAACACATATGGACTAAAAATAGCGCTATACCAGCATAGAGTGCAGGCTATTTGGCATTATCGAGCCAAATAGTCTCTTTTTGTACAATTTGGGGCTAGTAATTTCTCAAAAAACGTAGTATTCTTCCTGCTAATTTATCTCTCATTCATCAAATCGAATACTTGTAACGAGATGAGCGCGCCTTGAACATCCAAGCAGATGCGATTCGTGTATCTCATAGCCCACGATGGCGTGAGCGTACACCACCGTAACAAGCCAGCTATCAAGCAGTAGGCACGCCCGACATGTCGGTTCTGAGCTATGGCCTGTGATAGACGAAAAGTGCGGAAGAATGACCATGCGGCTACTCTACCTTCTTTCATGGACGCTGATGGGGCTGGCGCTGACGATGTGCGGGCGGGCCACATCGCAGATCGTGGATGTGATCCCCACCCACGCGCAGCAACCGCGCACGCATACAAGCCTTATCTCGTATACGCCCCCATCTCCCGCGCACGATCGGATCATCAGCCTGGGCGGTGAAGACATGCTAGCCGACCTGCTGAGCGTGGGCATCCGTCCCAGCGCAGCACTGATCGAGCACAGCACCGCCGAGCTACAGGATGCCCAGATCGACCACGCGAACGTGCAGATCCTCCGCACGGGGGCGGGCCTCGATCTGCAGCAGATCGCAGCGCTGCAGCCCAGCCTGATCATCGGTACGCGCTCGTTTGTCACGCCCGAGATCGAGCAGCAGCTGCGGGGTATTGCGCCGCTCACCCTGGTGAGCAGCGAGCCAGCGCGGCAATATGCCGAGACGCTTGACCTCTTCGGGCTGCACGAGCAGGCCCAGGATGATCTAAACACGCTGCACACCAGCATCGCGCACGCGAGCGCGCGGTGGCCTGCGGGCAAGACCGTATCGGTGGCCCATATCCGCCAGGGTGCCGCAGGCGCGCTACAGCTGGGCGAGGCCAGCGCGGCCAGGGATCTGCTCGCCGAGCTGGGGTTCGAGCTGCGGCCCGCCGCGCTGCCCGAGGCCAATGGGCTGGCGACGCTGGATGGCGAGAGCCTGGTGGTGTTCTACGATGGGCAGCAGCAGTATCGCCCGGCGCTGGCGTGGCTGCAGCAGCAGCCGGGCTGGGCCAGCCTGCCCGCCGTGCGCAAAGGGCATGTCTATCTGATCGATCGCTGCGCCTACCCAGGGTTCCAGGGACAGCGGCAGCTGATCGAGCGGCTGGAGCAGCTGCTCGGGGGCTAGGTCCGTCTATCCGACACCACAAGGCCCCGGCCAGCACGGTGCTGGCCGGGGCCTTGTGGTGTCGCTACAGCTCTATTTTGCGGACTGAATCGCGGATAACCAGGTTGGTCGAGACCGTTATGTTCAGGCCGGGCAGGGTCTCACCCTTGATCCGTGAGATCAGGCGCTGCACCGCGATGCGGCCCATCGCCTCGGGATAGTTGGCCAGGGTGGTGAGCGGCGGGTGGGCCATGCGCGCGATTGGGAAGTTGTCGAAGCCGACCACCGATACATCATCGGGAACGCGCAGCCCTAGGTCGCGCAGCAGCCCCATCACATACACCGCGATATAGTCGGTGACGCAGAAAAGCGCGGTGGGCCGATCGGGCTGGGCAAACAGGGCCTCAAGGCTGGCCTGCATGTGCGGGCGATCCCAGACAGTGATGGTGGGCGGCAGCATGGCAAGGCCAGCATCGGTGCATGCGGCGCGGTAGCCGCGCTGGCGGGCCGCGAGGCTGGGGCTGTACTCGCCCACCGCCACCCCGATCTGGCGATGGCCCAGGTCGATCAGGTGGCGGGTGGCCAGCAGCGCGCCATAGAAGTCGTCGGCCATGACGGTGTCGCAGGAGACGCCCGGGATGATGTTGTCGACCAGCACCATGGGCGCGGACAGCGTTTCGGACACCTGCTGCACCACATGGGCGGGGTAGGCCCCCACCAGCAGCACGCCATCGGGGGTGTGGCTGGCCACCAGCGAGGCCAGCTGCTCTTCCACCCGATCCTCGGGCGAGAGAAGGCAGAACGTGAGCCGCATGCCCAGGCGCAGCGCCTCTTGCTCGGCGGCGCCCAAGATCTCGCCATAGAACGGGTTGGCTGTCACCGGGCGGTCGCCAAAATCTTTGGTGACGTAGAGCAGCTGGGCCACCCGCGCGACATTGGGCGCGCGCCCGCGCGAGGCGGGCGAGTAGTTCAGCTCGCGGGCAGCCGCTAGGGCGCGCTCGCGCGTGGCGGGCGAGATCGACTCGGAGCCGCGCAGGGCCAGCGAGACCGTAGCTGGCGAGAGACGGGCGCGCGCGGCGACCATGCGGATATTTGGTTTATTGTGCGCTTTAGCGGCCATACAACCTGCTTCTGTGTAGTGGGGATGTCCCTCCATTGTAAACGGAAAAAGCCGCCGATGTCAATAAACGTTCAATGTTTAACTAAACAAAATTAAACAAGGTTTTGCCGTATTCTGCCCCAATATCTCCCCCACTCACATACGATTTACCGCATTAGGGCGGGATAAGAAACCTCGAACAAGTGGCCAATAGTTCGTCTATCAAACAATATTGACAGCTTAAACAAAGGTGTCTATAATGGCTAATGTTCAGCCGGCGAACAAACCAATGTCTCTGGGAACTGCCAAAACGTAAGGTGTGGTGGTTTGGGCATCGCTATGCCTACAGATCGCCTAGAAGATCGCTTGTATAGCGATCCCCGACCCTGGCATATCTTGGTACGGGCCAATCAGGGCTTCATTTCAACACTCTCGGCATCCCTATCGTGTTCCATATGCTCAAAGAAGGAGCAACGCTCATGCGCGAGCTGAAACGACAAGGTACGTCTGCAGGGCGCTCGCAGGCCAGATTCTCATTCGGTGTAGCGGCCATGCTGTGTATGGCAACGATCGCCACCGCCTGTGGCACATCCTCCTCGGGTTCGAACACCGCCGCCACCAGCGCCGCCGTCGCCCCGGCTACCGCTGCCGCAGGCGAGGCCGCCGCCCCGGCCACCGGCAATGGCCCCACCGAGATCACCTGGATGATCTGGGCAGATGATGTGGCCAACGACAAGAACATGCAGAACGAGATCAAGCTGTTCAACGACTCGCAGAGCGAGGTTAAGGTCAACTTGATCGGCGTGCCCTGGGGCGACTTCGACTCGAAGCTACAGGCCATGATCGCCGCCGACACCCCGCCCGATGTGGTCGCGATCAAGAGCGAGGGCGACTATGTGTCGAAGGGCTTCATGCTGCCGATCGACGACCTGATCAAGCAGGATAACATCGACATCAACAAATTCGTGGGCGGCGCGGTGGCACCGGCCTACGATGGCAAGATCTACGGCTTCGGCCACGACACCGCCTACTGGCTGCTGTACTACAACAAAGACATGTTCGATGCCGCTGGCATCCCCTATCCCTCGGCCAAGGGCTACACCATCGACGAGTTCATGGATGTGGCCTGCAAGCTCTCCAAGCCCGACCAGGGCCAGTGGGGCATGCACAACTTCCACTGGATCATGAGCATCCTGGCCCAGCAGCAGGGCATCCCCTACCTGAACATGGTGGACGGCCAGCCCAAGTACCAGCTGGATGACCCCAAGACGGTCGAGTTCTTCCAGAAGGTCTCGGACTTCATCAATGTGAAGAACTGCCAGCTGAACAACGACCAGAGCACCTCGCTCGGCGGCGCCGACCCGTTCATCGCTGGCAAGGCCGCGATGAGCCTGAACGGCAACTGGGGCTTTGGCAACGTCAAGGACAACGCCCAGTTCAACTGGGGCGTCGCACCCATCCCCGGCACCAAGCAGCCGAACGTGGGTATGAAGATTGGCATCGCCAAGACCAGCAAGAACCAGGCTGCCGCGTGGAAGTTCCTCAAGTGGCTGACCTACGAGCCAGAGGCCACCCGCTACCGCGCCGAGCACGGCATGGGCCAGCCCGCGCTGAACGACGAGCAGGCCATGACCACCTTCATCAGCGGCCCCGCATCGCCCGCCGAGCTGAAGGACATCATCGGCTCGCTGACCGACCCGAACAACTCGTTCAAGCTGCTCGATCCGCCTGGGATCGCCGAGGCTTCGGGCCATATTCAGCCCGCCAGCGACGAGGTGATGCAGGGCCTGGCCAAGGCAGCCGATGTGCTGCCCGCCGCCTCGGCGAAGGCGAACGAAGTGCTGGCCAAAGAGTGGGCAAAGGCCAACGCCAGTAAGTAGGCCGATCCATGGGTGGGGCGGGCCAATGCTCGCCCTGCCCTTCCTGGGCAGCTGGCCGCCGGGGCCAAACAAGACCTTGGGACAAAGGATTCACGCGATGTTAACCACCAAAAAAAGATCGGTCGGCGCAGCACCCGCGAGAAAGCGCCAATCTTGGAGCGCGATGTCGCCGCTGGCGCGACGTGAGGCGATCGCCGCCTACCTCTTCACCGCCCCCTTTAGCATCGGGTTTGTGCTGTTTACGCTCTTCCCTATGCTGTTTTCGATCTACATGAGCTTTCACGAGTGGGATATCGCGCGACCGCCGGAGTGGGTGGGGCTAGCAAATTACACCACGATTTTTAATGATGAATTGTTCCGCACTGCTTCTTTTAACACGCTGTATTATGTCATCTTCAGTGTGCCGCTCGGCCTGCTGATGAGCTTTGGACTCGCGCTGATCCTCAACCAGAAGGTGCGCGGCGAGGGTATCTGGCGCACAATCTTCTACCTGCCCTCGGTGGTGCCGCTGGTGGCCACCACGGTGCTGTGGATGTGGATCTTCAACAAGGACTATGGCCTGCTCAACTCGCTGCTCGCGCCGCTGGGTGTGGGCAAGATCAGCTGGCTGGGCGACCCCAACTACAGCAAGCCCGCCCTGATCATTATGAGCCTGTGGACCGCAGGTGGCGGCACGGTCATCCTGCTGGCGGCGCTGAAAAACGTGCCGACCGAGCTGTACGAGGCGGCGACGATCGATGGCGCAAATGTGTGGCAGCGCTTCTGGAGCATCACCATCCCCATGATCTCGCCCTCACTGTTCTTCCAGCTGATCATGAGCGTGATCGGCACCCTGCAGATCTTCACCCAGACCTATGTGCTGGTGGGCAAGAACGGCGGCTCGTTCGCGGGGCCGCGCAACTCGATGCTGTTCTTCGTGCCGTACCTGTACCTGAACGCGTTCCGATACTTTAAGCTCGGCTATGCATCGGCTATGGCGTGGGTGCTGTTTGTGGTGATCGTGATCATCACGGTTATCCAGTTCCGCACGGTGGGCAGCCGCGTGTACTACGAAGTCGACCAGCGGAGGTAAGCCATGCAGATGTCACCAGCGCGCACGCCGATGCGGCAGGCGCACAAGCTTCAATTTATCGTTGGGCAGGTCTTTTCCTACGGAATACTGGTCTTTTTCAGTATTATCTTCCTGATCCCCTTCGTGTGGCTGATCATCACGTCGTTTAAGCGCGAAAATCAGATGTTCACCTGGCCACCGCAGTGGATCCCCAGCCCGTTCTGGCCGCAGAACTACAGCCAGATGTTCGACCTGGTGCCTATGGGCACCTACCTGGGCAACACGCTCAAGGTGTCGGCGCTGGGTGTCTCGGGCGTGGTGATCACCTCGGCCCTGGTGGGCTACGGCTTCGCGCGGCTGCGCGCGCCGGGGCTGAACATCCTGTTCGGCATCTGCCTGGCCACCCTCATGCTGCCCTCGCAGGTGACCATGATCCCGCTCTTCATTATGTTCAGCAAGATCGGCTGGGTCGATACGCATCTGCCGCTGTGGGTGCCCGCATGGTTTGGCGGCGGCGCCTGGAACATCTTCCTGTTCCGCCAGTTCTTCAGCTCCATCCCCAAGGATCTGGAAGAGGCGGCGATGATCGACGGGGCCAACCGCCTGCGGATCTTCTGGAGCATCATCCTGCCAAACTCGAAGGCGGTGCTGGCCGTGATCTCGGTGTTCAGCATCCAGGTGTTCTGGACCGACATCTTCAACCCGGTGATCTACCTGAACACCCGCGACAACTTCACCCTGGCGATCGGCATCCTGACCCTGATCGGTGCGCAGGTCACCCGCTTTGGCCCGCTGATGGCGGCCTCGGTGCTGATGACGCTGCCAATGATTGTGCTCTACTTCTTTGTGCAGCGCTATATCGCCGAGGGCGTGGTGATGAGCGGCGTCAAGGGATAGCGCTTGCTCACCCCTGCCCCAAGCGTCGGCCCCTTGCCCCTGCCTCTCTCGCTCGGACTGGGAACCCGCTTCCCGGCCAGCCTGGGGCGGGCGGCGAGGGGCCGAAAGCGTTTTCACTTTTTCTCTGTTCATCCGCCATACACCCGTGATCTACGCGATTAGAATATGGCCCAGATCGGAAGGAAAGCGGTTTCAGCCCTACTTTGGATGGATGGAAGTTCACAGGAAGAACGCTATCATATGCTCGCCATGTGCTTTTCCCACTAGCGAAGGAGTCCAACGATGCGCTCATATCGCCCGACCAATCCCAAAGCGCCCTACATCTGGCACGGCGGCGACTACAACCCCGAGCAGTGGCCCGAGGCCACCTGGGATGACGATGCCGCGCTGATGCAGCAGGCCCATTATAAGATCGCCACCATCGGCGTGTTCAGCTGGGTGTCGCTCCAGCCTGCCGAAGATACCTTCACCTTCGAGTGGCTCGACCGCGTGATCGAGAAGCTGAGCAATGCCGACCGCACGATCTGCCTGGCCACACCCTCGGCGGCCATCCCGGCCTGGATGGCCAAGCAGTACCCCGATGTGCTGCGCGCCGACGCACGCGGGCGGCGCGTGCACCACGGCGGGCGCACCAACTACTGCCCCAGCTCGCCCACCTACCGTAGGCTGGCCATGCAGATGGCCACCAAGCTAGCCGAGCGCTACAAAGATCTGCCCAACCTGATGCTCTGGCATATCTCGAACGAATACGCCACACCCTGCTACTGCGACACCTGCGCCGCCGCGTTCCGCAGCTGGCTCCAGAACAAGTACGGCACACTGGATGCGCTGAACGACGCATGGTGGACACGCTTCTGGAGCCACACCTTCACCGACTGGGAGCAGGTGGACCCCTACTATGAGGATGGCGAGACCCGCCTGCACGGACTGACGATCGACTACCGCCGCTTCCAGAGCGACGCCATGCTGGCGTGCTACCAGCTGGAGCGCGACGCCATCCGCGCGATCACGCCCGACATCCCGATCACCACCAACATGATGGGCACCTTCCCGCACCTCGACTACCGCGCGTGGGCCAAGGAGGTGGATGTGGTCTCGTGGGACTGCTACCCCGCACCCAGCGGCTACACCGGCGACATCGGCTTCCTGCACGACCTGAACCGCGGGCTCAAAGACGGCCAGCCCTTCCTGATGCTGGAGCAGACCCCCAGCAGCCAGAACTGGCAGACGGTGAACGCGCTCAAGCGCCCCGGCGTAATGCGGCTGTGGAGCTACATGGCCCTGGCCCACGGGTCGGACAGCGTGATGTACTTCCAGTGGCGGCGCGGGCGCGGCGGCTGCGAGAAGTTCCATGGCGCGGTGGTGGAGCACAGCGGGCGCAGCGACACCCGCGTGTTCCGCGAGGTGAGCGAGCTGGGGGCCGAGCTAGAGCGGCTGGGCGACCTGACCATCGGCGCGGTAACGCATTCCAAGGTGGCGGTGCTGTTCGACTGGAACAACTGGTGGGCGATCGAGAACGCGGTCGGCCCGATCAACCCCAAGGACTACGTGGCGTTTGTGCGCAAGCACTACGGCGCGCTGTGGCGCAAAAATGTGTCGGTCGATATCATATTCAGCGACTCGGCGCTTGACCAGTACGAGATCGTGATCGCCCCGATGCTCTACATGGTCAAGCCCGGCGTGGGCGAGCGCATCCAGGCCTTTGTGGAGCGCGGCGGCACGTTTGTGAGCACGGTGTTCAGCGGCATCGCCAACGAGACCGACCTAGCGTTCGAGGGCTACCCTGGGCCGCTGAGCAAAACCCTGGGCATCTGGGTCGAGGAGATCGACGCGCTCTACCCCAACCAGGCCAACCAGATCGTGCTGGCCGATGGCAGCGGCAGCTACGCCTGCGGCATGCTGTGCGACATCGTGCACGCCGAGGGCGCGGAGGTGCTGGCCACCTACGGCCACGACTTCTACGAGGGCATGCCGGTGGTCACCCGCAACCGGCTGGGCGCGGGCCAGGGCTACTATATCGGCACCGATGCGGACGAGATGTTCCTCGACCGCCTCTACGGCGACCTGCTGGCCGAGAAGGGCATCCAGCCGCTGCTGGAAGCGCCATTCGGTGTGGAGGTGACGCAGCGCGAAAATGATCAGCACCGCGTGCTGTTCGTGCTCAACCACAACAGCGAGCCGACCAGCCTGGATCTTCCGGAGGGAAATCGCTACCATGATTATCTGAGCGAGTCTGAGGTGAGCGGGAGCCTTGAGCTTCCGGCCTACGGCGTCGCCATTCTCGAAGCCAGGTAATCTGGCTACTTTCTAGCAGCCGGGCGCGCTGCTCGGACCCCGTATGACGCGCGCCCAGATGTCCGCCGTGTCATACGGGGAGCCTTTTGCGCCCTCTACGTTATCAGCATCACACACTGGAGTCACTTGTTATGTCCAACAACGCAACACCTTTTCCCAAAGATTTCGTCTGGGGTGCCGCAACTGCCTCATATCAGATCGAGGGGGCCATCCACGAAGATGGCCGTGGGGTCTCGATCTGGGATACGTTTAGCGCCACGCCCGGCAAGATCGTGAACGGCGACACCGGCGCGGTGGCCTGCGACCACTACCACCGCTGGGAGGGCGACATCGCGCTGATGCGCCAGCTCGGCCTGAAGGCCTACCGCTTCTCAATCGCCTGGCCGCGCATCCTGCCGCAGGGCCGGGGCCAGGTGAACGAGGCCGGGCTGGACTTCTACGAGAAGCTGGTGGATGGCCTGCTGGCCGCTGGCATCACGCCGTGGGTCACGCTCTACCACTGGGATCTGCCGCAGGCCCTGGAGGACGAGGGCGGCTGGCTGAACCGCGCCACCAGCGAGGCCTTCGCCGAGTACACCGAGGTGGTGACGAAGCGCCTGGGTGGCAAGGTCAAAAACTGGATCACCTTCAACGAGCCGTGGTGCAGCTGCGTGCTGGGCTACCACAACGGCATCCACGCGCCGGGCCGGGTCAGCCACACCGTGGCCGACTCGCTGACCGCGCTGCACACCACCTACCTAGCCCACGGCAAGGCCATGGCGATCATCCGCCGCAACAGCCCGGGCGCGAAGGCCGGAATCACCCTGAACCTCAGCCAGGTCTACCCCGCCAGCGACAGCGAGGCCGATAAGGCCGCCGCGTGGCGGCACGACGGCTACCAGAACCGCTGGTACCTCGACCCGCTGTATGGGCGCGGCTACCCCGCCGACATGCTGGCGATCTACGGCGACCTGGCCCCGCAGGTGCAGCCCGGCGACTTCGAGCTGATGGCCGCCGAGACCGACTTCCTGGGCCTCAACTACTACGCCCCCACCTACATCGGCGACGGCACCGAGGGCGGCGACCCGCTGCTGAAGACGCGCTGGGTGCGCCGCGAGGAGCTGGCGGTCACCGCGATGGATTGGTCGATCTACCCCGACGGCCTGTACGACCAGATCATGCGCGTGAGCCGCGACTACCCGGTGAAGGAAGTGTATGTGACCGAGAACGGCGCGGCCTACGACGACGCAGCGCCCACCGGCGATGCCGTGCACGACGAGCTGCGCGTGGCCTACTACCAGCAGCACATCGCCGCCGCAGGCCGCTCGATCGCCGACGGAGCGCCGTTCAAGGGCTACTTCGCGTGGTCGCTGATGGACAACTACGAGTGGGCCTTTGGCTACACCAAGCGCTTTGGCATCATCTACGTGGACTACGAGACCCAGAAGCGCACGATCAAGGACAGCGGCCTCTGGTACCGCGATTTCATTGCAGCAAACACAGGTAAGGACGCCTAAGTCATGAAATTCACCGATGGAAACTGGCTCATGCGCGATGGGGTGCAGGTCTTCTACCCCGCGCAGGCATACGATATCGACGTGGCCGAGAAGGGCTTCACGGCCTACGCCACCCGCCGGATCAACCACCGCGGCGACACGCTGGCCGGGCCGCTGCTCACGGTCGAGTTCTCCTCGCCGCTGCCGAACGTGATCAAGGTGCGCATGACGCACTTCGCGGGCGTGCGCCAGAAAGCGCCGGAGTTCGCGATCAACGACCTGCGCCCCGATGTGGCGATCACCAACGACGAGCACGCGGTGAGCCTGACCAGCGGCGAGCTGACCGTGCGCGTGCCCCGCGACGAGCCGTGGCGGGTGGACTTCCTGCACGGCGACGAGCTGATCACCAGCAGCGGCGTGCGCGGCATGGGCATCGCGGATGTGCGGGGCATGGGCCACTTCATGCACGAGCAGCTGGGGCTGGGTGTGGGCGAGAACGTCTACGGCCTGGGCGAGCGCTTCACCGCCTTTGTCAAGAACGGCCAGACCGTGGAGACCTGGAACCGCGACGGCGGCACCGGCAGCGAGCAGGCCTACAAGAACGTGCCCTTCTACATGACCAACAAGGGCTACGGCGTGTTCGTCAACCACCCCGAGCAGGTCGAGTTCGAGGTCGCCACCGAGAAGGTGTCGCGGGTGCAGTTCAGCGTGGAGGGCCACACGCTGGAGTACTTCGTGATCTACGGCCCCACGCCCAAGGAGGTGCTCGGGCGCTACACCGCGCTCACGGGCCGCCCCGCGCTGCCCCCGGCCTGGTCGTTTGGCCTCTGGCTCACCACCTCGTTCACCACCAACTACGACGAGGCCACCGTCTCCTCCTTCATCGACGGCATGGCCGAGCGCCACCTCCCGCTCCACGTCTTCCACTTCGACTGCTTCTGGATGCGCGAGTTCAACTGGTGCGACTTCGTCTGGGACACCCGCATGTTCCCCGACCCCCAGGCCATGCTCCAGCGCCTCAAGGCCCGCGGCCTGCACATCTCGGCCTGGATCAACCCCTACATCGCCCAGCGCTCCCCGCTCTTCGCCGAGGGCGCGGCCAATGGCTACCTGATCAAGCGCGCCAACGGCGACGTCTGGCAGTGGGATCTCTGGCAGCCCGGCATGGCGATCGTCGACTTCACCAACCCCGCCGCCTGCGCCTGGTTCGCCGACAAGCTGCGCGGCCTGATGGCCATGGGCGTCGATACCTTCAAGACCGACTTCGGCGAGCGCATCCCCACCGACGCCGTGTACTTCGACGGCGCCGACCCGCAGAAGATGCACAACTACTACACCCAGCGCTACAACCAGGTGGTGTTTGATGTGCTAGAGGAAGGCCGCGGCAAGGGCGAGGCGGTGGTGTTCGCCCGCTCGGCCACGGCGGGCGGCCAGCAGTACCCCGTGCACTGGGGCGGTGACAACGACTCGACCTTCCCCTCCATGGCCGAGAGCCTGCGCGGCGGCCTCTCGCTGGGCCTCTCGGGCTTCGGCTTCTGGAGCCACGACATCGGCGGGTTCGAGGGCATGCCCAACACCGCGCTCT